>JBEBVF010000035.1:0-25565 GCA_040392885.1 Paracoccus sp. (in: a-proteobacteria) | reverse complement strand
GACCGGATTGCTCGCACCCGCTCCGGGAGTGCAGGCCACCCCCATGCCGGTCGTTTCAGATCCCGCCCAGCACCGCCTCCATCAGCGGCGAAGCGGCCTCGGCCAAGCCGTCGATCACGTCGAAATGGTGCCGGTCCGGCTCCTCGGTCACCCGGACCGGCGCGCCGAGCCCGTGCCAGATCAACGACAGCAGCCGGGTCTGGCGCCGGAATTCCGGCCGCTCGGCCGCGCCGACCCAGGCATGCAGGTCGATGCCCGTCACCGGTTCCAGCAGCGCCGGGCTTTCCGCCAGCGCCACCTGCGGCGTCAGGCCCAGGGGCGCCGCCATCCGCGTCCGGCGCAGGGGGCGCAGGTCGAACAGGCCCGAGACCGGCACCACCCGCGCGATCCGCGCCATGAGCGATGGCGGCATCGGCGCGTCCGAACAGATCAGCCGCGTCGCCAGATGCCCGCCGGCGGAATGGCCGGTCAGCACCACCGGCCCGGCCACGCGCTGCGCGGCGGCGGTCACCGCGGCGGCGACCTCGACCTTCATCTGCGCCAGCGCGCCCCTGGGAGCCTGGGTATAGGCGGGCATCACCACCGCCCAGCCGCGCGCCACCGCGCCTTGCGCCAGATGCGCGTAATAGCCGGGATGGGTCGCCATCCAGTAGCCGCCATGGACAAAGACCATCAGTCCGCGCGGCCGGCCTGCGGGCAGGAAGATCCCGTCCTCGATCCGGGCCTCCAGCAAGGCGGCCTCGGACAGGCGCAGCCAGCGCGGCGGATGCGCGGCGCCGTCGGGAATGTTGCCGGTGTTTTCATAGGCATCGTCCCAGTCGCGGATCGGCGCCCAACCCCCCGCCCCCGTCGCTGCGCCAGCATCTTCCATCCGTTCCGCCCCCGGTCTAGCCTGCCCCCGTCGCAGGAGGAGCCCATGACCGACTTTAGCCAGACCCGGCGCCAGTTTTCCATCCCCGAAGGTCTCACCTATCTCGACGGCAACTCGCTGGGGCCGCTGCCGGTGGCCGCCACCGAGGCCGTGGCCCGGATGATGCGCGAGGAATGGGGCACGCATCTGATCCGCGGCTGGAACAGCGCCGGCTGGTATCAGCAGCCGCGTCGGGTGGGCGACCTGATCGCGCCGCTGATCGGCGCCGGACCGGGCCAGGTGGTGATGGGCGATACGCTGTCGATCAAGGTCTTCCAGGCGCTGTCGGCGGCGCTGGCGCTGAATCCCGGCCGGCGGGTGATCCTGTCGGACGAGGGCAATTTCCCCTCCGACCTCTATGTGGCGCAGGGGCTGGCGCGCGCGCTGGGGGCGGAATTGCGGGTGGTCGCCCCGGAGGCGGTCGAGGCCGCCATCACCGCCGATCTGGCCGTGCTGATGCTGACCGAGGTCGATTACCGCACCGGCCGGCGCCACGACATGAAGGCGCTGACCGCCCGCGCCCATGAGGCCGGCGTGCTGACCGTCTGGGACCTGGCGCATTCCGCCGGGGCGGTGGATGTCGACCTGCTGGGCGCAAAGGCCGATTTCGCGGTCGGCTGCACCTACAAATACCTCAATGGCGGGCCGGGCGCGCCGGGCTTCATCTGGGTAAATCCCCGCCATGCCGAGGCCGCCGCGCCCTGCCTGCAGGGCTGGATGGGCCATGACGCACCCTTCGCCTTCGACCTCGACTATCGCCCGGCCGGCGGGATCGAGCGCATGCGGGTCGGCACACCGCCGGTGATCGCGCTGACCGCGCTGGAGGCGGCGCTGGCGGTCTGGCAGGGCATCGACATGGCGGCGCTGCGCGCGCGGTCGCTGGCGTTGACCGACCGCTTCATCGCCGGGGTCGAGGCCGCCTGCGGCGACCGCCTGACCCTGATCACCCCGCGCGAGCATGCCCGGCGCGGCAGCCAGGTCAGCCTGCGCCATCCCGGCGCCTATGCCATCATCCAGGCGCTGATCGCCGAGGGGGTGATCGGCGACATGCGGGCGCCCGATGTGCTGCGCTTCGGCTTCACGCCGCTCTATATCGGCGAGGCCGAGGTGGATCATGCGGTGGCCGTGCTGGCCGACCTGCTGGCCAGCGGCCGCTGGGACCGGCCGGAATTCCACGACCGCAAGGCGGTGACCTGAGAGTCGCACCCGCGCCGCATAACCCCACGTCAGGGGCAGTCCCTGTTGCCGCAGGGGCGGTTGCGGGCCACACTCGGCCCGCGCCTCCCGGCCGCCGATCACCAGCGAGATGTCGATGACCCGCCTGCCGCCGATCCCGTTCCTGCTTGCCTGCGCCGCCGCCGGCCTGGCGGCGCAGGTCCGCGAGGCGCCGGCCGCCGGCGATGCCGTTCCGGTCGAGCTGGTCCCCGTCACCCGCGCCGAGACGCTGTTCCAGCTGTCGATGACCGGCACCATCGAGGCCCGCGACGTGGTCAATGCCGGCTTCCGCGAGGGCGGCCGCATCACCGAGGTTCTGGTCAGCGAGGGCGCCCAGGTCCTGCACGGCCAGCCGATGGCGCGCATCGATTCCCTTCAGCAGCAGGAGGCGCTGAACGTCGCCCAGGCCGCGCTGACCGCCGCCGAGGCGCAGGTGGTGGTGCGGCGCCAGGCCTCCGAGCGGGCCGAGGCGATGCTGGCGCGCGGCATCGGCACCCGTGCCGCCCGCGATGCCGCCGCCGAGGCGCTGACCGCCGCCGAGACCGCCGCCGAACAGGCCCGCACCCGTGTCGAGGTCAGCCGCCGGGCGCTGGCCAACACCACCATCCTGGCACCTTTCGATGGCGTGGTGACCAGCCGCGGCGCCGATCCCGGCCAGATCGTCGGCCCGGCGCAGACGGTGCTGCGGGTGGCACGGCTCGATTCGCTGCGGGCGGTGTTCCAGGCGCCCGACGACCCGCGGCTGGGCGATGCGCTGGGCGCACGGGTGCTGCTGCACCCGATCGACCATCCCGAGGTGGAGATGATCGCCCATGTCTCCGAGATCGCGCCGCTGGTCGGGCCGACGACCGGCTCGGTCGAGGTGCATGCCGCCATCGACACCCCCGATACCGAGGCCGGCCGGCTGGGCGCCCCGGTGCGCGGCACCGTGGCCTTCCCGGCCTCGCAGGCGATCTGGCTGCCCTGGACGGCGCTGATGCGCGCCGGCGACGGGCCCGCGGTCTGGGTGGTCGGCGCCGACGACCGCGCCAGTCTGCGTCCCATCGTCGTGCAGCGTTATGAGACCGGTGGCTTCTTCGTCGAGAGCGGGCTGGAGCCGGGCGAGATCGTCGTCGGCGCCGGCAGCCAGATGATCTATCCCGGCCGGCTGGTCGAGGCCGCCGGCATGGTCGACGGCCGGCCCGTCGCCGGGCAGGGGGAGGTCGCGCCATGATCCGCCGGGCGGCCGCGCCTTCGCTTCGCCTCGCGCTGGCCCTGCCGCTGGCGCTGCTGGCCGCCCTGCCTGCCGCGGCCTGGGACTGGCCCTGGGCCGGACGCGCCGCCATCATCGCCTCCGGCCCGCGGCCGGTGGTCAGCGAGATCCTGTCCGACCGCGCCGCCCGGCCGCGGCCGGTGCCCGGCTTCATCGCCGCCCGCAACGAGGTGGCGCTGGCCTTCCTGACGCTGGGCCGGGTCACCGACCGCACCGTCGAGCTGGGCGACCAGGTCGCGCAGGGCGCGGTGATCGCCCGGCTGGACCCCGAGGATCTGGACGGGCAGGTGCGCGCCGCCGAGGCCGCCGTCGCCGCCGCGCAGGCGCAATACGACACCGCCCTGGCCACGGCCGAGCGCACCCGGCATCTGGCGACCCGCGATGTCGCCTCGACCGCGCAGCTCGAGCAGGTCGAGAACGCGCTGGCCGGCGCCGAATCGGCGCTGCGTCAGGCCCAGTCGCAGCTGATCCGCGCCCGCGACCAGCAGGGCTTCGCCGAGATCACAGCCCCCTTCGACGGGGTGATCAGCGTCGTCTGGGCCGAGCCGGGCGAGGTGGTGCAGGCCGGCGCGCCCATCGTCACCCTGTCCGGGCGCGACCCGCGCGAGGCGGTGATCGACCTGACCGAGGCCGAGTTGCAGGACATGCGGCCCGGCACCCCCTGGACGGTCTGGCAGGAGGCGACGCCGGAGCTGCGCTTTACCGCGCCGGTGGACCGCATCGCCCCGCTGGCCGATGCCCGCACCCGCACCCGCCGCGTGCGCCTGTCGCTGCCGGCCGAGGCGCCGTTCCGGCTGGGGGCGCTGGTCCGGGCGGTGCGCACCGACCAGCAGCGCCAGGAACTGACCCTGCCGGCCAGCGCCATCCTTCAGGAGGGCGAGGCGCTGGCGGACGGGCCTGCGCAGGTCTGGGTGGTGACGCGCGACAACGAGGATACCGGCACCGTGGCCCTGCAACCCGTCACCATCGCCCTGCGCCCCGACGGGCGCGTCAACGTCACCGGCCTTGCCGCCGGCACCGAGGTGGTCACCCGCGGCATCCACTCGCTGAGCGAGGGCCAGCCGGTGGCCCGGAGGGTCCGGCCATGAACACCCCCCGGCCCCGCAGCGGCTTCAACCTCTCGGACTGGGCGCTGAACCATCGCAGCCTGGTCTGGTTCCTGCTGATCGTGTCGATGATCGCCGGCGCCATCTCCTATGCCAACCTTGGCCGCGAGGAGGACCCCAGCTTTACCGTCAAGGTCATGGTGATCGGCGCCGCCCTGCCCGGCGCCAGCATCGAGGACACGCTGCATCAGGTCACCACCCGCATCGAGACCAAGCTGGAGGAGCTGGACGAGCTGAAATTCACCCGCTCGGTCACCATGCCGGGCCGGGCGGTGGTCTATGTCGAGCTGGAGCCGACCGTGCGCGGCGCCGCGGTGCCCGAGACCTGGAAACGCGTGCGCAACATGATGAACGACATCCGCGGTGATTTCCCGCAGGAGTTCCAGGGCTTCGTGTTCAACGACAATTTCGGCGACGTGTTCGGCAACATCTATGCCTTCACCGCCGACGGCTTCTCGCCGCGCGAGCTGCGCGACCGGGTGGAGCTGATCCGCCGCCAGATCGCCGCCCTGCCCGATGCCGGCAAGACCCGCCTGCTGGGCGAGCGCGAGGAACGCATCTTCATCGAATTCTCGGTGGCGCGGCTGGCGGCGCTGGGGCTGAACCCGCCGATGGTGATGAACAGCCTGGCCAACCAGAACGCCATCATCCCCGCCGGGGTGATCGAAACCGGCCCCGAGCGCGTACTGATCCGCACCACCGGCCAGTTCGACACCGCCGAATCCATCGCCGCGGTGAACCTGCGGGTGGGCGACCGCTTCTTCAATATCGGCGACGTGGCGACGGTGCGCCGGGGCTATGAGGATCCGCCCGAAAGCCTGTTCCGCTATAACGGCAAGGAGGCCATCGGCATCGAGGTCGGCATGCGCGCCGGCGGCAACATTCTGGAATTCGGCCACCAGCTGGACGAGCTGACCAGCCGCATCGCCACCACCCTGCCGGTGGGGATCGAGATGGCCAAGGTCGCCGACCAGCCGCATGTCGTGGACGAGGCGGTAAGCCATTTCGTCCGCGCCCTGGTCGAGGCGGTGGCCATCGTGCTGGCGGTCAGCTTCATCAGCCTGGGGCTGCGGGCCGGTTTCGTGGTGGCGCTGTCGATCCCGCTGGTGCTGGCGATCACCTTCGTGGTCATGGACTGGTGGGGGATCACGCTGCAACGCATCTCGCTCGGGGCGCTGATCATCGCGCTGGGGCTGCTGGTCGACGACGCCATGATCGCCATCGAGACCATGATCTCGCGGCTGGAGCTGGGCGAGCGCGTCGACAAGGCCGCCAGTTTCGCCTGGACCTCGATCGCCTTTCCCATGCTCAGCGGCACCCTGGTCACGGTGGCGGGCTTCATCCCCATCGGCCTCAACAGCTCGCAGGCGGGCGAGTTCACCTTTTCGCTGTTCGTGGTCATCGCCGTGTCGCTGCTGGTCAGCTGGGTGGTGGCGGTGCTGTTCGCGCCGCTGCTGGGCGTGACCTTCTTGCCCCGGCAGATGGCGCATCACGACCCGCGACCCGGTCCGCTGCGCCGCGCCTTCCACTGGATGCTGGGCCATGCCATGCGCTTCAAATGGGTGGTGGTGGCGGTCACCGCGCTGCTGTTCGGCGCCTCGCTCTATGGCATGCAGCATGTCGAGCAGCAGTTCTTCCCCGATTCCGACCGCCCCGAGCTGGTCGTGGACATCACCGAGCGCCAGAACGTCTCCATCGCCCGCACCCGCGCCGACATGGACCGGCTGGAGGCGCATCTGGCCGAGGACGAGGATGCGCTGTTCTGGACCTCCTATGTCGGCCAGGGCGCGCCGCGCTTCGTCTTGGCGCTGGACGTGCCCACCGCCGGGCCGCATATGGGCCAGATCGTCATCCAGACCCCCGATATCGGCGCCCGCGACCGGCTGAAGGCGCGCATCATGCAATGGGCGCGCGACGAATTCGCCGGGGTGGACATCTATGTCAAGAACCTGGAGATCGGCCCGCCGGTCGGCAAGCCGGTCCAATACCGGGTCAGCGCCCCCTCGATCGACGAGACGCGGGACGCGGCGCGCGACCTCGCCGCGCTGCTGGCCGAGGAGCCGCGGCTGCGCGACATCTCGCTGGACTGGAACGAGCCGGCGCGGGTGGTGCGGCTGCGCATCGACCAGGACAAGGTGCGCCAGCTGGGCCTGACCGAGACCGACATCGCCACCTCGGTCGGGGCGCTGTTCACCGGCCAGCCGATCACCCAGCTGCGCGACGGCATCTTCCTGGTGCAGGTGGTGGCGCGCGGCGAGGCCGGCGACCGCGAATCGCTGGAATCGCTGCAGGCCATGCAGCTGTCGACGCCCAGCGGCACGCCGATCCCGCTGGCGGCGCTGGTCACCCTGTCCTGGGATACCGAGCAGCCGCTGATCATGCAGCGCGACGGGTTGCCGACGATCACCGTCAAGGCCGGCATCCGCACCGACGACCAGCCCGCCACCCTAGTCAAGGCGATGGAGGCGCGGGTGGCCGAATTCGCCGCCGGCCTGCCGCCCACGGTGCAGGTGACGGTGGGCGGCACCGTCGAATCCTCGGCCGAGAGCCAGGCGCCCATCGCCGCGGTGGTGCCGATGATGCTGCTGGCCATCGCCCTGATCGTGATGATCCAGATGCAGAGCTTCCGGCTGTCGCTGATCGTGTTCGCCGCCGCGCCGCTGGGGCTGATCGGGGTGGTGGCGACGCTGCTGACCTTCCGGGTGCCGCTGGGCTTCGTCGCCATCCTCGGCGTTCTGGCCCTGGTCGGCATCCTGATCCGCAACTCGATCATCCTGGTGCACGAGATCCAGGTGCTGATCGGCACCGGGTTCAGCCGCTGGGACGCGGTGTTCCATGCCTCCGACAGCCGGGCGCGCCCGATCCTGCTGACGGCGGCGGCGGCCTCGCTGGCGCTGATCCCGATCTCGCGGCAGGTGTTCTGGGGACCGATGGCCTATGCGATGATGGGCGGCATCATCACCGGCACGCTGATCACGCTGCTGTTCGTGCCGGCGCTGTATTGCATCGTCTTTGGCGTGCGCCCGCCGGAAGATGACGGCGGCGACAGCGGCGAGGCGCCTCAGACCCGGTGATAGGGGCTGCCGGCCAAGATGGTGGCGGCCCGGTAGAGCTGTTCGGCCAGCATCACCCGCACCAGCATATGCGGCCAGACCATGCGGCCGAGGCTGATCGCCAGATCGGCCCGGGCGCGAAGCGCCGGGTCCAGCCCGTCCGCGCCACCGATGGCCAGCGCCACGTCGCGGCCGGCATCGCGCCAGCCCGCAAGGCGGGCGGCGAAATCGGGCGAGGTCAGCTGTTCGCCGCGCTCGTCCAGCACCACCAGCGCGGCGGCGGCGGGCACGGCGCGGGCGATCAGCGCGCCCTCACCGGCCATGCCGCCGCCCTTGCGGTCGTCGATTTCGGTCAGGGTGACCGGTGGCAGGCCGAGGCTGCGGCCGGTGCGGGCGAATCGCGACAGATAGTCGTCGATCAGCGCCGCCTCCGGCCCGCCGCGCAGCCGGCCGACGGCGATCAGGTCGATGCGCACCGTGCCCCGGTCAGGCCGAGGCCGGCGTGACGCCCGCCAGATGCGGCTGGGTCCGGCGCAGTTCGGTCAGCGCGTCGGGCGACATCCACATCTTCTCCAGCTGATAGAAGGCGCGCACCTCGGGGCGGAACAGATGCACCACCACATCGTCGGTATCGACCAGCACCCAGTCGCCGGTCTCCTTGCCTTCCACGCGCGGGCTGTGGCCCTGACGCTGCTTCAGCCGCTCCAGCAGCTTGTCGGCGATGGCGGCGACATGGCGGGCGCTGCGGCCGGAGGCGATCACCATGTGATCGGCCATGGCCGAACGGCCGCGCAGATCGATCTGCACGATGTCTTCGGCCAGGTCGTCTTCGAGGGATTTCAGGATCAGGCTCAGCACCTGACCCGGGTCAGGCGAGGGATCCTCGGCGGTCGCGGCCGGATCGAAGGCCGGCGTGACGGTATCGGACAGCGGAATATCCTCCGGTCATCGCGCCGAGAGCCCCGGCGCAGGGTACCTATAAAATAGCATGCAGGCGGATTTTCTCAATGCGGCAGCCGTCAAAAACCCGCGCGACCCGGCGGAATGGTGCGAATCACCCCGCGCCGGGCCGCCGGAGACCCGCGCGCAGGCGGCGGCGGGGCGGTCCTCGCCCGCCTCTGGGAGACTCCAAACCCACACCGTCGCCGCGCAAGCGCAAAGGGGCCGGCAGCAGTCTGGCCCGGCCGCCACAACAACCCCGAAAAGCCCAGCATTTGCGGGCCGGGGCTTGTCAGCTCCCCTTTGCGACCGTATCTTGCGCGCATGATCCGGTTTTTCGACATATCCGACCGCTTTCGCCTGCCGGGGCGGTTCTTCGGTGAGACGCTTACCGTCACCGCCTGCCTTTGAGGGCCGGCCGCTCCAGCCGCTTGACCTGCCGTTTCAGCCAATCCTTCCGAAAGTGAGACAGCCATGACTGGCCCCAACCCTGCGCCCCGCCCGACCGGGCCGCGCACGCTCTATGACAAGATCTTCGACGCCCATGTCGTCGACCGCGAAGCCGATGGCACCTGCCGCATCTATATCGACCGCCATCTGGTCCACGAGGTCACCAGCCCGCAGGCCTTCGAGGGGCTGCGCATGGCCGGCCGCACTGTCCGCGCGCCCGAGCGCACCATCGCCGTGCCCGACCACAACGTGCCCACCACCGCCGACCGCGTGGAGGGGATCGAGAACCCGGAAGGCCGCATCCAGGTCGCCGAGCTGGACAAGAACGCCCGCGCCTTCGGCCTGAACTATTACCCGATGAACGACATCCGCCAAGGCATCGTGCATATCGTCGGCCCGGAACAGGGCTGGACCCTGCCCGGCATGACCGTGGTCTGCGGCGACAGCCATACCGCCACGCATGGGGCCTTTGGCGCCTTGGCGCATGGCATCGGCACCTCGGAGGTCGAGCATGTGCTGGCCACGCAGACGCTGACCCAGAAGAAATCCCGGAACATGAAGGTCGAGATCACCGGCAAGCTGCGCCCCGGTGTGACCGCCAAGGACATCACGCTGGCGGTGATCGGCAAGACCGGCACCGCCGGCGGCACCGGCCATGTCATCGAATATTGCGGCGAGGCCATTCGCGACCTGTCGATGGAAGGCCGCATGACCGTCTGCAACATGGCCATCGAGGGCGGCGCCCGCGCCGGCCTGATCGCGCCGGACGAAAAGACCTTTGAATACGTCAAGGGTCGGCCGCATGCGCCGAAAGGTGCGGCCTGGGAGGCCGCGCTGACCTGGTGGAAGACGCTGTTCTCCGACGAGGACGCGCATTGGGACAAGGTCGTCACCATCCGCGCCGAGGATATCGAGCCGGTGGTGACCTGGGGCACCTCGCCCGAGGACGTGCTGCCGATCACCGGCCGCGTCCCCGCGCCCGAGGATTTCACCGGCGGCAAGGTCGAGGCCGCGCGCCGCAGCCTCGATTACATGGGGCTGGAGCCGGGCACGCCGCTGGACCAGATCAGCATCGACGCGGTGTTCATCGGCTCCTGCACCAATGGCCGCATCGAGGACCTGCGCGCCGCCGCCGAGATCCTGCGCGGTCGCCACCTGGCGCCGGGCGTGCGCGGGCTGGTGGTGCCCGGCTCGGGCCTCGTGCGCATGCAGGCCGAGGAGGAGGGGCTGGACAAGGTGTTCACCGATGCCGGCTTCGAGTGGCGGCTGGCCGGCTGCTCGATGTGTCTGGGCATGAACCCCGACCAGCTGGCGCCGGGCGAGCGCTGCGCCGCGACCTCGAACCGCAATTTCGAGGGCCGCATGGGCCGTGGCGGCCGCACCCACCTGATGTCGCCGGCCATGGCCGCGGCGGCGGGCGTCACCGGCCACCTGACCGATGTGCGCAAGCTGACCGCCGCGCAACCCGCCTGATCCCCCATAGCCGGACGGAGGGCGCCCCAGGCGCCCTCCCCCTGCCACCAGGAAAGAGTCTGACATGGACAAGTTCACCACGCTAACCGGGGTCGCCGCGCCGATGCCGCTGGTCAATATCGACACCGACATGATCATCCCCAAGCAGTTTCTGAAGACCATCCACCGTTCCGGGCTGGGCAAGAACCTGTTCGACGAGATGCGCTATGACGAGCAGGGCAACGAGCGGCCGGATTTCGTCCTGAACCAGCCGGCCTATCGGCAATCCGAGATCATCGTCGCCGGCGACAATTTCGGCTGCGGCTCCTCGCGCGAGCATGCGCCCTGGGCCCTGCTGGATTTCGGCATCCGCTGCGTGATCTCGACCAGCTTCGCCGACATCTTCTACAACAACTGCTTCAAGAACGGCATCCTGCCGGTGACGCTGCCGGCCGAGGCGGTCGAGGCGCTGATGGATGACGCGCGCAAGGGCGCCAATGCCCGCATCACCGTCGATCTGGAAAGCCAGACGGTGACCGGCGCCGACGGCACCGAATACCATTTCGAGATCGACCCGCATCGCAAGCATTGCCTGCTCAACGGTCTGGACGATATCGGCCTGACGCTGGAACGCGCACCGGCCATCGACAGCTACGAGACCCGGATGGCGCAAAGCCAGCCTTGGGTCTGAAACTCGCCGCCGCGCTGATCCTGGCCCTCGCGCAAGGCGCGGGGGCCGAGACCTTGCGGCTGGCAACCTGGTCCCCGGACCTCACCCGCCGGGGGCCCGGGCTGCTGTTGCAGGACATGGGCCGCGACGATGCCCAGATCGCCGCCGTGCTGCAGGTGATCGCCGCGGCCGATGCCGATGTGCTGCTGCTGACCGGCTTTGACTGGGATTACGACGGGCTGGCGCTGGCTGCCTTCCTGGCGCGGCTGGAGGCGGCCGGCACCCCCTACCCCCATCACATCGCCTTGCAGCCCAATAGCGGCGTGCAGACCGGGCTGGACCTCGACGGCGACGGCCGGGCGGGCGGCGGCGAGGATGCGCAGGGCTATGGCCGCTTTACCGGCGTGCGCGGCATGGTGCTGCTGTCGCGCCGGCCGCTGGAACTGGCGCGCGACCTGACGCCGATGCTCTGGGCCGATCTGCCGGGCAACCTGATGCCGGCGGCACCGCCGGCGGTGCGGGCGGCGCAGCGCCTGTCCTCAACCGCGCATTGGGAGGTGACTGTGGCGGCGGGCGGCACCCGCCTGCACCTGCTGACCCTCTCCGCCACGCCGCCGCTATTCGACGGCGACAGCGGCCGCAATGCCCGGCGCAACCATGACGAGCTGGCGCTGTGGCTGGCCGAGGCGCCGGTCGACGCGCCCTGGGTGGTGATGGGCAAGATCAACCTCGACCCGGACCCCGCCACCGGCCCGGGCCGGCGCGAGGCGCTGGCGGCGCTGCTGGCGCGCGCCGCCGATCCGCGCCCGCAAAGCCCGGCGGCGGGGCTGGCAACGGTGGACTGGGGTCCCGATCAGGACGGCAGGCCGCGCCGACAACGGGTGGATTACCTGCTGCCCTCGCCGGATCTGAAGGTGCTGGATGCCGGGGTGATCTGGCCCGAGACCGGGCCGCTGGCCGAAACCGTAGCCGCGGCCTCGCGCCATCGGCTGGTCTGGATCGAGATCGACGCGCCCTGAGGCGCGCCGGTGGGTCCGGCGGCAAGGACGGCGCGCAGGGCGGCCGCGCGCCGTTGCCGCCTGTCCCGGTTCAGATGGCCAGATCGTCCAGCGACTGCCCGGCCTCCAGCGCCGCCTTGACCCAGCCGGGGCGGCGGCCGCGGCCGCTCCAGGTCTCGGTGGGGTTGTGCGGATTGGCATAGCGCGCGGCGGAGGGGGCCTTGGCGGCGCCGCGGGTGCGGCCGCCGCTGATGCCCAGTTCGGCGAGGTTGAACCCGTGGCTGCGGGCGGCCTCCTCGGCCGCGGCAAGGGCTTCGCGTCGGCGGCGCTCTTCCCAGCCGTCGATCAGCCGGTCGACCTTCTTGCGAAGGGACTTCAATTCGTCGAGGGAAAGCGCGGACAACTCGATGCTCATGACAATGGTTCCGTTGTGAATGTGTTACACGCCGGAATTGGCGGTCCCGGCGGGGCAATAAACCATGCCACGGAATTATGTCTACTTATTTCGGACTACGCTTGGCAAGAATCCGCTGCAATGTCCGGCGGTGCATATGCAATCGCCTGGCGGTTTCGCTGACATTGCGGTCGCATTGCTCATAGACGCGCTGGATATGTTCCCAGCGGACCCGATCCGCCGACATCGGGTTCTCAGGCGGCGGCGGCAGGTTTTGCCCGCCATCCAGCAATGCCGCGGTCACGTCATTGGCGTCGGCCGGTTTCGACAGGTAATCCGTCGCGCCGCGTTTCACCGCCGCCACCGCCGTGGCAATCGCGCCATAGCCGGTCAGCACGATGATGCGGGCATCCTCGCGGGTTTCGCGCAGATATTCGACGACCTCGAGGCCGAAACCGTCCTCCAGCCGCAGATCGACCACGGCATAGGCCGGTGCCGAAGCGTCGATTTCCTGGCGGGCCTGCGCCACGGAGGTGGCGATCCGGGTCTGGAAACCGCGCCGCTCCATCGCCCGGCCCAGACGCTCCACGAAAATGGCGTCGTCATCGACCAGAAGCAGCGAGGGGTCCGGCCCGATCTGATTGTCCGTCATTGTCTGTAGATCCCTTATGGCGGGTGTCCCCCCTCATAAGGCGACCACAAGCCTGCGTCAAATCCCGAGGTCAGGCATTTTCGACGAAGCAGGCAGTCCGCGCGGCCATCTCCTCCGGCTCGGTGTTGCGGCTGAACAGCGCCACCGTGCCGTGGCCGGGCAGGACCAGATAGGTGTAAGTCATGTGATTGACGAGGTAATCTTCCTGATCCTCCTGATCCATCAGTTCGAAGGCGACCCGCCAGGCCTTGGCCACCGCGGCGACCTCCTCCTGGGTGCCGGTGAGACCGACGATGCGCGGGTCCAGCGCCTCGGTAAAGCGCGCCATCACCTCGGGCGTATCGCGGCGGGCATCGACGGTGACGAAGACCGGCTGCACCTCCAGCCCGCGTTCGGCCAGCAATTCCACGGCCTCGGCATTGCGCACATTGTCCAGCGGGCAGACATCGGGGCAGAAGGTATAGCCGAAATACAGCAGCGAGGGCTTTGCGAATACCTGCTGGTCGGTGACCCGCGCGCCGCCGTTGTCGGTCAGGGTAAAGGGCGCCCCGAAGGCGTCGAAACCACCGCCGACCGCGCCGCTTTCGCATTGCGCAAAGCCCCGGCCCTGCTGCTGGCCATAGATGAAGGCACCCCCGGCCACCAGAATGGCCAGCATGGCCGAAACCCCGGCCAACATGATCTTGCGCTCGCGTTTCATCTTTCGTCCTTTCACTCAGGGCGCGCTTTGCTCGCGGCCGCGATCGTGGCATAGGGGGCGGGTGCCATCATCCGGGTCCTGCATGCCATATTCCGCCGCCACCGTATTCCAACCCCCGCCGCTGCGCGAGCCGATACGTCGTCGCACCCTGATCCTGATCCGCTGGCTCGCCATCGCCGGGCAATCCGCCGCGGTGATTACCGCGCTGCTGATCGGGATACAATTCGACTGGCCGGTGGTGGTCATGGTCATCGCCGCCGGGGTGCTGTTCAACCTGTGGCTTTCCACCCCGCGGGAATTGCAGCGCCGCGGCCACCTGCGCCCGACCGCGCAGTTGGTCTTCGATCTGGTGCAGGTGACGGCGCTGCTGACGCTGACCGGGGGGCTGTCCAACCCCTTCGCGCTGCTGGCCTTGGCGCCGGTGATGATCGCCGCCACCGCCATGAGCGGGCGCGAGACCCTGCTGCTCGGCGTGCTGACGGTGGTGCTGATCTCGCTGATGGGCTGGCAGGCGATCCCGCTGATCACCGCCTCCGGCTCGGTGCTGGAGGTGCCGCGGCTGCTGCGCACCGGGCACTGGCTGGCGCTGGTGATCGGCGTGGTCTTCTTTGCCATCTATGCCGGCCGGGTGGCGCGGGAACTGGCGGCGACCGCCTCGGCGCTGGCCGCCACCCAGATGGCGCTGGCGCGCGAGCAGAAGCTGCAACATCTGGGCGGCGTCGTCGCCGCCGCCGCGCATGAGATGGGCACGCCGCTGGCGACGATGAAGCTGGTCGCCTCCGAACTGGGCGACGAGATCGCCGAGGCCCTGCCCGAGCGCGAGGACCTGGCCGACGATATCGGCATCCTGCGCGACAGCGTCGACCGCTGCCGCGACATCCTGCGCAAGATGGGCCGGGCCGGCAAGGACGACCTGGTGCTGCGCCAGGCGCCGATCCTGACCGTGCTGGAGGAGGCCGCCAGCCCGCATGGCGACCGCGGCACCATCACCATCGCGCCGCATGCCAGCGTCGATGGGGCCGAGCCGCTGATCACCCGCGATCCCGGCGTGGTGCACGGCCTGCGCAACCTGATCCAGAACGCAGTGGATTTCGCCCGCAGCAAGGTGACGGTGACGGTGTTCTGGGACGAGACCAGTATCAGCGTCACCATCCAGGACGACGGGCCGGGCTATCCGTCCAATCTGCTCGGCCGCATCGGCGAGCCGTTCATCTCCACCCGCGGCGAGGACGGGCGCGGCCATTACGAGGGCATGGGCCTGGGGCTGTTCATCGCCAAGACCCTGCTGGAGCGTTCCGGCGCGAAACTGCATTTCGCCAATGCCGATCCGGGCGCCCGCGTGGTGATTCGCTGGCCCCGCCAGGTCATCGAGCGCCACGAAAAAGGCGGTTTGGGCCCCAATATTGCAATCACTGGTTGATTTTCGGTCCGGGTTAACCCTTGGGTTACCTGCCGGCCCTAATCTGGCCCGGTAATGCGGTGGTCTGATCGGGGACTGGGAATGCTCCAATCCGTGGCCGAAATCCTGGTGGCGCTGGTCGTGGTCACGCTGGCCCTGGTCGTGGCGCTGCGCCTGACCACGCCGCCGCCGCCCGACCGGCAGGCGCCGGTGGCGGGCAAACGCACCGGCCCGACCGCCTTCCTGTTTCGCGGCGACCAGCTGATCGACCTGACGCCGCCGGCGCGGGCCTTGCTGTCGCGGCTGCCGGGGCATGACCTGACCGCGCTGCTGATCTGGCTGGAGCAACGCCTGCCCGGCGCCGCCGATACCCTGCGCCGCGCTGCCGAGGACGGGCTGGCCGAACAGGTCGGCACCAGCGGCCATGGCAGCGCCCGACTGCGGCTGGTGGCCGAGGCGCTGGGAGACGACATCCTGCGCCTGACCCTGATCGACCCCGAGGGCGCGGAAGGCGGCATCCTGGTCGACACGCTGTCGCAGCGCGCGCTGGAGGAGGAGGTCGCCATCCTGCGCGAGGCCATGGACGGCGCGCCGATCCTCGCCTGGCGCCAGGATGCGGTGGGCACCATCACCTGGGCGAACCAGGCCTATATCTCGGTGGCGGAGGGGCAATGCGCCGCCAATGACACCCCGCTCTGGCCGCTGCCGCGGGTGATCGAGCTCGCCTCGCTGGCCGAGGGGGCGGCGCCGGTGGTGGCGCGGCACGAGCTGGTGTCGGGCGACGGCACGCTGTGGTTCGACTGCCATATCCGCCGCGTCGGTGCCGAGACCATCGTCTTCGCGCTGCCCGCCGACGCCGCCGTGCGGGCCGAGCGCAGCCTGCGCGAATTCGTGCAGACGCTGAGCAAGACCTTTGCCGACCTGCCGATCGGGCTGGCGATCTTCGACCGCGACCGCAATCTGCAACTGTTCAACCCGGCACTGATCGACCTGACCAACCTGTCGGCGGGGATGCTGATCGGGCGGCCCTCGCTCTATGCCTTCCTCGACCAGCTGCGCGAGCATCGCATCATCCCGGAGCCGCGCGACTATCGCAGCTGGCGCCGGCATATCGCCACGCTGGAGGCCGCCTCGGCGCAGGGCCACCATGTCGAGACCTGGTCGCTGCCCGGCGGGCAGACCTATCGCGTCACCGGCCGCCCGCATCCGGACGGCGCCATCGCCCTGCTGTTCGAGGACATCACCTCGGAAACCACGCTGTCGCGGCGGTTCCGGGCGGATATCTCGCTGGGGGTGAATGCGCTGGATGCACTGGCGGATGCGGTGGCGGTGTTCGGCAATGACGGGGCGGCGGCGCTGACCAACACGCTGTGGCGCGAAAGCTGGGGCGAGGGCGCGACGCTCGCCACCCTGGCGGCGCGGATCGAGGCCCGGCTGGGCCAGGCGCCGCCGGGCCTGCCACGGCTGGCCGACCACCTCTCCGGCAGCCTGGTGCGCGCCACGGCCGAGGGCAGCCTGATGCTGGCCTCCGGGCATCTGCTGCGCTGGCGCGCGGCGCCGATGCCGGCCGGGCGGGTGCTGATCGGTTTTTCCGGCGACGGGCTGGAGGACGCGCTGACCCCCCGCCCCGCCCCGCCGGAAGCCGCGGCACCGAGTTCGGCCCCGGCCCCGGACGAGGCCGCCGCCCAGGGCTGACGCGCCGGACGGCCGCGCCCCCCGCGCCCTCCGAACCCCGCCGCGAAACCATTGCAATACAATCCGGGCCCGATCCTCTCGCCATTCTCACGAATTCGTCATCCGGGCGGAAATGACCCGGCGCAATCCATTGCCGACCCATTCGCGGGTGGGACGACGAATGAAGGGTGCGGCGTGAGAGGCCGCATTTCCACCCGGTCCCTCCGGCATTTCGCGCGAGTATCGCCCGCTTTCATTTCCCGCAATCCGCGCATTATTGTCGCCCGGCCCGAAATGTCGGCCCAGCACCCAAGATGCCGCAATTCCTTGCAGAACGCATTGCATCGATCACAGGATATTGAAATTCTCTATTGGCGGTGTGACCGCGGGCATTCCCGAAACGCATTCAACACGGCCCCGCCGCGCCGGCCGGAGGCGCCAGCACGCGCCGACAGCCCCGGGCCCGGCTCGATGCCGGGACCGGGGCTTCGCACTCAGAAGTCGCGCTCGTAGAACAGGCCGATGGCGCTGGTGCCGTCGCTGTCGATCGAGCCGCGGGCGGTCAGTTCCGGGGTGATGTCGAGGTTCAGCTCGATGGTCGAGGTGCCGTCAGATCCCACCGCCACATCGGTATAGATGTTCTCGGACAGGTATTTGCCGGCACGCACCGTCACATTGCCCTCGTCGTCGGTGGCGAGGTCGAGATCGTCCAGCCCTACCGATTCGCGCAGCCGCCCGACAATGCCTGCGCCGCCGCGCCCGGCCAGCACCGCCACGGCATTGGCCAGCTGCGCCGCCTGCAGGGGGGTGATCCGGTCAAGGCCGCGGCCGAAGAGCAGCTGCGACAGCACCTCCTCCTGCGGCATGTCGGGATCGGAGGCGAAGGTGATCTCCGGGTCGCGGGCATCGCCGTCGATGATGATGCGGGTGGTGATGCCGTCCTGCTCGGCCTGCGCCACCAGCCGGATCACCGGGATCAGGCTGCCCTGCATCTCGAGGATGCCCTCGGTCAGGTCGAATCGCTTGCCCAGCAGGTCGACGCGGCCGCGGATCAGCTGGAACATGCCGATGGGCACGACATTGTTGACGCGGCCGGTCAGGCGCAGGCTGCCGCCCATCTCGGCATCCACGCCGCGGCCGCGGATGAAGATCTGTGTCGGGGCGTCGATGGTCAGGTCCAGCCGCGCCGGGATCGCCGGCGGCGTCGCCGCCGGACCGGCCATGCCGGCGGCCTCGCTGGCCTCGCTGGGCCAGGGCAGGAGCCCCGCCTTGGCCCGCGTCGCCCGCACCGGCGGCGTGTCGTTCACATGCTCGATCGGCGGAATGTCCTTGGCACCACCCAGCCCGGTCGAGGGGATGCGCAGCTCGGTCTCCGACAGGCGGATGGTGCCGGCGATCAGCGGCCCCTCCGCCAACTGCCCGCTGACCGTCACCTGGCCGTTGGCATGGGTGGTATAGAGGTTGGGGTCGCGCAGCACGACATCCTGGATGTCGACGGTCAGGTCCACCGGCCGCGCCCCGGTCACGGTGATCGCGCCGTTCACCGCCACCCGTCCGCCGGCGGCGACGTCGCCCGCCCCCTCGATGGCGATGCGCCCCTGGTCGAAGCGCGCATCCAGCCCCAGCCCGTCGATGCGCATGCCCAGCTTGGGATCGGCCAGCGAGGCCCCGACCAGCGAGACGCGCCCGCTCAGCGCCTCGATGCCCGGCCTGCCGTTCACCGAGAGGTCGAAATTCACCGGCCCCTGCACGCTGCGCACCCGCAGGAACGGGTTGGCCACCGCCGATTCGGCGCTGCCGGTAACATTGAGGTTCATGGTCGAGAAATCCTGCGCCACGCTGCCGGAGACCTGCGCCCGCGTCGCACCCGGCCCGGTGGCGCGGATGTCGACGCCGATATTGGCGCCGGCACGGGTCAGCGTGCCCTCGGCCGTAACCGGGCCGGGGAATTCGCGCACCAGCAGGCCGAGGTCGTTCAGCCGCGCATCAACCCGGATGGCGCTGTCGAGATCGCCCGAGGCGGTCACACGCAGCTGGCCGTTGCCGATCTCGGCCCGGCGCACCACGATCTGCTGGCCGCTGCGCGTCGCATCCAGGTCCAGCCGCGTCACCCCGGCCAGCAGCGGATCGAGCTGCGCATTGCCGATGCCCAGCCCGCGACCCTCGCCGGCGGCGGTCACCGCCTGGGTGGTGCCGTCGTCGCGCAGATGCGCATCCAGCGTCACGCCGCCGCGCAGCCCGCGCCCGAGAAAGGCCAGGCTGTCGGCATGCAGCCGGGCGGTCAGGTCGGTATCGCCGGCGCCGATCCGGCCGCTGGCCTCGGCGCGCAGGCGGGGATTGTCGATCTCGGCCATGCGCAGACTGACCACGCCGGCCTTTTCCTGCGCGCGCAGCCTCACCCGGGTCTCGCCGGCCAGCGCGGCGCCGGCGCCGTTCTGGGCCAGCGCCAGATCGCGGATCGAGCCGTCGAGAACGATGTCATGCACGCCGCCCTCGCCCTCGGCCAGGCTGCCGGTCAGGGCCACGCTGCCGCCATAGCCCGGCCCCATCACCCCGAGGCTGGGCAGGTTGACGCGGCCCTTCAGATTGGTGCGGCCCGGCGCATAGATCCCGGACAGGTCCAGCGACACCTGCCCGTTCGCCAGGCTGGCACGTTCCACCATCACCGCCTCGCCGGCCTGGATGCCGCGCATGTCCAGCTGCGTCACCCCGGCCAGCATGCCGTCGACGCGCGGATCGCCGATGGCCAGCCCCTCGCCCTTGCCGGTCAGCAGGAAGCGGCGGCCCTCGGCGGCCTCGACCACGCTGCCGCCCAGCGACAGCGCGCCGCCCCAGCCGGGGTCGAACGCGTTGAGGCTGGGCACCTCCAGCGCGATCTGGGCATCCATCTTGCCTGGCGTCAGGTTGCCGCTGCCGCGCAGGGTCAGCTGCGGATTGGCCAGGTCCAGCGTCTCGACGGTAAAGCCGCCCTCGCCCTGCTGCACGGCGACGCGCAGCTCGGTCTGGCCGCTCAGCGCCGCATCCAGATGCGAGATGCCGGTCTGCAGGTCGATGGCCTCGCCGTTCAGCATCAGCCGCCGGGCGCCGGCGGGGCCGGTCATGCCGGCCTCCATGCTCAGCGCGCCGCCGATGCCGGGATCGACGGTGGCCAGCGAATCGAGGTCCAGCACCGCATGCAGGTCGGATGCCTCGCTGCTGACCCGGCCCTGCGCATGGGCGGTCAGCCGCTGGCCGTCGATGGTCAGGTCGGCCAGTTCGATCCCGTCCTGGTCGCGCTGCACCGAGGCGATGATGGCGGTGCGGCCGGCCAGCAGCCGGTCCAGCTCCGGCTGATCGACGGTGATGTCATGGCCGGTCACGGTCAGTTCCATGCCGAAGCCGCCCGTCAGCAGGGTCACATGCCCGGCCAGTTCGCCGTTCAGGGCGCCGGTCACCTTCCGCCCGGCCAGCATCGACAGCCGGCCGAGGTCGGAATATTCCGCCGCAAGCTGCCCCGAGGCGGTGATGCCGCTGGACAGCCCGTCCAGCAGCACATCGCCGGAAAGCCGGTAATCCGCCCCTTCCAGCACCAGCCCGGCCAGTTCCAGCGCATTGCCGGAGCGCCAGTCGAAATCCGTCGCCAGCCTGACCGCATTGCCCAGCGCCGCGGCCAGGCCGGGGTCCACGGGCGCCAGCCCCTCGGCCGCGAGGGTAATGCGGCCGTCGATGCGGGCCAGGGCCTCGCCCTCCAGCCGCACCTGGCCGCCGCCGTCGAGGTCGAGCGCGGCGATGCGCATCTGCGGCTGCACGATGTCGCCCAGCACCCCCTTGAGGGTCCAGCCGTCGCCATCGGCGCGATCATAGGACAGGTCCAGCCGCCCGGTCTGCACCGTGGTCTCGGCATCGCCGAAGGGCAGTCGCACCGGCAGTTCGGTGGCGCCGCCTTCCTCGCCCAGGGTCATCAGCAGGCTGGCCGATTGCGGCGCCCCCTCGGCATTCAGCACGAAGCCGCCCGACAGATTCAGCGCATCGGTGTCGATCAGCATCACCGGCACCGACAGCGCGCCATCGGCGGCGCGGGTGCCCTGCACCAGCAGTTGCGATTCGCTGCCGAAGAAGGCGCGGCGGTTTTCCGGCAGCAAGGCGCCGATATCGCCGCCCAGCCGCAGGCGGAAGCCGTGGCTGGTGCCGTCGGCACCGCTCTCGCCGGTCAGCCCGACCTGCCCCGAGACCCGCGGCTGGCCATCGGTGGCCAGCGAGATATCGGCGGTGAAATCCGAGAGCGGCCCCTCGCCCTTGATCTCGGCATGCAGCGACGGGCGCTCATAGAGGTCGATCAGGTTGGCGAGGATGCCGTCGGCATCCTCGTCCAGCACCAGATCGGTGCGCAGGATGCGGGTATCGTTGGCAAAACCGGCATTCAGGCGAAAGACGCCGCGCTTGTCGTCGCGGCGCTCGATCGCCAGCCGGGCCTCGCCGGCGCCGCCCGACAGCACCATGGCGCCCTTGACCGAGACCGTCGCCGCCTCGCCGAACACCTCCTGGCCGATGATCACCCGCTCGGCCGAGATGTCCTCGATGCGGATGCCCACCGGCAGGCTGGGCAGGGCGAATTCGCGGGCCTCGGCGGCCGGGGCGCCGCCACCCTCGCCATGCGGCAGGCGGGGAAAGTCGATCTCCTCGGCGGATAGTTCGGCGATCTCGACCCGCCGGGACAGCAGCGCCCGGCGGTTCCACTGGATCGCGCCGCCGCGCAGCGTGATCCAGACGCCGTCCTCGTCGGCGATCGACAGCGTGTCGAAGGTGGCGCGCGAGGACAGCGCCCCCTGAAAGCCGCGCAGGGTCACGGTGCGGCCGGCGCCGGACAGGTTCTCCTCCAGAAAGCTGGTGACGAAGCTGCGGTCCTCGGCGGTCTGCGTGGTCTCCTGCGCCAGCGCGGCGGGGGGCGCGGCCAGCGGCGCGCAGAGCGCCAGCGACAGCAGAAGCATGCGGGCGGGGCGGGTCAGGATACGGCCGAGCGTCGTCATCAGAATGCCTGCCCCAGCCCGAGATAGAGTTGCAGCCCGTTGCCGGTATCGCCGCCGACCGGCCCGGCCACGTCGAAGCGCAGCGGCCCGATCGGGGTCAGGTAGCGCAGGCCGAGACCGGCGCCGGCATGCCAGCCGCTGGTGCCGCCGAAGCTGCCCTCGGACCAGACCTTGCCGGTATCGGCGAACACCGCCATGCCGATCTTGGGCCGGACCTGATAGCGGACCTCGGCGGTCAGGTTGGCGACCGACATGCCGCCGGTCTTGATCGGGCCGTTGGGGCCCTGAAGCACCTCGACCCCCAGCGATTCGAAGGGCTGGCCGCGCACGCTGCCGCCGCCGCCGGAATAGAACAGATAGTCGCGCGGCACCTTGTCGAGGTCGGCACCCATGATCGTGCCCAGCCGGGCGCGGGTGGCGAAGGTCAGCTTGCGCTCCTCGCCGAAGCTGCGATAGGCGCGGCCTTCGATGCCCAGCCGCAGCCCGCTGTCGGTGCCGTCGTCCAGCCCCAGGAAGGGCGTGGCGTCGCCCTTCAGCCAGAAGCCCTTCTTGGGGTCGGTCTGGCTGTCGCGGCGGTCCCAGGTCACCGTGCCGGGCAGGGCCAGCAGGCGGAACTCCGATTCGCCGTTGTCGTCCTTCACCCGCGAATAGCGGTATTGCAGCATCACCTCGGACGAGACGTATTCGCTGCGGAAATGGGTGATGCCGATGCCGAAATCGGCATTGTCGCTGTCGCTGTCCTCCTCGCTGAGACGGGCGATGCCGCCGGCAACGAAGGCGGTGATGTCGGGGGTGAAGGTGGCCGGGCGCTCGATGCGGAAGCTCAGCGAATAGTCGCGGCCGCTGTTGCGCGCGCCGATGTCGCTGACCTTGGCGTCCACGCGCAGCCGCTCGCCGCCGCCCCACATGTTGCGATGCAGCCAGTAGCCCGAGATCATGCCGCCATCGGTATTCGACAGCTCGATGCCGACACCGGCGCGGCGCTTCTTCTGCTCGACCACGGTGAGGTTCACGTCCAGCGTGTTGCCGGGGCCGAGCAGTTCGGCCTCCTCCAGCGTCACCGCGGAAAAGATGCCGCTGCGGCGCAGGCGCTTGCGGACCATCTCGATCTCGTCGGGATCGTATTGGGTGCCCTCGGGAAAGCCGGCGATCTCGTAGAGGCGCTTGGTGCGCAGCCGCTCGTTGCCGGTGGCGATCAGCCGGCCGAAGCGCACCGGCGGGCCGGGCGTCAGCCGCACATCGGCATAGACCAGATGCGAGCGGTGGTCGGCGGTGATCTGGGTCGAGTGCAGGTCGGCCTTGGCATGGCCATCCTGCCGCCAGGCGTCGATGCCGTCGCGCGCCGCCTGCTTGATGACGCCGGTGCCGGCGGTGCGGCCGCGCGCATAGCCCTCGGGCAGTTCGGTGCGCGGTGCCAGCGGCGCGATATCGGCCTGCGCGAACTCGAATGCCGGGCCGGTCTGCACCGTGACCACGATGCGCTGCACACTGGCGGGCGCGTCCAGCGGCGCCACCGATGCGGCCTCCACCCCGTCCAGGGTGATGTTGACCACCGGCCCGAAATAGCCGGCATCGAACAGCAGCCCGAGGATGCGCGCATAATCGCCGCGCGCCGCCGCCAGCATGTCCTGGCCGGAGGCGCGGCCTTCCTTCAGCGCGCCCTCGACCAACGAGGTGTTGCGGATCTGGCGCAGCAGGCTGTCATCGACTCCGCCATTCGGCCCGGTGACGCGATAGTCGAGCGCGACCGGCCAGCTGGTCGCCGGGTCGTCGCCACCGCCGAACAGGCCGGAAAACGGGCTGGAGGACTGGGCCAGCACGGCCGGGGCGATCAGTGCCGTCGCGATGCCGAAAACGATCCCTGCCGCCCTGCGCGTCATGCCGGTCTGCCTCTGCCTGCCGTTGTTCTTTCGCGGCAGTTTGCCGCAATCCCGCCGCCGAGGAAAGCGGATGATGGAGCAATCGGCCGCTTGGCGCTGATTTCTCACCAGTCCTTGCGGGCATGCAGCAGGTTGGCGCAGCCCTGCAATGCGGCGGTGCCGTCGCCGATCACCGCCAGCGGCATGGCCTCGGGGATGGCGGCGAATTCCGGCACCGACAGGAAGGCGGCCTCCAAAGCCTCGGGATCATGGGTGGCCAGCGCCGCGGCGACCGAGCCGGCCAGATAGATGCCGGCGCGCGGCAGATGCGCCAGCGCCAGTTCACGCAGCAAGCGCCCGAACAGGCGGGTGGCCAGGTCCATCAGCGCGCGCGCCTGCGGGGTTTCGGCCCGGGCGATCTCGGCCGGGGCCGGACCGGGCGCGCCCTGCATCGCCTGCCACAGCCGGGCGATGCCATGGCCGGAGAACAGCGTCTCGGTGCTGTGGAAGGCCGCGGCCCGCGCGCCCAGCACCCCCACCAGCTCCGCCATCACCGGCGCCGGCAGGGCGGCATGCCCGGCCTCGGCCTCCAGGCAGGCCAGGCCCCCGCCCAGCCGCAGCACCGGGCAGATGTTGAAGCCGGTGCCGGCATTGACCACCAGCGACTGCCCGCCCGAGGGCCGGCCGGCGCGCAGCCGGGTCAGCCGCGCGCCCTCGGCCCCGGCGCCCAGCGCCAGCATGTCATTGACCAGCCAGGCCCGCGCGGCGCCGGTCAGGTCGCGCAGCCCGGCCTCGGTCGCGGTCCAGTCGCGATTGGTCAGCCGCGCCCGCCCCTCCACCACCGGCCCGGCCACTGCCAGGCACAGTGCCGCCAGCCGCGGCCGCCCCTGCCCCTCGAGATAATGCCGCACCGCCGCGTCGAGGGTGGCGAAATCCGCGCCGGCCAGCACCTGCTGGCTCCCGGCCAGGATCGCCCCGCCCTCGGCCAGCGCAAAGCGCGCCTGCGTGCCGCCGATGTCGCCGACCAGTTGCATCCTGCCCTCCCTTGGCCTTTCCCTCGAATGCGCGGGATTTTTCCCGACCGCAAGCCGCGCCGCCATCATTGAGCGCGGGCGCCCCCTTTGCTAAGGCCATGCCAGACCCATTGACCCAGCAAGGCTGCCCCATGACCGAATCCATCATCCGCGACGCTGCCCTGGCCGATTTCGGCCGCAAGGAGCTGGACATCGCCGAAACCGAAATGCCCGGCCTGATGGCGCTGCAGGCGGAATATGGCGAGGCCAAGCCGCTCAGGGGTGCCCGCATCGCCGGCAGCCTGCACATGACCATCCAGACCGGCGTGCTGATCGAGACGCTGGTGGCGCTGGGCGCCGATGTACGCTGGGCCTCCTGCAACATCTACTCGACCCAGGACCATGCGGCAGCGGCCATCGCGGCCGCGGGTGTGCCGGTCTTTGCCATCAAGGGCGAGACGCTGGAGGAATACTGGTCCTATACCGACCGCATCTTCCAGTTCCCCGAGGGCAGCTGCAACATGATCCTCGACGATGGCGGCGATGCCACGCTCTATATCCTGCTGGGTGCGCGGGTCGAGAATGGCGAGCCGGAGCTGATCGCCACGCCGACCTCCGAGGAGGAGGAGGCGCTGTTTGCCCAGATCCGCAAGCGCATGGCCGCGACCCCCGGCTGGTTCACCCGCCAGCGCGACGCCATCCGGGGCGTCAGCGAGGAAACCACCACCGGCGTCCATCGGCTTTACGATCTGCACAAGGCCGGGCGGCTGCCCTTCCCGGCGATCAACGTCAACGATTCCGTCACCAAGTCGAAATTCGACAA
>JBEBVF010000034.1:0-25760 GCA_040392885.1 Paracoccus sp. (in: a-proteobacteria) | reverse complement strand
CCAGCACCGGCATGCCGGCGATGGGGCTGCCCGGGTCCTCCTGCGCCGCCGGGTTGACGATGTCGTTGCTGCCGATGACGATCACCACGTCGGTATCGGGGAAGTCCTCGTTGATCTCGTCCATCTCCAGCACGATGTCATAGGGCACCTTGGCCTCGGCCAGCAGCACGTTCATGTGGCCGGGCAGCCGGCCGGCGACCGGGTGGATGGCAAAGCGCACCTGCTTGCCGGCGGCGCGCAGCTTGCGCACCAGCTCCGAGACCGAGTTCTGCGCCTGCGCCACCGCCATGCCATAGCCCGGCACGATGATGATGCTGTCGGCATCCTGCAAGGCCGCGGCCACGCCCTCGGCGTCGATGGCGATCTGCTCGCCCTCGATCTCGGCCGCCGGGCCGCTGGTGCCGCCGAAGCCGCCGAGGATCACCGACACGAAGTCGCGGTTCATCGCCTTGCACATGATGTAGCTGAGGATAGCACCGGAGGAGCCGACGAGGGCGCCGGTCACGATCAGCAGGTCGTTGCCCAGCGTGAAGCCGATGGCCGCCGCCGCCCAGCCGGAATAGCTGTTCAGCATCGACACCACCACCGGCATGTCGGCGCCGCCGATGCCCATGATCAGGTGATAGCCAACGAAGAAGGCGGCCAGCGCGATCAGCAGCAGCCACAGCACCCCCGGCCCGATGCCGGCGCAATAGAGCAGGCCGAACAGCAGCGAGGCCGCCGCCGCCCCGGCATTGAGCGCATGGCCGCCGGGCAGCTTCCTGGGCTTGCCGTCGATTCTGCCGGCCAGCTTGCCGAAGGCGACGATCGAGCCGGTAAAGGTCACCGCGCCGATGAAGATGCCCAGGAACACCTCGACCTTCAGCATGGCGATCTCGGCTGGGGTCTTGGCGGCCAGCACGGCGGCGAAGCCCTCGAACTGGCTATTGGCCTCGGCCAGCAGCCGCCGCACCCGGTCCAGCTCGAACTGGGCGTTGAAGCCGACGAAGACCGCGGCCAGGCCGACCAGCGAATGCATGGCGGCGATCAGTTGCGGCATGGCGGTCATCTGCACCCGCTGGGCGATCACCCAGCCGCCGGCGCCGCCGATGGCCAGCATCGCCAGCGACAGCAGCCAGTTGCCGCTGCCGGGGCCGATCAGCGTGGCCAGCACGGCCAGCGCCATGCCGACGATGCCGTACCAGACCGCGCGCTTGGCGCTTTCCTGGCCCGAGAGCCCGCCGAGGGCGAGGATGAACAGGACGGCGGCAACCACATAGGCCGCGGCGGTGAATCCGGTTTCCATCTGGGCCCCCTCAGGATTTCTGGAACATGGCCAGCATCCGGCGCGTGACCAGGAAGCCGCCGAAGATGTTGACGCCGGCCATCAGCACCGACAGCGCCGCCAGCAGCAGCACCAGCCAGCTGCCCGAGCCGATCTGGAGCAGCGCGCCGATGACGATGATCGAGGAAATGGCATTGGTGATCGCCATCAGCGGCGTGTGCAGCGAATGGCTGACATTCCAGATCACCTGGAAGCCGATGAACACCGCCAGCACGAAGACCACGAAATGCGCCATGAAGCTGGGCGGGGCCAGCAGCCCGGCCAGCAGCAGCAGCGCCCCGCCGACGGTCAGCAGCGTGACCTGGCGCCGGGTCTGGGCGCGGAAGGTGGCCAGTTCCTGGGCGCGGCGCTCCTCCGGGGTCAGTTCGCGCGGCTTTTCCTTGGGCTTCTGGGCGGCGATGGCCCTGACCTTGGGCGGCGGCGGCGGCCAGGTGATCTCGCCGGCATGGGTCACGGTGGCGCCGCGGATCACGTCGTCCTCCATGTCATGCACCAGCCGGCCGTCCTTGCCGGGGGTTAGGTCGGTCAGGAAATGCCGGACGTTGTTGGCATAGAGTTCCGATGCCTGCGCGCCCATGCGGGCGGGAAAGTCGGTATAGCCGATGACGACCACGCCGTTCTCGGTCACGATCCGCTGGTCGACGACGGTCAGCTCGCAATTGCCGCCGCGCTCGGCCGCGAGATCCACGATCACGCTGCCGCGTTTCATCGCCGCCACCATGTCGGCGGTCCACAGTACCGGCGCCGGCCGGCCGGGGATCAGCGCGGTCGAGATGACGATGTCCATCTGCGGCGCCAGTTCGCGGAACTTCTTCAGCTGCGCCTCGCGGAATTCGGGGCTGGAGGGCGCCGCATAGCCGCCGGTCGCCGCGCCGTCGGTCTGCTGCTCCGAAAAGTCCAGATAGACGAATTCGGCGCCCATCGACTCGATCTGCTCGGCCACTTCCGGGCGCACGTCGAAGGCATAGACCTGCGCGCCGAGGCTGGTGGCGGTGCCGATGGCCGCCAGACCCGCGACCCCTGCCCCGATCACCAGCACCTTGGCCGGCGGCACCTTGCCCGCCGCCGTCACCTGCCCGGTGAAGAAGCGGCCGAAATTGTTGGCCGCCTCGATCACCGCCCGGTAGCCGGCGATATTGGCCATCGAGGATAGCGCGTCCATCTTCTGCGCGCGCGAGATGCGCGGCACCATGTCCATCGCTACCGCGGTGATGCCCTGGGCGCGCGCGGCCTCCAGCAACTCGGCATTCTGCGCCGGCCAGAAATGCGACACCAGCGTTTGCCCGCTCCGCATCCGCCGGATCTCCGCCTCCGAGGGCGGGCGCACCTTGGCCAGCACGTCGGATGCGTCGATCAGCGCCTGCGCATCCGGCAGCACCGTCACCCCCGCCTCGCGATAGGCGGCATCCGAAAAGCCGGCGGCCTCGCCGGCGCCGGCCTCGATCAGGGGCTCGTGCCCCAGCTTTTTCAGATGCGCGGCCGAGGCGGGGGTGATCGCCACCCGGGTCTCGCCCGCCTGCCCCTCTTTCAAGGCACCGATCTTCATGAACACTCCCCCCTGCTCAGCCGCGTCCGCACCTTATATCTGCGCAATTTTCTGTCGCAAGACATGGTGCAAAGGTCACGAAACATTCCCCATACGCCATGAAAGGCCGGGTCCGTCCCCCGCAGGCTAGAGCACGACATTTCATGCTGCAAGGCAGCATGCAGGGCGCCGGCACGAAAAAGCCGCGCCCCCGGCTGGCGGGGGCGCGGCGATGGTGGGCCGGACGGGCTCAGTTCGACGGCGTGGTCGTGGTGGCCGGCGGCGTGGTGGTCGTGGTGGTGCCGGTCGCCGGCGGCACGATCGGCGTCGCCGGGGTGGCGGGCGCAGCCGGGGCGGTGG
This sequence comes from Paracoccus sp. (in: a-proteobacteria), assembly GCA_040392885.1. Classification (GTDB taxonomy): domain Bacteria; phylum Pseudomonadota; class Alphaproteobacteria; order Rhodobacterales; family Rhodobacteraceae; genus Paracoccus. The sequence goes on along the minus strand of JBEBVF010000034.1, from coordinate 22,551 downwards.
TGGTGGCGCCCCCGACCGCCTCGCTCGCGGCATCGGCCGCGGCGTCCAGCGCCTCCTCGGCGGCGTCGACCGCCTCGCTGGCGGCTTCCTGCGCGGCATTGGCCGCGCCCTGGGCGGCCTCGGCGGCATCGTCCACAGCGGCGGCGGCGGCGTCACCGGCCTCCTCGGCCGCGGTCTCGGCGGCATCCTGCGCCTCGTCGGCCGCGGCGGCGGCCTCGTCGGCGGCAGCCTCGGCACCGGCCTCGACCGCATCCGTCGCCGCTTCCACGGTCTCGGCGGCGCTGTCGGCGGCGGCCTTGGCGGCGTCGGTGGCCTGCGCGGCGGCATCGCTGGCGGCATCGGCGGCCTGGTCGGCGGATTCCGCAGCCTGGTCAGCCGCCTCGGCGGCCGGGGTTTCCGGCGTCGATTCGGTGGTCTCGACCGCAGCCGGCGGCTCGGTCGCGGTCTCGTCGCCCGAGAAGCGCTGCAGCACGAAATAGGCCACCGCCAGCGCCAGCAGGATGCCGATGATCAGCGGCACCGGCGAGGCTTTCTTCTCGACCGGCTCGACATAGGTCTCGCGGACGGGGCGTTGGGGGTCGTTGTCTTGCGCCATTAGGGCGATCTCCTCTCGCGTGGGCAGGAATGCCGCGCCGGAAAAGCGGGCGGGTTGCGGGCCTTCTATCATGCGCATAACTGTTTCGCACGGGAGCAGTTCCGCCTGCCCCGCGATTTTCGGAAAGGCCAAGCCCATGAGCGACACCCGGGAAACCAGCGACACCACCATCCGCCTGGACGCGTGGGAGGCATATCCCTTCATCCTCGATTCGGTGAAACTCGACTTTACCCTGCGCCCGCGCGGCACCGTGGTGCGCTCGGAACTGCATCTGACGCCGAAGGCGCCGGGGGTGGATCTGGTCCTCGACGGCATCGGCCTGCGCATCACCGCCCTGGCCATCGACGGCGAGCCGATGCCGCTGGACCTGGCGCAGGGGCCGCGCATGACCATCCGCGCCGCCATGCTGCCGCAACGGCCCTTCACCTTCAGCGCCACGGTCGAGATCGACCCCGAGGACAACAAGGCCCTGGAGGGGCTCTATACCTCCGGCGGCATGTTCTGCACGCAATGCGAGGCCGAGGGCTTCCGCCACATCACCTGGTATCCCGACCGCCCCGATGTGATGGCGCCCTTCGAGGTCACCCTGCGCTCCGACAAGCCGGTGCTGCTGTCGAACGGCAACCCGGTCTCGCGCGAGGGCGAGGTGGCGGTCTGGCGCGATCCCTGGCCCAAGCCCGCCTATCTCTTCGCCCTGGTCGCCGGCGATCTGGTGGCGATTCCGGGCCAGTTCACCACCCGCTCGGGGCGCGAGGTGGCGCTGAACGTCTGGGTGCGCCCGGGCGACGAGGATCGCGCCGGCTATGCCCTGGAATCGCTGATCCGCTCCATGCAATGGGACGAGGAGGCCTATGGCCGCGAATACGATCTCGACGTGTTCAACCTGGTCGCCGTCGACGATTTCAACATGGGCGCGATGGAGAACAAGGGGCTGAACATCTTCAACTCCAAGCTGGTTCTGGCCAGCCCGGAAACCGCGACGGACGGCGATTACGAGCGCATCGAGGGCGTCATCGGCCACGAATATTTCCACAACTGGACCGGCAACCGCATCACCTGCCGCGACTGGTTCCAGCTCTGCCTCAAGGAAGGGCTGACGGTGTTCCGCGACCAGCAGTTCACCGCCGACATGCGCTCGGCCCCGGTCAAGCGCATCTCGGATGTGGTGACGTTGCGCGGGCGCCAGTTCCGCGAGGATGCCGGCCCGCTGGCGCATCCGCCGCGCCCGGACCATTACAAGGAAATCAATAACTTCTATACCGCGACGGTCTATGAGAAGGGTGCCGAGGTGGTGGGCATGCTGCGCCGCCTGGTCGGCGCCGAGGATTACCGCAAGGCGCTTGACCTGTATTTCGCGCGCCATGACGGCCAGGCCTGCACCATCGAGGACTGGCTGAAGGTGTTCGAGGATGCCACCGGCCGCGACCTTGCGCAGTTCGGGCACTGGTATACCGATGCCGGCACCCCGCATCTGACCCTGACCGAGGACTGGGACGCCGCCGCCGGGCGCCTGACGCTGACCTTCACGCAGGCGGTGCCCGGCCGGCCCGAGATGCCGGCGCGGCTGATCCCGATCGCCGTCGGCCTGATCGGCCCCAATGGTGACGAGGTGGCGCCGACCCGGCTGCTGGAGATGTCCGAGCCCGAGCAGAGCTTTGCCTTCGACGGTCTCGGCGCGCGGCCGGTGGCCTCGGTGCTGCGCGATTTCTCGGCCCCGGTCACGCTGTCGCGCGCGCTTTCCACCGCCGACCGCGCCCTGCTGCTGGCGCATGACACCGACCCCTTCGCCCGCTGGGAGGCCGGGCACGAGTTGGCGCTGGCGGCTCTGACCGGCGGCGATGCCGATGCCTATGCGGGCGCCATGGGGGCGCTGATCGCCGAGGCCGGGATCGACCCGGCCTTCCTCGCCCTCTGCCTGGCGCTGCCGGCCGAGGACGAGCTGGCGGCGCATCTGGCGGCCCGCGGCGGCATCCCCGACCCTGCCGCCCTGCATGCCGCGCGCGAGGCGCTGGCCGCCCGGCTGGGCCGCGATCACGGCCCGGCGCTGGCCGCGCTCTACGAGGCGATGGCGGTGCCCGGCCCCTATCAGCCGCTGGCCGAACCCTCGGGCCGGCGCGCGCTTCGGCTGGCGGCGCTGGCGCTGCTGACCCGCGCCGAAGGCCCGGCCCGCGCGCAGGCGCTGGCGCGCGAGGCCGGCAACATGACCGAACGCCTCGGCGCCATCGGCGCCCTGGTCCGCGCCGGTGCCGGAGCCGAGGCGCTGGCGGCGCTGGAGCGCGACTTTGCCGACAACCGGCTGGTGATGGACAAATTCTATTCGGTGCAGGCCCAGCTCGCCCCGCCCGACACCGCGCTGGCCACCGCCCGCGCCCTGGCCGGGCGGCCGGATTTCGACTGGCAGAATCCAAACCGTTTCCGCGCCCTCATCGCCGGTTTTGGCGCCAACCATGCCGCCTTCCACGCCGCGGATGGCGGCGGCTATGATTTCATCGCCGAATGGCTGATCCGCATGGACAAGGTGAATCCGCAGACCGCGGCGCGCATGTCGACGCTGTTCGAGACCTGGCGCCGCTTCGACGCCGCCCGCCGCCGCCATGCCGAGGCGGCGCTGCGGCGGATCGCGCAGGAACCGGGCCTTTCGCGCAACACCGCCGAAATGGTCTCGCGCATTCTGGCCGATTGAAATCACGCGCCCTTGAAGCCGCATCGACGGGTAACGATAATCAGCCATATGGACCCGCGCGAAGACATGGAAGCCCGGCTGCAACCGCTCATCGCCGAGCGGGCCCCCTGGCTGTTTTCCGGCAAACGCCATCATGCGCTGGCCCGGCGGCTGCTGATGCAGCTGCTGGGCTATCCGCGCACGCTGGACCTGGCCGCCGAGTATCGTGACCTGCCCACCGACGAGGTGCTGCGGCGGATCTCCAACCTGATCGTGCGCGACATCCGCATCGACGGGCTGGAGAACATCCCCGCCACCGGGCCGGCGCTGATCGTGTCGAACCACCCCACCGGCATCGCCGACGGCATCATCCTGCATGCGGTGGTGTCGGCGGTGCGCGACGACCTGTTCATCTATGCCAATCAGGACATGGTGCGGGTGCTGCCGCAGATGGACGACCTGATCGCGCCGGTGGAATGGCGGCTGGAAAAGCGCAGCCATGCCAAGACCCGCGCCACCATGGACTATACCCGCCATGCGCTGGAGCGGGGCCGGATCGGGCTGATCTTCCCCTCCGGCCGGCTGGCCAAGCGGCGCGGGCTGGTGCTGCACGAGCGGCCGTGGATGGCCTCGGCGGCGATGATCGCGCGCAAGTTCGAGGCGCCGGTGATCCCGCTGCGCATCCGCGCCCGCAATTCGGCGCTGTTCTATCTGCTGGACGCCATCCACCCGACGCTGCGCGACATCACGCTGTTCCACGAGGTGCTCAACAAGGCCGGCCATACCTATGGCATCACCATCGGCCCCTCGATCCCGCCCGCCGCCCTGCCCTCGAAGAGCGACGAAGGCATCCAGATGCTGCGCGAGACCGTGCTGGCCCTGCCCGAACCGGGGGCGGGCGCCGCCCGGATCTCGCAGCTTTCCGGCATGCATCAGCGCCGCCGGCGGCTGCGCGTGGCGCTGGAAAAGAAGCTGTAGACCGGCCCCCGCGCGGGGGCCGAATTTTCCATCCGGCCCCTTGCATCCAGATTGCGAAGCCGCTAGATCAGCGCTCGTGCCGCCTTAGCTCAGCTGGTTAGAGCGCTAGATTGTGGATCTAGAGGTCCCCCGTTCGAGCCGGGGAGGCGGTACCATCCAGAAGATCAGTGGGTTGTGAGCGGTTCCTGAGGGGAATTCGACTATCCATACCCATGGTTGCGCCCCGCCCCGGCGCAATGGCCGGAAGCCATTCACAGGCCACGATCGTCATCCACACCCTCGCCTCATCTCACCATTTCCGCCTGACCGGCCTGTGACTCGAGGTTTTCGACCTTTCCCGCCCACGAGCCCGCTACAAAACAAAAACCCCCGCGTGGGCGGGGGCTTCGGGTCTCTGCCGGTGCCGGGATCAGAGGATCTCGACCTTGTAGCTTTCGATGACCGTATTCGCCAGCAGCGCCTCGGCCATGCGCGACAGTTCGATCTCGGCCGAGACCACATCGGTGCTGGCCAGGTCCAGTTCGATGACCTTGCCCTGGCGCACCCCCTCGACCCCGGTAAAGCCCAGCGCGGCCAGCGCGTGGCGGATCGCTTCGCCCTGGGGATCGAGGACGCCGTTCTTCAGCATGACGGTGACACGAGCCTTCATCGCCGGGCCTTTCAGTTGATTGCGGTGACTTTGGCCGAGCGGCCGGAATTGGCGGGCATCAGCCCCAGGCGCTGCGCGACCTCGGTATAGGCATCGGTCAGGCTGCCCAGGTCGCGGCGGAACACGTCCTTGTCCAGATGCTTGCCGGTCTTGATGTCCCACAGCCGGCACGAATCCGGGCTGATCTCGTCGGCGACGATCAGGCGCATGAAGTCGCCGTCCCAGATGCGGCCGATCTCGATCTTGAAATCGACCAGACGGATGCCGACCGCATAGAACACGCCGGTCAGGAAATCGTTCACCCGCAAGGCGATGGACACGATATCGTCCAGATCCTGCTGGCTCGCCCAGTTGAAGGCGATGATGTATTCCTCGGACACGAAGGGGTCGCCCAGCTCGTCGTTCTTGAAGCTGTATTCGACGATCGGGCGCGGCAGCGGCGTGCCCTCCTCCATGCCCAGCCGTTTGGCGATCGAGCCGGCGGCGACGTTGCGGACGATCACCTCCAGCGGGATGATCTCGACCTGGCGGATCAACTGCTCGCGCATGTTGATGCGGCGGATGAAGTGGTTGGGAATGCCGACATTCGACAGGCCGGTCATGAAGAACTCGGACAGGCGGTTGTTCAGCACGCCCTTGCCCTCGATCACCGCCTTCTTCTGGGCGTTGAAGGCGGTGGCGTCGTCCTTGAAATACTGGACGAGGGTGCCGGGCTCCGGGCCTTCGTAAAGGATCTTGGCCTTGCCCTCATAAATCTTGTTGCGACGTGGTGCCATCGGCCCGCCTCCTGCTGTTCCCCTCCGCCTATAGAGGGGTGCGGGGCGCTGTGCAATGCGGGCTTGCGGTGCGGCCCGTGCATGGGCATATCCTGAGGACAATCTGCAAGGAGACGCCATGACCACCTTCGACGAACGCCAGCGCGCCCATGAGGCCAAGTTCGCCCGTGACGCCGACCTTAACTTCAAGGCCGAGGCCCGCCGCAACCGTCTGCTGGGCGAATGGGCCGCCGGCCTGCTCGGCCTGAGCGGCGAGGAGGCCAAGGCCTATGCGCTTTCCGTCGTGACCGCCGATTTCGAGCATCCGGGCGAGGAGGACGTGTTCGCCAAGCTGGAAGCCGACCTGGGCAGCCGTGCCGACGAGGCCACCATCCGCGCCAAGATGGCCGAACTGCGCGACCTCGCCCGCCAGCAGGTGCTGGAGGAATGAGCCTTCGCGGGGGGCCGTGCGCCTCCCGCCCACCCTGTTTCCCTGACGGGTCCGGCCTGCGTCATGCGCATGCCGCCGGGCGAAGATGGAATGGCCATGCTCGATCCGTTGAGCCGCTTGCTGGACACCCGCGACTGGGTGCTCGCCGATGGTGCCACCGGCACCGCGCTGATCAATGCCGGCTTGCCGGCCGGCAAGCCCCCGGGCAGCTGGGCGCTGGACAATCCGGATGGGCTGCGCGCCCATCACCGCGCCACCATCGCCGCCGGGGCCGACCTGTTCCTGACCAACAGCTTCGGCGCCAATGACGCCCGCCAGCGGCAATGGCAGGATGCCAGCGGCCAGGACCGCGCCATCGCCATCAACCGCGCCGCCGCCGAGATCGCCTGCGAGGTCGCCGCCGGCGCCGACCGCCCGGTCCTGGCCGCCGGCAGCATGGGCCCCACCGGCGAGATCATGGCGCCCATCGGCACCATGACCCTGTCGCGGGCCGTGGCCATCTATACCGCCCAGGCGCAGGCGCTGCGCGATGGCGGCGTCCGGCTGCTCTGGGCCGAGACCCTGTCCTCGCTGGACGAGGTGCGCGCCATCGCCGAGGCCGCCCGCGCCGTCGACCTGCCCTGGTGCGTGACGATGAGCTTCGACACCGCCGGCCGCTCGATGATGGGTGTGGCGCCGCCGCAGCTGGCCGCCATGGTCGAGGGGCTGCGCAATCCGCCGGTGGCGATCGGCGCCAATTGCGGCTCCGGCCCGGCCGAGCTGCTGCGCAGCCTGACTGCCCTGGTCGCCTCGGGGACCGAGCGGCCGCTGATCGCCAAGGCCAATGCCGGGGTGCCGCATTTCGGCGCCGGCCGCGTCGGCTATGACGGCACCCCGGCGCTGATGGCCGATTACGCCGTGCTGGCGCGCGACATCGGTGCGCGCATCATCGGCGGCTGCTGCGGCACCACGGCCGAACATCTGCGCGCCATGCGCGCGGCGCTGGAGGCCACGCCGCGCGGCCCCCGACCCAGCCCGGAGGCCATCGCCGCCCGACTGACTGCCGCCGGCCCGCGCATCTAGAGGATCTCCTCCAGCCGCTCCGGCGGGCGGGCCAGGCGGGTGCCCTTGGCGGTGGTGACGAAGGGGCGCTCCAGCAGGATCGGATGCGCCAGGATGCTGTCGAGCAGCGCCTCGTCGTCCAGCGTCGGATCGTCCAGCCCCAGCTCGTCATAGGGCGTGTTGCGCCGGCGCAGCGCCTCGCGCACCGTCAGCCCGGCCGCCGCGATCAGCGCCTTCAGCGTGGCGCGGTCGGGCGGGGTCTTCTGATAGTCGATGACCTGCACCGCCTGCCCGGTCTCGCGCAGCCGCTCCAGCGCCTTGCGCGAGGTCGAGCATTTCGGGTTGTGATAGATGATGGCGGTCATGCGTCCCTCCGGGTGACGGCGTTGAGGATGCGCAGCGCCGCCTGCGCCGCGCCGAAACCGTTGTCGATATTGACCGCGACCAGGCCGGGCGCGCAACTGGCCAGCGCCGCATGCAGCGCCACCCGCCCGCCGGCGCCGACCCCCTGCCCGACCGAGACCGGCAACGCCACGACGGGCGCGGCGACCAGACCGGCAAGGACGGAGAACAGCGCCCCCTCCATGCCGGCGACGGCGATTACCACCTCGGCCCGGCGGATGCGCTCGATCCGGTCGAGCAGCCGGTGCAGCCCGGCCACGCCGACATCGGCGATCAGCTCGGCCGCCACCCCGGAAAAGGCCAGCGTGCGCAGACATTCGGTGGCGGCGGGCAGGTCGGCCAGCCCGCCGGTGACAATGCCGATGCGCGCCGGGCCCGCGGGCGGCAGCGGCCCCAGGATGCCGGTGCGCGACAGCGGGTCATGGTCGATGCGGGTGCGCAGCGCCTCGGGCAGCGCCGCCAGCTTCTCGGCATCCAGCCGCGTCAGCAGCAGGCGGCGGCCCTGCGCCGCGGCCGCGGCGACGATGGCGGCGATCTGGCCGGGCGTCTTCGGCTCGGCCAGCACCGCCTCGGGCAGGCCGGTGCGGGCCTCGCGCGCCCAGTCCATCTTCGGCTCGGCGCTCATTTCGCCCCCAGAAAGGCCGAGCCGCGCCGGTAGGGTTCCCAGCCGGCAAGGATGCGGCCCGACTCGGCGCAGGCGCTGGCCGCCAAGGCGCGGGCGGGTTCCGGCGCCGGGGTCACGGCCTCGACATGCACCCCGTCGCGGCGCAGGCGCACGCGCAGGTCGCCCGGCGGCAGCAGGCCGCGCAGCCGGGTTTCCAGCCCGTCGATGAAGGCGAGGTCGGCGGGGTCAATGGCAATGCCGGTCTCGACGCGCGAGGACAGGCAGGGCGCCGCCGGAATATCGGCAAAGGCAAGGCCGAGGCCACGCGCCAGCGCCCGCAGCCTCGGCTTGTCGATGCCGGCCTCGACCAGCGGATGACGCACGCCGAATTCCCGCGCCGCCTCCAGACCGGGCCGGAAATCGCCCAGATCATCCAGATTGGTGCCCGAAGCGACCGGGCCGGGCGCCGCCTCCGCCAGCCGGGCAAAGATCGCCCGGTAGAGGTTCGACTTGCAGAAATAGCAGCGGTTCTGCGGATTGGCGCGATAGGCCGGGTCGGCCAGTTCGCGCGCGTCGATGATCGCCAGATCCCAGCCCTCGGCCCTGGCATGGGCGCGCAGCCGGGCGCCGGCCTGGCGCGGCACCGCCGGGCCGTCGGCATGCAGGATGCGCGGCCGCGTGCCCAGCCGATGCGCGAAACTGGCCAAGGTCATGCTGTCCACGCCGCCGGACACGGCGATGGTCCAGCGCGCGTCGCCCAAGGCACGCGCAAGGCGGTCGGCGGCGGTCATGGCATGTCATCCGTCAGCCGGCGGGCCAGCGCGCGGCGGGCGGCAAGGCCGGGCGTGTCGGCCAGCGCATCGGCCTCGGCCTTGCTTGTGGCGCCGCGGGGGCGGCTTGCGGTCTTGACCGGCCCGGTCGCCCGCCGCTCCAGGATGCGCCGGGTCAGCATCTGCTGGCGCAGGCCCAGCGTCGAGGTCTCGGCAAACAGCGCCTCGGCCACAACATCTCCCTGTTCGGGCCGGGCCAGCAGCTCCAGCCGGGTCACCGGGCGGCCCTTCTTGCCCTGCGTGGCCAGCAGGGTCAGGTCGATCACCCCCGGCAGGGCGCGTAGATGCGCGGCGGCATGGCCGATCTCCTCGCCGGTCATGTCGTCGAGGTCGCAGGCCAGCTGCAGCACGCGGTCGGTCTGTGCGGCCCCGGCGGTGTCGAAGACCTGCGCGCGCAGCAGGTTGCCAATGCCGGGCAGGGTGCGGCTGCCCAGCCCCGCCCCCGTCGCCAGCAGCCGCCCGCCGGGGCGCGCGCCGTTGCTGCCGCCGGTCAGTTCCGCGAGGATCGCGGCGCCGGTGGGGGTGACCCGCTCGCCCGCGATGCCGTCATCGTGCCAGTCATAGCCGCGCAGGATCCGCATCGTCGCCGGCGCCGGCAGGGCGATGCGGCCATGCGCCATCACCACGCTGCCCCCGCCCAGCGGCAGCGGCCCGACCGAAAAGCTGGCCTCCGCCGCCACCATGATCGCGGCGGCGCCGGTCACGTCGGCCAGGGTGTCCCAGTCGGCGATCTCGTGGAAATGCACCTGCTCCAGCGGGATGCCGTGGACATGGGCCTCGGCCTCGCCCAGCCGGCGCAGGATCGCCAGCGCCCGCACCTTCACCGCCTCGGGCAGCAGCGCATCGGCAAGGCGGGCGCAGAAATCCGGCCAGGTGACCGGGCGGCCGTCCTCGGCCCCGTGGTGGTGATGGTGGTGGTGATGCGAATGGCCGGGTGCGTGGTCATGATCATGGTGCTGATGCCCCTGCCCCGGCGATTTCCCCGCCGCCGCCGCGGTCCCGGCCCCTGTCAGCGAGAAATGCAGGCCGCGAAAGCCGCCATTGCGGCCCTCGGCCAGCATGATCGCCCCCGCCTCCGGCGGCAGCACGGCGCCGATTTGCGCCAGCACCGCCTCGCGCAGTTCCGGCATCGCGTCGAGCAGCGCCGCGATCAGCATGTCGCCGGCGGCGCCGCCGACCGGATCGAGGTGAATGTGCCGGGCCATGCCGCTTCCTCCCTGGCCCCTTGCGGGCCCGCGCGTATTGGTGACAATTCCCGCGACGCTGCGCAAGGGAAAGGCCGGGGCATGGAGGTGATCAGCGATCTGTTGTCGGATGTGGTGCTGCCGCGCATGGTGCCGGTGCGCCAGGTCTTCGACGATACCCACCTGCCCGACATCGCCGCCGCCACCCGCGCCACCATCGCCCGCCCCGAGATCGCCCGCCGCATCCGGCCCGGCATGTCGGTGGCGCTGGCGGTGGGCTCGCGCGGCATGGCCGAGCTGCCGCTGCTGGTGCGCGCCACCGTTGCGGCGCTGCGCGAACTGGGCGCCGCGCCCTTCATCGCCCCCTCGATGGGCAGCCATGGCGGCGCCTCGGCCGAGGGGCAGGTGCGGCTGCTGGCCAATCTGGGCGTGACCGAGGCCAGCGCCGGCTGCCCGATCCGCTCCTCGATGGAGGTGGTGGAACTCGGCCGGCTGGAGAACGGGCTGCCGGTCTGGATGGATGCGCTGTCCATGCAGGCCGATGGCATCGTGGTGCTGAACCGGGTCAAGCCGCATACTTCGTTTTCCGGCAGCATCGAGAGCGGTCTGGCCAAGATGCTGTCCATCGGCATGGGCAACCAGAAGGGCGCCGAGGCCTGCCATGCGCTGGGTTTCGGCACCATGGCGCAGAACGTCATCGACATGGCCCGGGTCAAGCTGGCGCGGGCGCCGGTGCTGTTCGGGCTGGCCACGGTCGAGAATGCCTATGACTGCATCGCCCTGGTCGAGGCGGTGCCGGCCGACGAGATCCTGACCCGCGAGCCGGCGCTGCTGGAGGCGGCGCGGGGGATGATGCCGCGCATCCTGTTCGACCCGCTCGACGTGCTGGTGGTCGAGCGCATGGGCAAGGAGTTTTCCGGCACCGGCATGGACCCCAATGTCACCGGTCGCGCCAGCACCGCGCATGTGCGCACCGCCCAGCAGGTGGCGCGGATGGTCGTGCTGGACCTGACCGGCAAGTCCGAGGGCAATGCCAATGGCGTCGGGCTGGCCGATGTCTGCACCCGCCGCCTGTTCGACCGGATCAGCCTGCCGGCCACTTATGCCAATTGCGTGACCTCGACGGTACTGGAGGGCGCGCGGATTCCGGCGATCATGGACAATGACCGCGACGCGATCCGGCTGGCGGCCAAGACCTGCAACGCCCCGCCCGGCCAGCCGCTGCGCATCGTGCGCATCACCGACACGCTGCATCTGGGCCGGCTCTGGATCAGCGAGGCGCTGGCGCAGGAGGCGGCGGACGATCCGCGCATCCTGCGCGACGGCGAGGCGGCGGCGTTCGATTTCGACGCCGGGGGCAACCTGCGCGACCGCGCCCCGGCCTGACGGGTTTCGCCGCGACCGCTGGGCGGGATAGTCGCGATGCTTCGCCCGCGCGACGGGGTTGGGCAGCCGCCCTGCCCCGCCGGTTCAGAACGCCTCGGGCCGGGCCTCGCGCGCCATGTGGTCCAGCACGGCGTTGACCAGCTTGCCCTCCGGTCCCTCGTCGTAGAAGCTCTGCGCCAGGCGCAGATATTCGGTGATGATGACCTTGGGCGGGGTGCCAGGCTGGCCGATCAGCTCGGCGCCGGCGGCGCGGAACACCGCGCGCAGCACCGGGTCGATGCGCGCGATCGGCCATTTCGCCACCAGCGCCCGGTCGGTCATCTGGTCGATACGCGCCTGCCAGGTCACCGCATCGTCGAGCAGCGCGTCGAACAGGGTCTCGTCCACCTCGGGCGCCACCTCGTCCTCGACCTCGACCGGCCGGCCCAGCCGCCAGCCCAGATAGTCGCGCCGGATGCGCTCGACCGAGGCGCCGGCGGCCTCCATCTGGAACAGCGCCTGCACGGCATGGAAGCGCGCGCCCGAGCGCAGGCGGCGGGTGCGTTCGCCGCGGGTTTCCCTGGCCTCGCCGGTCATTGCTTGTCGCTCCCGCTCATCCGCTCGCGGGCGGGGCGCAGCGGCCGCGCCGGGGCGGCGGGAAAGCGGCGCGCCAGCGCGATCAGGTGCAGCGCCGCCGCCGCCGCGCCGCCGCCCTTGTCCTGGCCGTCCGGGTCGCTGCGCACCAGCGCCTGCGCGGCATTCTCGACCGTGAGGATGCCGTTGCCGATGGCCAGCCCCTCCAGCCCCAGCAGCATCAGCCCGCGCGAGCTGTCGTTGCAGACGGTGTCGTAATGCGTGGTCTCGCCGCGGATCACGCAGCCCAGCGCCACGAAACCGTCGAACCGGCCGGAGCGGCCGAGGCAGGCGATGGCGGGCGGGATCTCCAGCGCGCCGGGGACCTCGATCACCTCGGTGCCGGCGCCGGCGGCCTCGGCCATGCGCAGCGCGCCGGTGACCAGGCCCCTGGCGATGGCGCTGTAATAGGGCGACACCACCAGCGCCAGCCGGGCCGGCGCGTCGAGCCGGGGCAGCGGCAGGCTGTAATGCTCGATTTCGCTGGCCATGGCTCAGCTCTCCATCGGGATCGGGCGGGTGCCGGCGATGGTCAGGCCATAGGCCTCCAGCCCGACCACCCGCAGCGGCGTGGTATTGGTCAGCAGCACCAGTTCCGACAGGCCCAGCGAGGACAGGATCTGGGCGCCGAGCCCGTATTGGCGCAGCGTGTGCGGGCTGGCCTCGCCGGGGCGGGCCAGTTGCGGGGTCAGGTCGCGGATCAGCACGACGACGCCGCGGCCCTCCTTGGCGATCAGGCGCATGGCGGCGGGCAGTTCGCTGCCGCGCTCGATGCCCAGCACGTCATGCAGCGGGTCCAGCGCATGCATGCGCACCAGCACCGGGCCGGGCGCCGACAGGTCGCCCCGGGTCAGCACGATATGCTCGGCGCCCTGGGTCTCGTCGGCAAAGACCCGCATCATCCAGTCGCCGCCATGCACCGAATGCACCTTGTGCTGGGCGCGCTCGGCGATCAGGTTGTCGTGGCGGCGGCGATAGGCGATCAGGTCCGAGATGGTGCCGATCTTCAGCCCGTGGCGCTGGGCGAAGGCGATCAGGTCGGGCAGCCGCGCCATGGTGCCATCCTCGTTCATGATCTCGCAGATCACGCCCGAGGGGTTGAGGCCGGCCAGCCGGGCGATGTCCACCGCGGCCTCGGTATGGCCGGCGCGCACCAGCACGCCGCCGTCGCGGGCGCGCAGCGGGAACACATGGCCGGGGGTAGCGATGTCGGCGGCGCCCTTGGTGGCGTCGATGGCCACGGCGACGGTGCGGGCGCGGTCATGGGCGCTGATGCCGGTGGTCACGCCCTCGCGGGCCTCGATCGACATGGTGAAGGCGGTCTCGTGGCGCGACGAGTTCTTCGGGCTCATCAGCGGCAGGCCGAGCTGGTCCACCCGCGACCCCGGCAGCGCCAGGCAGATCAGGCCGCGGCCGTGCATGGCCATGAAGTTGATCGCATCCGGCGTCGCCATCTGGGCGGGGATCACCAGGTCGCCCTCGTTCTCGCGGTCCTCGTGATCGACCAGGATGAACATGCGGCCGTTGCGGGCCTCCTCGATGATCTCCTCGACGGTCGAGATCGCGTCGGACCAGTTGCGCTCGACGGGGCCGGGCTTTGCGTATTCCATGGGGGGCGCCTTCATCGGAAATTCCTGGCGGTGGTGTAACGGATCGCCTGGGCGAGGGCCATAGGGCCAGGCGGCGGGAATCGAAAAGGGCGGCCGGTCGCCCCGCCGCCCTGATCGCCCTGCCCCGGCCGTCCCGCCGGCCGCTCAGATCGCCACGCGGCTTTCGGAGACGGCGGCGTCGATCTCGGCCTTCATCGAGGCCTGCGGGGCGCCGCGGCGGCGCTTGGCGGTTTCGACGCCGGCGGCCTCGTCCATGAAGTCCAGCACCAGCGGGCGGATGTTCAGCCGCCAGCTCTTGCCGGCGAAGATGCCGTAATGGCCGGCGCCCGGCTCCAGGTGCTGGCGCTTGCGGTTGGCGGGCACGCCGCTGCACAGGTCCAGCGCGGCCACGCATTGCCCCGGCGCCGAGATGTCGTCCTTGGCCCCCTCGACGGTCATGATGCGCACGTCGCGGATCTTGCTCAGGTCGACACGCTTGCCGTCGACGACGAACTGGTTGCGGGCGATCTCGTTCTTCTTGAACAGCCGCTCGACCGTGGACAGGTAGAATTCGGCGGTCATGTCCATGACGGCGAGATATTCGTCATAGAAGCGGTTGTGGCGGTCGAACTCGCCATCGCTGCCGCGGGCGCTGGCGAAGATGTGGTCGATGAACGCCTTGGCATGGGTGCCGGCATTCATGGCGATGAATGACGAAAGCTGCGCCAGCCCAGGATAGACCATGCGCCCGGCCCCGGCATATTTGAAGCCGACCTGCTGGATGATCAGGTATTCCAACTCGCCCATGGTGACGCGGCTGCCGAAATCGGTGACCTCGGTCGGCGCGGCATCGGGATCGACCGGGCCGCCGATCAGCGTCAGCGAACGCGGCTGCGCGCGGGCGTCCTCCTCGGCCAGCAGCGCGGTCGCCGCCAGCGCCAGCGGCGCCGGCTGGCAGACCGCGACCACATGCAGGTCGGGCCCCAGGAATTTCATGAAATCGACGAGATAGCGGGTATAGTCCTCGATGTCGAACTTGCCGCAGGAAACCGGGATGTCTCGGGCATTGTGCCAGTCGGTGACATAGACCTCGGCATCGGTCAGCAGCGAGGTCACGGTGGAGCGCAGCAGCGTCGCGTAATGGCCCGACATCGGCGCCACCATCAGGATCTTGCGCGGCATCGGCTCGCGGCGGGCGACGCGGAAATGCACCAGATCGCCGAAATCGCGCTTCAGCACCGGCTCGACATAGACCACATGGTCCTGGCCCTCCGGGCTGGTGATCGAGGGGATCTTCCAGGCCGGCTTGATGTTCATGCGCGAGAACGAGCGTTCGGTCACCCGCCCCCAGGCCGCCAGCATGCGCGGGCCGGGCAGCATCGACAGCGCGAAGGCCGGGTGCTCGCCCAGCGCCTTGGCGGTGGCCCCCATCCATTCGGCGCTGATGCGGGCCGCCTCCATGGTGTCGTAGCGGGCCATGCTTCTGACTGAAAACACTGCGGGCATCCCCTGGTTGCTGGTCAACGCCGGTCCTGGCGCGGATGGTTTCGGGTCGTCACCCTTTTTCGCGATCGGGGCACGTCGATCGGACGCGGAACGCTTTACCCAGCACGGAATGGGTGCCAATCATGATGGAAGAGGAAGGTAGGGAGGAACCTGCTCGATGGCAAGTGAACACGACGGCAAGGGCGATGCGGAAAAGGCACCCGTAACTGCCACCGGTAAAACGAAAAAATCCTCTCGCGGCAGTGCAGAACCGACAAATGACGCAACGTCACTGAAATCGGTTGCACCCGGCGAATCGGAATCGGCGCCCAAGGCGCGGGCGCCGCGCAAGCCCCGCAAACCCGCATCGGGCGCCGGGCCGGACGCCGTCGGAAAGGCCGCCACCGCAAGGCCCGCCGCCCCGGAAAAGCCGGCGACGCCCGCGAAAGCCGGCGCCGCGGCCCCTGCCCCGCCCGCCAAGCCGGCCGGAACCAAGCGCAGTCCGGCCAAGCGCGGCGCGGTGAAGGCCGCCGCCGCCAAGCCGGCCTCGGCGGCGACCGCGCGCGGCCGCAGCACCGATACCCGCGTCGGCGCCCGCAAGGTGCCGGGCCGCGCCAAGCCCGCGGCCCCCGCCGCCGCCCCCGCCGAGGCCGCACCGCCGCCGCCCCCTGCCCCGGAGACTGCGGCCGTGCCGCCGCCGGCGGCGCTGTTCGAGATGACCGACACCATGCTGGCCAACATGCAGACGGCCGAGGACCTGGTGAAGCGCCTCGCCACCGCCATGGCCACGCGCCGGCCGCCCAATCCGGGCGTCGAGGCGCCGGGGCCGGGCTTTTTCGCCGAGACCTCGCAGGCCTGGCTGCGCATGCTGGCCGAGCATCCGGTCCGCATCATCGAGCAGCAGGCGCATTTCTGGGCCGAGACCATCAAGCATTATGCCGAGACCCAGGCGGCGCTGGCCACCGGCCGGCTGGAGGCGCCGCATCACCCGCCCTCCAAGGACAAGCGGTTTTCCAATCCGCTCTGGCAGACGCATCCCTATTTCGCCTTCATCCGCCGCCAATACGAGATCGCGGCCGACAGCATGCGCCGCGCCAGCGCCGACCTGGAGCTGGAGGACCCGATCCAGCGGCAGCGGGTGGACTGGTTCACCAACCAGCTCATCGACATGCTGGCGCCGACGAACTTCCTGGCCACCAATCCCGATGCGCTGGAGCGCGCCGTCGAGACCGAGGGCGAGAGCCTGGTGCGCGGGTTGCAGAACCTGGTCGAGGACGTGGAGAAGCATGGCGGCGACCTGGTGGTGACGCTGGCCGACCCGCATGCCTTCCAGATCGGCGAGAACATCGCCACCGCGCCCGGCGAGGTGGTGGCGCGCCGCCCCCTCTACGAGCTGATCCAGTTCTCGCCCGGCACCGAGCAGGTGCATGCGATCCCGATCATCCTGTTCCCGCCCTGGATCAACAAGTTCTACATCCTCGACCTGAAGCCACAGAACAGCTTCATCCGCTGGGTGGTCGATCAGGGCTTCACCCTGTTCGTGATCTCCTGGCGCAATCCCGGGCCGGAGGATGCCGATATCGGCCTCGACGATTACGTCAACGCCTATATCGACGCGATGGAGAATGTCCGCGTCATCACCAACCAGAAACAGGTCAATGCCGTCGGCTATTGCATCGGCGGCACCACGCTGGCGCTGACCCTGGCGCTGCTGAAGCAGCGCGGGCTGGATGGCGGCGTCAATTCCGCCACCTTCTTCACCACGCTGACCGATTTCGGCGACCTGGGCGAGTTCACGCCCTTCATCCAGCCGGATTTCGTCGACGGAATCGAGGCCGAGGTCAACCGCAGCGGCATCCTGGCGGCGCCGCTGATGGCGCGCACCTTCAGCTTCCTGCGCGCCAACGACCTGGTCTGGGGACCGGCCATCCGCAGCTACATGATGGGCGAGCCGCCGCCGGCCTTCGACCTGCTGTTCTGGAACGGCGATGCCACCAACCTGCCGGCGCGCATGGTGATGGAATATCTGCGCGGCCTGTGCCAGCAGAACCGTCTGGCCGGCGACGGCTACGAGATCCTCGGCCACAAGGTGACGCTGGCCGACATCACCCTGCCGGTCTGCGCGATCACCTGCCAGACCGACCATATCGCCCCCTGGAAGCAGTGCTGGAAGGGCTTCGCCCGGCTCGGCTCGACCGACAAGACCTTCGTGGTCAGCGAATCGGGCCATATCGCCGGCATCGTCAACCCGCCCAGCAAGAAGAAATACGGACATTTCCTTTCGGAGGCGGGGTTTGGCGGCACGCCCGACGACTGGATGGCCGCGGCCCGGCGCCATGACGGCTCCTGGTGGCCGGTCTGGCGCGACTGGATCGCGCCGCGCTCGGGGCCGATGGTGCCGGCGCGGGTGCCGGAAAACGGCCTCGGCCCGGCGCCGGGCACCTATGTCAAGCAGCCCGCCACCCTGCCCTAACCGGCTGGTCTGCCAGAAATCCCGGCCGATCGCGGGGCGCCCTCACCGGCGCCCCGCAGATTTTTGCTGCATCGCGGCATGATTTGGCTTGTAATGCTGCATCGCGGCATTTATATGGGTTGCAGGCGGATGGAGACGCCATCGCATCTGCGGCCCGCGCCGCGCCCCCCTTGCAGGAGAAGCACCATGAAGACCCCCGATTTCACCAAATCCTTCCAGGACATGATGGCCAACCTGCCGGTTGACACCTCGTCGCTGAAGGAAGCCTTCAAGACCCAGTCGGCCCTGGCCGAGAAGCTGACCAAGCTGGCGCTGGAAGCCGCCGAAGCCTCGACCGAGATCTCGGCCCAGTGGACCAAGGACACCCTGTCGCGCATGGGCGAGCTGACCTCGGCCAAGGACCAGCCGGCCGACTATGCGAAAGCCGCCTCGGACTTCGCCACCGCCGCCGCCGAGCGCGCCTCGGAGAACATCCAGGCCTATGCCGAAGTTGCCAAGAAGCTGCAGATGCAGACCGTCGACCTGATGCTGACCGCCGGCAAGGACCTGGCCGAAGACGCCCAGGACGCCGCGCAGAAGATCGCCTCGAAGACCCAGGAAGCCACCCGCGCCGCCACCACCGCCGCGCGCAAGGCCGCCGAGCCGAACAAGGCCTGATCGTCGCGACGACCCGGATCGAAGGGGGGTGGCCCGGCCGCCCCCCTTTTTCGTTTGTGTTCCCGGCGCGTTTGACCGAAACTGAGGGCGATACAGGCCCCAGGACGGAATTCGATGCCAGCCGACACCCCGAAAGACGCCATGCCCGCCGCCGGCGACAAGCCGGTGCTGACCATCAAGCGTTATGCCAGCCGCCGTCTCTACAACACCGAGACCAGCGATTACGTGACGCTGGACGACATTGCGGCCCTGATCCGCGCCGGGCGCGAGGTCAAGATCGTCGACCTGCGTTCGGGAGACGACCTCACCCGGCAATATCTTCTGCAGATCATCGCCGAGCATGAGGGCCGCGGCGAGAGCGTGCTGCCGGTGGATGTGCTGACCGACCTGGTGCGCAGCTATACCTCCTCGGCACAGAGCGTGGTGCCGCAATTCCTCGCCGCCAGCTTCGAGATGCTGCGCGAGAGCCAGTCGAAGATGATGGAGAACCTGGTCTCGCTGCCCAATCCGATGCAGGGCATTCCCGGCTTCGAGGCCCTGCAGCGCCAGCAGCGCGCCTTCCTGCGGGCGCTGTCGGGCGCCGGCTGGCCGGGCAGCAGCGGCCCGGAGAAGGACGAGGACGCCGCCGGCGGCAAGGACGAGGACATGACCGAGATCCGCCGCCAGCTGGCCGAGCTGCAGAAGAAGATCGCCGACATGTGACCCCGTCCCGGGCGGCGGGGCGGCTTTCGCGGGCGCAATCCGGCTCTTGCAAGCCCCTCCGGGCTTGGTTAGACGATGCGCACGGACGGTTGGCCGAGTGGTCGAAGGCGCACGCCTGGAAAGTGTGTAGGCGGGGAACCGTCTCGAGGGTTCGAATCCCTCACCGTCCGCCACTTGCCCTCGCGAAAAGGTTCTCCCCATCTGGCTGGGGCCGGATTTTTCCGTTGTTTTCGAGGGTTATGCGGGCGGGGCTGAGCACTGGCTCGGGCACCAGGTGGGCCGGAAGCGGTCTCTACAGGGCGATATTCTCCGGACCTGATGACTGCGCCTGTTTGGTGAATTTCTTATAAGCCCTTGTAAGAAAAAAAGAAAATCCCGAGTCCGATATTGCTTGGATCGGAGTCGCGTTTGCGTCTGCCGCGACCGGGTCCGGAAGTTCTCAGGCCATGGCCCTTTCCAACCTCTGCTTCCGACGCTCCCAATCGGGCATCTCCGATGGCAATGCCTTCACCATCCGTGCGGGCTGCGACAACTGCGTGAAAACCTGTGGCGCGAAGTTCGCGAATACCCTCAACTTCCGGGGTTTCCCGCACATCCCCGGCCAGGACGCCGTTCTCCGGTACGCCACGAAGGACGGCGGCACGAAGGGACCGTGCTGTGAACGCCGACCCCGCACGCGTCATCGCAATTGCGCGCTCCTGGCTCGGCACGCCCTATCACGACCAGGCCAGCCTGCGGGGTGTCGGCTGCGATTGCCTTGGCCTCGCGCGCGGCGTCTGGCGCGAGGTCGTCGGCCCTGAACCCTTACCGATCCCGCCTTACAGCCGCGACTGGGGCGAGACCGGCCCGCTCGAAGTTCTGGCCGAGGGCGCGGGACGCATAATGATCGAGGTGGAACTGGCAGAGGCCGGTCCCGGCGCACTGGTGCTGTTCCGCATGAAGCCCCGGGCCATCGCCAAGCATGTCGGGATCCTCACCAGGCCCGACAGCTTCCTCCACGCCTATGAGCGGCTCGGCGTGATCGAAGAACCGCTCACCTCATCCTGGCGACCGCGCATCGCCTTCGCCTTCCTGTTCCCGCACGAACCAGCCCAACGTCTTCTTCGACCCGAAGTCGTCCGAGAGCTTCACGCCGTACTTCTCGCGGGGCTGGCGCGATGACGCCATCCAGCGCGCCTATCTCGAGGCGACGTATCTCTGGTGCGGCGAGGCCGCCAACAACCCGTTGTCGTCGGTCTATGGCGACCGGATGGTGCACGTTCCCGAATGCGCCGCCTGGACCTGGGACGCGCGGCCCTATCCGTTCTTTCCGGCGCTGACCGACGTCTGGACGGACGGGGCGAACTGGCGGCTCGGCCACTGGCTGACCGGTCGGCTCGGGGCAGTGTCACTGGCGGCGCTTGTCCGGCACCTTTGCCTGCGCGCGGGGCTGGACGAGTCCTTGATCGACGTCACCGGGCTTTGGGGCGCGGTCGAGGGCTATGCCATCACGGCGCTCGAAAGCCCGCGCGCCTCCATCACCACGCTGTCGCGACACTTCGGCTTCGACGCCGTGGAGACCGAGGGAGTGATCCGGTTTGTCATCCGCGGCCGGGCCTCCGTCGCGACCCTCACACCCGACGATCTTGTGGCCGCCCGCGAGGGCGACGTGCTGGAACTGACGCGCGGCCAGGAGACCGAACTGCCGCAGGCGCTGAAATGGCAGGTCGCCCGCGCCGACGAGGATTACGACGCCGCCCTCGTCGACCTACTGCGCCTCGGGGTCTCCTCATGACCAATATTTCTTTGAACGGCGCAACGATATGGTGGCCGGTGTTGTGCGGCCGCCAGCGCTCGACATCACCAATGACGAATTGGTCCGATCGCACCTGCATGCGGTGTGGCTTGCGGAAGCGGAACTGGCGCTTTCGGCCACGATGCTGGCGAAGGAGCTGCGGCGGGAGGGATTTCGCAGCAAGCAGGGCACGCTGATCGACAAGGGCTACCTCTATCGGGTGCTCCGCAATCGCGTCTATCGCGGTGAGGCCGTCCACAAGGGCAAGGCCTATCCGGGCGAGCACGAGGCCATCGTCACCGACAAGGTCACGGCAGCTTTGATCTCCTCCAAATCACGCAGCTCTTGCTGTTCGAACGCCAGCACATCTTCGACACGATAGATCACCCGCCCGCCTAGCTTCATGAAGCGCGGCCCATCGCCGATCCACCGCCACCGCTCGAGTGTCCTTGGGCTAATTCTCCATCGGGCAGCCAGCTCGATTTGACTGAGGCACATTTCTCGCATTTCCGTTTCCTTTCGAACGACCGCCATGGTCGCACGACAACGAATGCGCAGAAAGAAAACCTATTAAAGTCAATGTGTTGCGGGGGATGCGCGTTGCAGGCGGCGCCCTTCGGAAAGTGGGTACAGCATCGAATTTCCCGGTGAACCGGAATCAAATTGCGAAATGTTCCCTAGAACTCCGCTAGGCCCTGCAGATTGCCGGAGCCCCCTCAGGGGTCACAGGAGACGGTCCAGTTGTAAGCGCACCTCCTCCGCCACAACCTTCCTTTAGTACGTTGATTTTAGATTAAACCTCCGGAAAGACGACCGGAACGGCAGCGGACAAGGTAGCATTTTGCTTACGCCCTTCGTCCCGCCGCCGCCTGGCCGCAATATGGGATGGCGAGCGATTCGTTGAAAGGGGGGCTCTCGGTGAAAGCCGCACAGCTTGCTCCGGTGACCTGGCTGCGTCCGTCTTACAGCCGGTGCCATCAATCGCTGGAAACTGTCGCTTCGCGGTCGCGTGGATGCCAAACACGCAATCAGCCCCGGCTCCAACCCCCTGCCCTGCGCTTGGACGCCACCCATGGCGGCACCTACTGACACAAGCAGTCCTGCTGAAGCGCCACAACTCGACGCCGAAGAGAGTGAGACCGACCACAAGGCGGCGCGGTCTGGGAGGCCGCGCCATGACAGCAGTTATCCTGCCCGAGACCCTCGGCAGGATAACTGGTCGTCTCGGCTGTTCATCGAGCATTCTCACATAACCTGCCCGACATTGGAAAGGCCGTAGCGTAACCTTACGGCCGTGCCCTTAGGTTTTGTGGACACTTATTTGATCCACAGGACGATGGCAGCGATGGTGATGACGGCGAGGTAGTTTCTGGCGGTTTTTTCGTATCGCGTGGCAACCCTTTGGAATTGCTTGAGCTTGGAGAAGCAGCATTCGATCAGATGTCTCTGGGCGTAGAGATGCTTGTCGAGGGGATGCTTGCGCGCCCGGAACGGGTTGTTCGGGATGACGGCAAGAGCTTTCTTGCGGGCGATCGCCTCACGCAGGTGGTCGCTGTCATAGGCCGCATCGCCGCGCGGCGAGATCGTCGGACAGCATCGGCTGGCGCCAGTCCATCAAGCGGGGGTCTGCACCCGCCCTTCCCAGCCATGACGGACGACAGGCACACTGCGGCCACAGCCAAAGGCCGCACAGCCCCGCCCCCCTTCAGAAACGCCAGGTCG
>JBEBVF010000033.1:0-25973 GCA_040392885.1 Paracoccus sp. (in: a-proteobacteria) | reverse complement strand
CCAGCAGCGCCTCGGCCCTCGCCTCGTGCGCGGGGTCGAGATGCATCTCGCGGCCCCATTCGCGGGCGGTCTCAGTGCCCAGCTTGGTGGTGGCGTCGATGCCGATCTTGCCGGCCAGCCCCTCGAGCGGCGAGGCAAAGTCCAGATAGTCCATCGGCGTGCGGTCCAGAACCATCACGTCGCGGGCCGGGTCCATGCGGGTCGCCATCGCCCAGGCGATGTCGTCCCAGTTGCGGATGTCCAGATCGCCGTCCACCACCACGATCATCTTGGTATAGCTGAACTGCGGCAGCATCCCCCACAGCGCCATCATCACCCGGCGCGCCTGACCCGGATAGCGCTTGTCGATGCGCACCACAGCCATGCGGTAGGAGCAGGCGGCAGGCGGCAGCCACAGGTCGCGCACCTCCGGGATCTGGGCGCGGATCACCGGCAGGGCGAGGTCGTTGAACACCTCGCCGATCACCGAGGGCTCGTCCGGGGGCCGGCCGGTCACCGTGGTTAGATAGAGCGGCTCGGGCCGGCAGGTGATGGCGCTGACCCGCATGACCGGGAAGGGCTCGACGGCATTGTAATAGCCGGTATGGTCGCCGAAGGGGCCTTCGGGCGCGGTCTCGCCGGGATGCACCCAGCCCTCGATGACCATCTCGGCATGGGCGGGAACCAGCAGCGGCACCGTGCGACAGGCGGTCAGCTCGGTGCGCGCGCCGCGCAGCACTCCGGAAAAGCCCAGCTCCGACACCGTTTCCGGCAAGGGCAGCGCCGCCGCCAGCAGCGTTGCCGGATCGGCGCCGAGCGCGATCGCCACCGGCATCGGCTCGCCCGCGCGCAGCCAGGAGCGGTGATGCGCGGCCCCGCCGCGATGCGCCAGCCAGCGCAGGATCAGCCGGTCCGGCCCCAGCACCTGCGCCCGGTAGACGCCCAGATTGTAGCGGGGCAGGTCGGCGGCCTCGCTGCCATGCGGGCGGGTCAGCACCACCGGCCAGGTGATCAGCGGCCCGGCATCCTCGGGCCAGGGCGTCTGCACAGGCAGCGCGTCGAGGCTGGGGGCTTCGGCATCCTGCACCGGGGCGCGGCGCAGCAGCCGCGGCCGCGCCGACAGCGCCGCGCGCAGCATCGGCCAGCGCGACAGCGCGTCGCGCATCCCTTCCGGCGGGGCCGGGCTGCGCAGGCTGGCAAGAAACTCGCCGAAGGCCGGGATCTGATCGGGCTCCAGCCCCAGCCCGGCGGCCACGCGGGCGCGGGTGCCGAACAGGTTGGCGATCACCGGCACCGGCGGCCCGTCATGGGCATCGAAACGCAGCACCGGCCCCTCGCGGCGCAGCGCGGCCAGTTGCAGCGCCGTCATCTCGTGGCGCAGCGAGACCGGGGCGTCGATCCGCGCCAGATCGCCCCGCCCCTCCAGCCAGGCCAGAAAGGCGCGCAGGTCGGGAAAGGCGGGCAGGCTGCGCATCGGATCCATCCTTGCATTCACGGCGCGCAACCTGACCCAGGAAATCCGCAAAGGGCTTGATTTCGGTCAAGTCGGTGGCGGTTTTTCCATGTCAGGTTCCGCGCATGACCGCGCCACGTCCCCTGCCCCGGCTTCTCGGCCGGCTGCCCCTGCCGCCTCTGGCCGCGCCCACGCTCGGCCTCGTGCTGACGCGGCTGCTGCGCCGGATCGCCACCCGCCAGCCCGCCATCCTGTCGCGGCTGGGCCCCTATCAGGGGGCCCGCTTTCTGATCGACGTGCAGGACGGGCCGGTGCTGCTGCTGATGGAGCCGGAGGCGCGGCGCATCACCGCCCATTCCCGCCGCGCCGAGCCGCCGCATGACGCCGCCATCCGTGGCCGGCTGGCGGCCTTTCTGGCCATGCTGCACGGCACCGAGGACGGCGATGCGCTATTCTTTTCCGGTGAGCTGGAGATCGCCGGCGACACCTCGGCGGTGCTGGCGCTGCGCAATGCGCTGGACGATGCCGAACTGGACCTGACCGAGGAACTGGCGGCGGCCGCCACACCGCCCTTCGACCGCTGGTTGCGCCGGGCCTCGGCCCTGGCGGCGCGGCGCAGCGGCTATGCCCTGTCGCGAGAGGAATTCTGCCCATGATGGAACTGGTCTGCCCCGCAGGCACCCCCGCCGCCCTGCGCGCGGCCGTCGATGCGGGCGCCCATACCGTCTATTGCGGCTTTGCCGACGAGACCAATGCCCGCAACTTTCCCGGCCTGAACTTTTCGCGCGAGGAACTGGCCGAGGGCGTGGCCTATGCCAAGGCGCGCGGCTCGCGGGTGCTGGTGGCGATCAACACCTTTCCGCGCGCCGGGGCGCAAGACATCTGGCACCGTGCGGTGGCCGATGCCCATGCCGCCGGGGTCCATGCGGTGATCCTGGCCGATCCTGGCCTGATCGCCCATGCCGCCGACACCCATCCCGACCTGCGGCTGCATCTGTCGGTGCAGGCGGCGGCGGCCAATCCGGATGCGATCAACCTCTATGCGCAGGCCTTCGGCATCCGCCGCGTGGTGCTGCCCCGCGTGCTGACGGTCGAGGAAATCACCGCCATCAACCGCGAGATCGACATCGAGACCGAGGTCTTCGTCTTTGGCGGGTTGTGTGTCATGGCCGAGGGGCGCTGCTCGCTGTCGTCCTGGGCCACGGGGCTGTCGCCGAACATGAACGGCGTCTGCTCGCCCGCCAGCCATGTCGCCTATGCCGAGGTCTCGGGCAACAACGAGGCGCGGCTGGGCGGCTATCTGATCCACCGCACCCCAAGGGGCGCGCCGGTGCCCTATCCGACGCTGTGCAAGGGCTGCTTCACCGCCCCGGCGACCGCCACCGGCCCGGCGCAGACCGGTCATATCTTCGAGGACCCGGTCAGCCTGGACGCCACCGAGCTGATCCCGCGGCTGCAAAAGGCCGGGGTCACCGCCCTGAAGATCGAGGGGCGCCAGCGTTCGCGCGCCTATGTCGCACAGGTGGTGCGCGCCTTCCGCGCCGCGGTCGAGGCCGCGGATGCCGGCGCGCCGATGCCCGCCGGGCTGCTGGCCAAGCTGACCGAGGGCCAGGCCGCCACCACCGGCGCCTATGCCAAGACCTGGAGATGAGCATGGACCTGACCATCGGCCCCATCGCCTTTTTCTGGACCGCCGAGCAGGTGCGCGACTTTTATCGCGCCGTTGCCGCCACCCCGGCGCGCCGGGTGGTGATCGGCGAATGGGTGTGCTCGAAGCGGCTGCCCTTCTGGCAGCAGGAGATTCCGGGCGCGGTCGAAACCCTTCTGGCCGCCGGCAAGGAGGTGGCGCTGTCCACACTGGCGCTGATCACCCTCAAGCGCGAGCGCCGGCTGACCGAGGAGCTGTTCGCCACCGGCGTGCCGGTCGAGATCGCCGATCTGGGCGCGCTGAAGCACCTGCCCGAGGGCGCGCCGTTTCAGGTCGGCCCCACCGTGAACGTCTATAACGAGGGCACGCTGGAATGGCTGGCCCGCAAGGGTGCCACCCGCATCTGCCTGCCGCCGGAACTGCCGCTGGCCTCGGTCGCGGTGCTGGCGCGGGCCGGGCGCGAGGCCGGGGTGGCGATCGAGGTCTGGGGCCATGGCCGGGCGCCGCTGGCGATCTCGGGGCGCTGCTATCATGCGCGGCTGCACGACCGCGCCAAGGACAGCTGCCTGTTCGTCTGCGGCGACGACCCGGACGGGCGCGAGGTGCAGACGCTGGACGGCGACAGCTTCCTGACCGTGAACGGGGTGCAGACCATGGGCCATGCCCATACCACCGTCGCCGGGCAGGTGGCGGAACTGGCCGAGGCCGGCGTCGGCGCCCTGCGGCTGTCGCCGCAGATCGCCGGCTTCGCCGAGGTGGTGACGCTCTATCAGCGGCTGATCGACGGGGCGGCGGATGGCGCCGAAACCCTGGCAGGCTTGCGCGACCGGATGCCGGGGGCGCAATTCGCCGACGGCTTCCTCGCCGGGGCGCCGGGGCTGCGCAGCGCGGTCTGAGAGGTTCGCCCGTGCCGGGCCTCGGCCGGGACGGCGGTTCAGCCGCGCCCGGCCTCGCCCATGGCCACCGGCGATCCCGCATCCGCGCGGGCGCGCAGGCAACCTGCGGCAAAGATGCCCGCCAGCATGGCGCCGGTGAAGGCGAAGGCGCTGGCCTCGCCCAGTCCCAGCGCCGGGATCACCCCGCCGGGGCAGAAGCCAGACAGGCCCCAGCCGATGCCGAACACCGCCGACCCCGCCACCAGCGGCAGGTCGATGCGGCGGTTGGCCGGCACATGGAAACGCCCGGCGCAAAGCGGCCGCTGCCGCCGCCGCACCAGCCGATAGCCCGGCGCGGCGACCAGCAGCGCCCCGGCCATCACCAGCGCCAGCGACGGGTCCCAGTTGCCGGCAAGGTCGAAGAAGTTCAGCACCTTGGCCGGATTGGCCATGCCGGAGAGCGCGATGCCGGCACCGAAGATCAGGCCGCATAGCAGCGCCGCCAGGATGGAACGCATCAGAACCCCGCCAGCAGATGCCGGCTGACGAAGACGGTGACGAAGGCCGTCGCCATGAAGGTCAGCGTGGCCAGGATCGAGCGCGGCGACAACCGGGCGATGCCGCAGATGCCATGGCCCGAGGTGCAGCCGGCGCCGACCTGCGCGCCAATGCCGACCACCAGCCCGCTCAGCACCACCCAGGCCATCGGCGTCGGGCTGGAAAACGGAACCGCCTGCGGCCGGAGCCAAGCGATCAGCATCGGCGCCGCCACCGCCCCGGCCACGAAGGCCGCGCGCCAGCCCCGGTCCGCCGCCATCGGCGGCAGCAGGCCGGCGAGAATGCCGGTCATCCCGGCAATGCGGCCATGGAAGGCCATCAGCAGCACCGCCGCCAGCCCGATCAGCATGCCGCCCCCGAAGGAGGCCAGCGGCGTGAACGCCGTCATCGCCGCGGCAGCCTGCAGGTGGACAGGCCCAGCAGCCGATAGATCGGGCAGATGCGCACCAGCGCGGTCACCACCAGCACCACGCCGACGATTCCGGCCAGCCATTGCAGCGCCGGGCTGCCGGCCAGTGGCAGGCCGGGGACGAGGGCGAGCACGATCAGCACCAGCCCGACGATGATCCTGACCAGACGGTCAGTGGGTCCGATATTGGCGTTCATCCCGTTCTCCTTGAAAACCGCCCGGCAAAGAGCGACAAGGCGGCTCACTATCTGGATATAAGCAAGTTCTAATATGATCAAGATGGATCTGGCGCGGATGGAGGAAAACGCCGGCAGGGCCTCCGGTCTGCTGGCGGCGATGGCCAATCCGCGGCGGCTGCTGATCCTGTGCAACCTGCTGGAGCAGGAGCTGAATGTCGGCCAGCTCTCCGAGCGCATCGCCCTGGGCCAGTCGCCGCTGTCGCAGCACCTGTCCAGGCTGCGCGCGCTGGGGCTGGTGGCGGCGCGCCGCGACGGAAAGCAGGTCAAATACCGCCTCGCCTCCGACGAGGTGCGTCGGGTCCTGGCGACGCTCTACGCCATCTATTGCACCGATTGAGGCCGGCGCGGCCACCGGCGCGCTTGCCCCGGCCGCCGGTCCCGGCCCATAAGGGGCCATGACCCATCCCAGCGGCATATTCCATGGCGCGGCGCTGTTCCCGCTGTTGATCGGAACCCGGGCGAACAATGTGCGCGGGTTGTCCGCGCGCTGAGCACCGGGCAACCCCCTCCCCATCCCCTTTCCGAACAATCATGAGACGGTGGCCTGCGGGCGCCGCTGGGACAAGATATGACCATCTGGACCGAACTGGCCCGGGCCTCGACCGAGGCGGGCGACGAAATCCTGCTGCGACGACGCGGCACCCTGCACGAGATCCGCTTCAACGGCATCGAGCTGATGTCGAACCTCACATGGCAATCCGAGGCCGTGCTGGCCGAGCGCAGCCTGCGCCGCCATGGCCGCGCCGATGCCCGGGTGCTGATCGGCGGGCTGGGCATGGGCTTTACCCTGCGCGCGGCGCTGGACGGGCTCGACGCGCGGGCACAGGTGACGGTGTGCGAGCTGATCCCGGCCATTGCCGCGTGGAATCGGGGTGCGCTGGGCGCGCTGGCCGGGCATCCGCTGCGCGATCGGCGGGTCGAACTGCGCCTCATGGACGTGATGGACCTGCTGGCGGCCAGCCCGGACCGCTTCGACCTGATCCTGATGGATACCGACAACGGCCCGGATTTCACCGTGCGCCCGGATAACGAGCGCCTCTATGCCCGGCAGGGGCTGGCGGCGGTGCGCCGCGCCCTGCGCC
Organism: Paracoccus sp. (in: a-proteobacteria); assembly: GCA_040392885.1. Lineage (GTDB taxonomy): Bacteria > Pseudomonadota > Alphaproteobacteria > Rhodobacterales > Rhodobacteraceae > Paracoccus. The sequence goes on along the minus strand of JBEBVF010000033.1, from coordinate 19,730 downwards.
CCGGCGGCATCGCCGCCTTCTGGTCGGCGGAGATCTCGCCGCCCTTCGAGGCGCGGCTGGACGAGGGCGGCTGGAGCTGGCAGCGCGAGGATGTGCAGCTAGCCGGCGGCCGCGTCGATGCCTTCCACCACGTCTATTTCGGCCGCGACCCGCAAAAGGCGGTCCCGGCCCCGCGGGAGGTGGCACTGGCCTGCACCTGAGCGGGACGGGCAGGCCCCCCGCTTGCCACCGCGATGCTGGCCGGTCCCGCCTCAGTCGCGGATGCCGGCCGGCGGCGGCAGCAGCGCCGCCACCTCGCTGGCCGGCAGCGCTTGCAGGCGCGGCGGCGAATCCTCGCGCATCAGGTCCTCGATGAACAGGCTCAGCAGTTGCGGGCGGCCCGAGACCCCGGCCTTGCGATAGATCGCCGCCGTCTGCGCCTTGACCGTGCCCTCGCTGGTCTGGCGCAGCCCGGCGATCTCGGCGGTGGACAGGCCCTTGATGGCGAACAGTGCCACGTCGCGCTCGGCCGGGGTCAGCGCCCATTCGCCGAAACGCTCCTCCAGCAGTTCCATGAAGGCGGCCGAGGCGCGGCGCAGGCGCTCCTCGGCGATCTCGCGGCCGCGCAGCTCGCGCCGCAGCGCCAGCCCGCCCAGCACCAGCCCGGCAGTCAGGCCGAAGGCGGCGCCGACCTCCAGCAATTCGCGCAATTCCCAGGGCATCGGCGGCACCGCGAGGCCGAGGAAGGCGCTGAGGATGTCGAAGACGAAAAAGAAGGCGCAGAGGAACTGCACCCCGAACAGCAAGGCCAGAAGCAGGCGGCGCCTCATCGGCGCCTCCCTCGCGGCGGGCGCTCAATCGTCATCGCCATCCCCGTCGCGGTCGTCGCCATCGTCGTCGCGGTCGTCGTCGCCGTCATCCGCGTCGTCATCGTCGTTGTCGTTGTCGTCGTCGCGGCCGCCATCGGCGCCCGAACCCTCGCCCTCGTCGCCCAGCAGGTCGCGGCGGCCGTCGCTGCCCAGGCTGGCGCTCTCGCGCAGGTCACGCAGGATCTCGCCGGTGGCGGGATTGAGGATGATCTCGCGCCGGCCATGCGGCCCGCGGGCGACGATCCGCGCCCGGCCGAGGAAGGTGCGCGACACCGAGATCTGCGTATAGCCGCGCCGGTCCAGCTCGCCGACGATGGCGCCGACATGATCGACCACCGCCCAGGCCGGACCACAGGCCAGCAGCGCGGTGGAAAGGGCAAGAAAGGCTCTGCGGTGCATCATCGGCTCCGGGGCCGCGGTCCGGCCCGTGACGGGTTTCGCCCAAGGCGCGCGCCCCGGCAAGGCCGGGGCGGCAGGTCAGGCGGAAATCCCCGCCTCAATCGTCGTCGCGGTCGTCATCGTCGTCGTCGCGGTCGTTGTCGCGATCCCGGTCACGGTCCCGATCCCGGTCGCGGCGATCGTCATCGCGATCATAGCGGTCATCATCGTCGTCGTCGCGGTCATAACGATCGTCATCATGACGGTCGTCGTAGCGGTCGTCATGGCGGTCGTCGTCATCCAGCTCGCGTCCCCGGGAATCGACGAAATCGCGGCTGCGCTCGCGGATCTGGGTGCCGCTGCGGGCGCGGTCCTCGCGGTCGGCACGCTCGGTCTCGCGGTGCAGGACGCTGCCGGTGGCGGCGTCGATCACCATCTCGACCTTTTCCTTGCCGCGCACGGCCTCGACCTCGAACTGGCTGGGGCCGCGCTTGACTTCGATCCAGCCATAGCCTTCGGCCTGCAGGTTCGAGATCAGCCCTTCGGCGGTGACGGCGGCCTGACCGACCTGGCTCGACAGGGCCAGCGCCCCGGCGGCGATCAGCAGTTTGACGGTGTTCATGGGATTCTCCTTCTCCACGGGGCCCGATGCCCCTGCCACCTGGCGGCGACGGGATCACCTGGCCCCCGGGCGGCGATGGAGGCCATTTGCCCAAGGGTTAGACCGGCCGCGGCGGCCCCCCGGTTTAGGCGCATAAACCAAGGTTTATGCGGATGCCGGCATGGGCGAGGCGCCGTCGGCCGGAAGGTGTAGGGGTCACGGCCGTGGCCGGAGGCCGGGGATTGGGGAGACGGGGATATGGCCGAACGGCAGCGCAGAATCCGCCGGGATTGCGCTGCCCCGGTTGGCCATGGGGTATAGTGATTCGCGAGAAGGAGGCCGAAGCGGCATTCAAGGCGAGGCAGCGGCACAAAAATGGGGAGATGCGGTGAGCATGGAGCCGAGCCACGCTCGCACCAAAAGGCCAGAGCGGCAGATCGGCGGCTATAAACTCGCCCCGCAGGCACCTACGGAAATTCGCGACAATCCCTCCGAGGGAAGCGCCGCGCCCATCCACCCCCGCCCGCAGCCTGAAGGCGAGCGGGCAAACCGACACCGCAAACGAAACCCGGCACCTGGAGGCAATCTGAAACACGGGCCTCAATGGCCGGAGAGCGGACGCCAACGCCGTTTCCACCACCTCAGAAAACCGCCTTCACAGGCAGCATTCAAGACAGCCGCCCCACACACTGGCAAGCCCGGCGCAAGAAAGCGGGCGAGGGTCGCGCCTTCGCCCGCTAGGGTCAGTCCTTGTGCTCGGGCTTGCCCTTGCGCGGGGTCGCCGCCAGCTCCTCCAGTTCCTTCTCGGTCATCGAGTCATACATCTGCCGCGATGCCGCGTGGAGCTCGCCCTTGTCGGTCTCGCCGCGCTTGGCGGCCAGCGCCGCGCCGGCCGCCTTCTGCTGGGCCTTGGATTTTGCAGGCATGTCAGCCTCCCATTGCGGGGCGGCGCTCACTCGCCGCCATTGGTGGCGCGGTCGTTCTGCCGCGTCTTGCGGTCGCCGGTCTCGCGGTTCTCGCCGCCGGCATTGGGCTCGTTGCCGCGCGGCATCTGCCGCGGGTTCAGCACCGGATCGGCATTGCCCATCTTCTGCTCCTGCGCATGGCGGCGACGGTTGAATTCCTCGTTCTCCGCCTGCGGATCGAATGACTTGGCCATGATGTGGCCTCCTCTGGCTGGGGCCGGCACCGCTCAGCCGCGATGCTCCGGCATGTCCTTCAACTGTTCCTTGGTCCAGCGCGTCACCGCATGCACGCTGTTGGAGGCGTCGCGCATGAAATCCAGGTCGCGCACCGGCACCGCCACCGGCTTGGCGCCGATGCCGAGGAACCCGCCCACGTCGATCACCACATTGGCATCCGGGCCGGTGCCCAGAACCCGGGCCACATGCCCGATCCGCTCGTTCTCGGGACCGAAGATGGTGGCGCCGTTCAACGTGACCTCGTTCAGTTCGTCCGCATTCAGGCGGATATGCTGGGTATGGTCCATTCCTCTCTCCTGTGCTTGTCCGGTCGGGGCAGCCCAACCGGCAGGGCGGCGCGATGTTCCATGACAGCCCTGTGAGGCCGGCACCGAGGCCAGACCCGGCCGGTGCCTGCGGCGGATTGCGCCGGATACCGCCGATCCGGCGGCTGGCGGGGAAAGCCGAGGCCGGGCCTCGCCCGGGGCGCCCGTGCCAGCCTATGCCGTGGGCCGGGTGAACACGTAGATCAGCCCGACGGCCATCAGCCCCGCCACCGCCAGCACCATCGGCCAGCCGGCGGGGCTGAAGGCATAGAACAGCACGAACCCGGCCAACGTGCCGCCGAGCGACATCCATTTCGCCCGCATCGGAATGGCGCCGCGCTCGCGCCAGTCGACCAGGAACGGGCCGAAGCGGGGATGCGACAGTAGCCAGCCCTTCAGCCGCAGCGAGGAACGGGCGAAACAGGCGGCGGCGAGGATGAGGAAGGGCACCGTCGGCAGGATCGGCAGGAACGCCCCAGAAAGCCAATGCCGGTAAAGGCCAGCCCGAGGGCGAGAAACAGCCAGCGCGCGGCGAGGGAGCGATGCTCGGGCCCGGCCGCCGCTGCCTCTTTCCGGCGCTGCGGCCCGCGGGGGCGGCCCTCAGACCCGGCCATGCCGCAACTCCCGGCCCAGCCGCTCGGGCCGAAAGCCCATGCCGATCAGCCGCCCCATCAGCCGCGACAGCACCGGGTACCGGGCGATCAGGCGCACGAAGCCGGGCGGGCGCGGTGCCGCCTCGCCCTGCGCATTGCGCTTGCGCCGCATCATCCGTTGCAGACCCTGGGTGGCGCGGGTCGGGAACCGGCGCCGCGCCTCCAGCCGGGCCAGCGCCGCGTCGCTCACCCGCCGCTCGCGCAGCGGCCGGGCGAGGATATTCGCCACCGCCACCGCATCCTGGATGGCCAGATTGACGCCGAAGCCGCCGACCGGCGACATGGCATGGGCGGCGTCGCCGATGCACAGCACCCCCGGCGCCCACCAGCGCCGCAGCCGGTCCATGCGGATCGACAGCAGATGCACCTGCTCCCAGGCCGCGATCTCGTCGAAGCGGCTGGCCGGCAGCGGCGCCAGTGCGGCCAGCGCCGCCCGAAACGCCGGCAGGCCCGCGGCCTTCAGGTCGTCATAGCTGCCCTTGCGGATGACATAGCCGCATTGCCAGAACCCGCCGCGGTCGATCAGCACCAGCCCCTGCTGCGGCCCGGCATGGCTCATCGCCGGCACCGGATCGTCGGGCCGCCGGCTCAGCCGCAGCCAGAGCACGTCGACCGCCGAGCCGAAATCGATCACCTCCAGCCCGGCCTCGGCCCGCACCACCGAATGCCGGCCATCGGCACCGATCACCAGCGGCGCGCGGATCTCGCCGCTCTCGCCGGCCTCATTCTGCCAGGTCAGGCCGGCCACGCGGCCGCCCTCGCGCAGCAGGCCGGTGGTGCGATGGCCCATCAGCAGGGTAAAGCCCGGAATCGCGCGGCCCTTGCCGGCGAGGAAGTCCAGGAAATCCCATTGCGGCATGAAGGCAATATAGCGGCAGGCCAGCGGCAAGCGGCTGAAATCGGCGATGGTGACCTGCCGCCCGGCGATCTCGGCATGCAGGTCGGGGGCCTTCTGATGCGGCAGGCGGAGGAAATCCTCCAGCCAGCCCAGTTCGGCCAGCAGTTGCAGCGTCGCGGGATGGATGGTGTCGCCGCGGAAATCGCGCAGGAAATCCGGGTGGCGCTCCAGCACGCTCACCCGCACCCCGGCGCGGGCCAGCAATACCCCGGCCATCAGCCCGGCAGGCCCGGCGCCCGCGATCACGCAATCCGGTTTCTCGCTCATCGTCACACCACCACGCAGGCCGCGTCCGATACGGTTCTGGCATGGCAGGTCCCCGGGGACGGGCAAGGCGCTGCCGACTGGATGAATCGGACGCGGGCATCCTAGCACCCCGCCCGCCCGACCACCACCGCCCGAGGCCGGGAAGGCGGCGGGGCGATCCCTGTCGGAAGGCTCCGCGCCGGATCGGGCGACGAGGCGCAAGGACGGAGCGGGCAAAAGCCGGGGAATGCACCAGCCAACACCGGGGCGAGGGCCGGCGATCGAAGCAAAGCCGAACGGTCGTCTCACCTTCCTCGCCCATGCAGGCTTCTCCCCGCCCGGAAACGCAAGGGCGTCAGGGCGTAAGGCCGGGAGCAGGGATAACTGGCGCCGCAACCGCCGGCCCCGCGACAAGGATAGGTGATGGAAACAGCCCGGGCGCCCCCTCGCTGCCCCTGCCCATGCAGACTTGTCCACGCCCGGAGACGCAAAGGAGTCAGAGGGTAAAGCCCGAAGCAGGGATAACTGGGGGCTACAGCCGCCACCGCAACAAGGGCAGGTGATCGAGACCGCTCGAGGCAATCTCCTCACCTTCCCTGACCATGCGCACTTATTCACGCCCGGAGGCGCAAGGGAGGCGGAAGGAGTGGACAAATCGGCCATGGCCCCGGAGGCCCATGCTCCATGCCAGCCAGCGCCGCAGGGGGGGCAGATAATCGAAGCACCACAGGCTACCCGCCTCGCCTCCCCCTGCCCACGCAGACTTATCCACGCCCGGAGACCCTCAGGAGTCGGAGGGGGTGGGTAAGTCGGGCAGCCGGCGGTATCCCTTGAGCCACAGGCGCGGCCTGCCGGGCTTGCCCTGCGCATGCGTGGTCCAGCCGGTTTGCTGGGGATGCGTCGCCATCCGCGCCAGAAACTCAGCCCAACCCGCCCCTGCCGCTCCCTCCTCATGCACCGATGCCCCCGATCCCGCATGGAGCGGAGCCACGGCCTGCGCCCGACCCTTTTTCCATGCCACCCGCCCCGCCCGCAACGCCGGGTGGCCTCCCTCCCCTCCCGCTCCCCGCAGGCGCGCGGCGCACGATGTGCGCTTGCCTGGGGCATGGGAAAAGTCGAGAATGCCGCCCGCGGGAGGTATCGGAATCGCTGGCAGGACGGCTGGGCGCCGCCGCGATTGCGAACCTGTCGGCAGCCTGGGCCCCGGCCCCGCAGGGCGCGCCGGCGCCGTCCCGCGACCAAAAGCTTTGGCGGCCCGTTCGGCTTGCGCGTCTGGACCGCGTCTCGATTTCTGACCTGGCAGAAGGAGGGCTGCTCATGCTGGACGAACCGAGCTTTCGCGAATCGGTAGACCTGATGTTCAACCGCGCGGTGCGACTGATGGATCTCAGCCCCGGGCTGGAACAGAAGATCCGGGTCTGCAACTCGACCTATACGGTGCGCTTCGGCGTCCGCCTGCGCGGCAAGATGGAGACCTTCACCGGCTATCGCTCGGTGCATTCCGAGCATATGGAGCCGGTCAAGGGCGGCATCCGCTATTCGCTGGATGTCAACCAGGACGAGGTCGAGGCGCTGGCGGCGCTGATGACCTACAAATGCGCCCTGGTCGAGACGCCGTTCGGCGGCTCCAAGGGCGGCCTCTGCGTCGATCCCAAGGCCTGGGACGAGCATGAGCTGGAACAGATCACCCGCCGCTTCGCCTATGAGCTGATCAAGCGCGACCTGATCCACCCGGCGCAGAACGTCCCCGCCCCCGACATGGGCACCGGCGAGCGCGAGATGGCCTGGATCGCCGACCAGTATGCGCGCATGAACACCACCGACATCAACGCCAAGGCCTGCGTCACCGGCAAGCCGCCGCATGCCGGCGGCATCCAGGGACGGGTCGAGGCCACCGGCCGCGGCGTGCAATACGCGCTGCGCGAATTCTTCCGCCACAAGGAGGACGTGGCGATGGCGCGGCTTGACGGCAGCCTCGCCGGCAAGCGGGTGATCGTGCAGGGCCTGGGCAATGTCGGCTATCACACCGCGAAATTCCTGTCCGAGGAGGATGGCTGCCGCATCATCGGCATCATCGAGCGCGACGGCGCCCTGGTCGACGAACACGGCCTCGATGTCGAGGAGGTGAAGGCCTGGGTGGCGCGCCATGGTGGGGTGCGCGACTTCCCCGGCGCGCAATTCGTCGAGGACGGGGCGCTGGTGCTGGAGGCCGAATGCGACATCCTGATTCCGGCGGCGCTGGAGGGGGTCATCAACCGCGCCAATGCCGAGCGCATCCGGGCGCCGCTGATCGTGGAGGCGGCGAACGGCCCGGTCAGCTTCGGCGGCGACGAGATCCTGCGCCGCAAGGGCACGCTGATCATCCCCGACATGTATGCCAATGCCGGCGGGGTGACGGTCAGCTATTTCGAATGGGTCAAGAACCTGTCGCATATCCGCTTTGGCCGCATGCAGCGCCGGGCCGAGGAGGCGCGCTCGCGGCTGCTGGTGGAGGAGCTGGAACGGCTGAGCGCCGATCGCGGCCTCGGCTGGACGCTGGCGGCGGATTTCAAGCACAAGTTCCTGCAGGGCTCGGACGAGCTGGCGCTGGTGCGCTCCGGCCTCGACGACACCATGCGCGGCGCCTATCAGTCGATGCGCGAGGTCTGGCACAGCCGCGATGATGTCGACGACCTGCGCACCGCCGCCTATATCGTCTCGATCGACCGGGTGGCGAAGACCTACCGCTCCAAGGGGCTGTAGCGGCCCACTTGCCGCACGGGTCGGGAGTGGTGCCGGGCAGAGCCGCCGCGCTGACAGCGGAAGACGGTGTGCCAGGCACCGCGCGGCCGGGCCCGGGTGGTGCCGCATCTGCGGTCCGGCCGGGCTGCGCCGGGCGCATCCGCCGATGGCATCACGGCTCCGGCGGCGCGGCTCGGAACTGCGCAGAGGCCACCCGCCGGAACGCGGCAGCGGCACCCCTGTCCCGGCAGTTGGAGCGGATGAGCCACCGCAGGGGCCGGAGCTGGCGCGGGGCATAGCACCCGGAACGGAACAGCCGCTGCCGGTATCCCTCCGAACCATCGGGGCCAATGCAATCACGGCTCCGGCCATACGGCCGGGGGCAAGGCGGGCCTTCCCCCGCCAGCCCGCGACCGGCGCCGGCCGGGCGATCCTGCCCGGCGCCGCGGCGCCCTTACCAGGGCGCCTTGAGCAGGTTCAGCGGGATCTTCAGATAGCGCTGCCCGTTCGCCTCCGGCTCGGGCAGCCGGCCGGCATTGGTGTTGATCTGCAGGGCGTGCAGGATCAGCTTGGGCATCGGCAGGGTGGCGTCGCGGGCCTCGCGGGCGGCGATGAATTCGGCCTCGGTCAGGTATTTCGACATGTGGATATTGGTGGCCTTCTGCTCGGCCACCGTCGACTGCCATTGCGGCGCCCGCCCGCCGGGGCAATAGTCGTGCCCGGTGAAGATCCGGGTCTCGTCGGGCAAGGCGAGGATGTCCTGGATCGAGCGCCACAGCGCCTCGGCCGAGCCGCCGGGGAAATCGGCGCGCGCGGTGCCGCTGTCGGGCATGAACAGCGTGTCATGCACGAAGGCCGCATCGCCGATGACATAGGTGATCGAGGCCAGCGTATGGCCCGGCGAGAACATCACCCGCGCCGGGATCGAGCCGACGGCAAAGCTGTCACCACCGGCGAACAGCCGGTCCCATTGCCGGCCATCGGCGGGAAAATCCGGCCAGTTGTAGAAACCTTTCCACAGCTTCTGCACCTCGACCACGCCGGCGCCGATGGCGGTGGGGGCGCCGGTCCTGCCCTTGAGGTAATCGGCGGCGGTGAAATGGTCGGCATGGGGATGGGTGTCGAGAATCCACTCGACCTCATAGCCCTTGCCGGCGACGAAGCTCAGGAGGCGGTCGGCCTCGATGGTGGCGGTGGCGCCGGATTTCTCGTCGAAGTCCAGCACCGGATCGACGATGGCGCATTTCCCGGTCGCGGGATCGGCGACCACATACTGGACCGATCCGGTGCGGGCCTCGTAGAAGGCGGTGACTTCGGGATGGTGGGTCATGTCGGACACTTTCGTTTGGAAACGGCTCAGAACCAGCCAAGTAGATGCCACCACAGGAAATCGAGGGGAAGCAGAACCAGGACGGTGATCGCCGCCAGCGGCAGGATCACGCGCGGCAGATGGCCCAGCCGCTCGCCCGAAAGCTGCATCGCCACGATCAGCGGCACCAGCTGATAGGGAAAGAGCGGCGTAGAGAAGCCGATCACTTGGGTCATCAGCACGGTCTCCAGCGGAAAACCGGTCTGCGCCGCCAGATCGCCCGCCATCGGCGTCAGTACCGCCGGCACCCCGGGCGTGGTCGCGAACAGCCCCGTGGCCATGGCCATCAGCGACAGCGAGACGAAGTTCACCAGATCGCGCCCGGCCTCCAGCGGCAGCACCCGGCGCAGGACGTCGCCGAACAGGCTGCCCAGGCCCGAGGCATCGACCAGCGCCCCCAGCGCCAGCGCCCCGGCCACGAACAGCAGCATGCCGAAATCGGTGGCGGCCTTGAAGGCCGGCGGCGTCACCACGCCAAAGCCCGGCAGCATCAGCGCCACCGCCGCCACCAGCCCGATCCACGCGGCGTTGACCCCGTGCAGGCTGTCGGTCATCCACAGCGCCAGCGTGACCAGCAGCACCAGCCCCACCCGCAGCTGCGCCGCCCCCTGGCCCTGCGGCACCGGGGCGACGGGCGTGGTATCGGCGGCGGCGGGTGCGGCGGCGCCGATCCGGGCCGGGAACAGCACCAGCACCAGCGCCACGGTCAGCGCCGCCTTGAGCAGGCCCAGCACCGGGTAATGCAGCACCAGATAGGCCATATAGCCAAAGCCGGTCTGCCAGATGGTCTCGGCCGCCCCGGCCAGCACCATATTGGGGATGTTCGAGGGCAGGATGGCAAAGCTGGGCATGTTGCAGCCGATGGCCAGCACCACGGCGACGCCGATGCGCCCGTTCGAGCCGGGGCCGAAGCCTACCCGGTCGGCCAGCGCCATGCCGATCGGCACCAGCACCGCCGCCCGCCCGACCGAGGACGGCATCAGGAAGCCCAGCACCATCGCGGTCAGCATCAGCCCGCCGATCAGGCGCGGATAGCTGCCGGCCAGCACCGGGCCGATCAGCGCCGCCAGCCGCGCGCCCACCCCCGACAGGCCGATCGCCGCCCCGATCACGAAGCCCGAGACGATCAGCCACACCGCCGCCGAGCCGAAGCCGGCAAAGACCTGCGCAGCCGGGGCCAGCCCGGCGATCAGCACATAGGCGAAGAAGATCAGGCTGGCGAGATAGCCGGGCACCAGCGCCGTGGCCCACAAGGACAGCGTGACCAGGGTGATGGCCAGCAATTGCGCCTGCGCCGCGCCCAGCCCCCAGGGCGACAGCACGACCAGCGCCGCCGCGCCCGCCACCGCCAGCGCCACGATCAGCGGCCTGATCGCAAGACTATTGCGATAGGGGACGGCGTTGGTCAGCATCGGTTCATCCTCTCTGCATGCCGAGGGGGTGGCGCCGGCAAGCTAGTATGGGAAACTCCGTTGCGGTAGTGTGTCAGAATGACAACAGATGTTAAAAACCCGCCAGTCCTCGAGCCGCTGGAGACGGCCTATGTCGTCGACCCGTCGCGGCCGATCCTGACCCAGGGCCGCGAGATGGCGGCGGGCCACATGACCCGCGAACATGCGCATCCGCGCGGCCAGCTGCTCTGGGCGATGAACGGGGTCATCAAGGTCACCAGCCATGCCTGCGTCTGGGTGGTGCCGCCCAGCCATGCGGTCTGGATTCCCGGCGGGCTACCGCACCGCTTCGCGACCGAGACCGATGCCGAGATCCTGAACCTCTATGTCGATCCCTCGCGCCGACTGCGCGAGGGCAAGGGGCTGACCGGGCAGGGCTGCGCCGTGCTCGAACTCACGCCGCTGGCGCGCGAGCTGATGCTGCGGCTGGGCACGAGGTTGCAGGGCGGCACCTATGACGCGGCGATGCGGCGGCTGGCCGAGGTGGCGCTGGACGAGCTGGAAATGCTGCCCGAGGCGCCGCTGAGCCTGCCGGGCGGGCAGGACCCGCGGCTGGTGCGGCTGACCCAGCACCTGGCCGCCAACCCGGCAGACAAGCGGCCGCTGGCGGAACTGGCGCGCGAATTCGGCGCCGCGCCGCGCACGCTGGAGCGGCTGTTTCGCAACGAGACCGGGTTGTCCTTCCGGCAATGGCGCAACCGCCTGCGGCTGCTGGCGGCGATCGACGCGCTCAACCGCGGCGAAAGCAGCACCGCCATCGCCTATTCGCTGGGCTGGCACAGCCCCTCGGCCTTCGTCGCCGCCTTCCGCGAACAGTTCGGCACCACGCCGCAGCGCTTCCTGCACGAGGCCCGCGCCGCGGCGTGACGGCCCTCCCGCCCGGAGCCCGACGGGTACGGCCGAACTGGCCCGGCCAATGGGCCGGGCGTTCCGATGCGGCCAGGCCGCGGTTCGGCGTGAGGGCCAACTTGCCCATCCCGCCGGAGGGTTGTGGGCGCATCTCGACGGGAGGTCGCGGCGAAGCCCCTCTCCTGCCATATCGGAAACCGACTCTTAGGGCGGCGTCTGGTCGTGCTACCGGGCGCGCGCCCGGCCTGTTGCCGGCAGCCCGGCACCGGGTGGCAAAGCCGCAGCCTGAGTCCAACGTCACGGTATCGCCAAGGACGCGGAGTCCCCTGTTGCGTCGGGCGAGCGGCTGCCCGGGACAGAAAAGGACGCCGAGAGCCTCCCCTCCCCCTGTCGCACCCTGTACCGGCTTGCCGCGCTGGCCCGGCCCCGACCGAAAGGACGGCCGGGAGCGCCACCACCCTCCGGACCCGCCTCAGCCGCGCTGCTGCGGGCGCCGCGCTGCGCCCGGCGGCCGCAGCAGCGATTGCGCGGTATAGACCAGGATCGCCGCGCCCACCGCGCCCATCGCCGCCACCGCCAGCAGCACGATCACATCCGCCGGGCCACCGATGTCGCGAAAGCCGGAGCTGGTGATGCGCTGCACGAAGATCACCGCCGCCACCGCCCCGAAGGGCATGGCGATCTGCGCCCACAGGAACTTGCGCCAGGATACCGCCCGGTCGCGGATCAGCACATAGAGATAGGCCAGCGTCACCAGCACCGCCGCCGCCACCAGCCCCCAGAACAGCGTGCGGCCGAACATCTCCTCCAGCACGGCGATCATGGTGCCGAACGTCATCTCCTTCATGGCATCCTCCCTTTCCCGTCAGGCGCGGCCGCGCAGCATGGCGTTATAGGTGGCCTTCAGCGCCACCTCCTTCATCAGCCAGCTGATCCACAGCTCCTCCAGCGGCGCGATCAGGCCGGGGAAGGAGGGCACCAGGTTGTTGTTGTAGTCGAACTCGACCAGCATCGCCCGGCCGACGCGGGTGATCAGCGGGCAGGAGGTATAGCCGTCATAGGTCGCGCTGCCCTCGCGGCCCTGGATGGCGGCGACCAGATGATCCTCGACCACCGGCACCTGCCATTTCACGCTGGCCGCGGTCTTGCCCTTCGGCACGCCGGCGACATCGCCCAGCGCGAAGACCTCGGGAAAGCGCGGATGGCGCAGGGTCTGCTGGTCGACCTCGACCCAGCCCTGATCCACCCAGCGGTCGCCCCAGCCGAGGCCGGAGCCGCGGATCACCTCCGGCGCCCGTTGCGGCGGGATGACATGCAGATAATCCCATTGCATCTCGGTGGTGGTGACCGTGCTGGCGCCGGCGGCATCGGTGGCCGTGGCCTCGAAGGTGGCGATGCGGCGGCCGGGGTCGATGGCCTTCAGGGTCTGGCCCATATGGGTGCGGATGCCGCGCGCGCCAAACAGCATCCGCACCTTCTCGGCCACGATGGGCACCGAGAATAGCACCGGCTGCGGCGCGGCGTAATGCATCTCGTAGCGGCCGGCGGCGCCGCCGCGGCTGGCGATGTCCTCGATCAGAAAGGTGTGCTTGAGCGGCGCGCCGGCGCATTTCATCTCGGTCGCCGGGCGGGTGAACAGGCCGACGCCGCCGGTCTCGGTGAACTGCGAGGCGGCGCGCCAGGTCCGCTCGGCATGCTCCGGCCCGGCATAGAGGGCGCCGATGCCGTGCTGGCCGACCAGATCCAGCGAGAAGCCCTCGATCGCGTCATGGTCCAGCACCAGCCCGGGCGCCACCACCAGAAAGTCGTAATCGAGGACCTGCCCGCCGGCGGTGGCCACGGTCCGGGCCTGCGGGTCGATGGCAGCGGCGGCCTCGGTAATCAGCGTCACCCCGCGCGGCAGCCATTCCGCGGTCTGCGAGACCACATAGCCCGGCGGTTTCAGCCCGGCCGCGACCAGCGACAGGCCGGGCTGGTAGAGATGTTCGCGGCGCGGGTCGATCAGGGTGATCTGCGCCCCCTCCAGCCGCGCGACCAGCCGGTTGGCCAGCGCGGTGCCCGCCGCACCGGCGCCGATGATCACGATGCGCGCCTTGGTGGCGATGCGGGCGGCCCGCGCCGGGGCGCCACCCGCCATCAGGGCGGCGGCGGCACCGGCCGCGCCGAGCCCGAGAAAACCCCGCCGGGTGCTGTCGAATGTCATCCTGCTCCCCTCCCCTTTGCCTGATGCCGGGACAGGCGCGACGCCGCGCTGCCCGGCCCCGACCCGCGGTTCAGGCGGCCTTTGCCGCCTCGCGGGTGATGATCTCGGCCTCGCCGGCCAGCAGCCTGTGGACCGGGCAGCGGTCGGCGATGCCGACCAGCATCCGGCGCTGTTCCTCGTCCAGCTCGCCCTCCAGCGTGACCAGCCGCTCGAAGGCATGCGGCTTCTGCCCGGCCGGAGCCGCCGCCGCCGTGCCGCCCGGCGGCGGTGCCCGCAGGTGGCGGACCTCGACCTGAACGTCGCGCAGCGGCAGCTTCCGGCGGCTGGCGACCATGCGGATGGTCATGGTGGTGCAGGCGGCCAGCCCGGCCATGACCAGCTCGAACGGGTCGGGGCCGGTATTGCACCCGCCGTGGAGGCCCGGCTCGTCCGCGCCCAGCAGGTGGTGGCCGACATTGATATACTGGCCGAACGGGCCGATGCCGCTTTCGCGGGCGGTGACGATGTTGCGCTGCGGCTGCTCCGGCATGCTCTGCTCCCGGTTGTCGATGGCGGGCGGCCCGCCGCTTCAGGTGATCTGCAACGAGCCGCGGGCGGCCATCAGAAGGTCGACCACCTCGGGCGCGGTGACGATCTCGTAGGCGGGCACCATCTGCTCGGCGGTGAAACCGTTATGGATCATGCAGGAGGCGCAGATCCCGACCCGGCCGCCGAGCGCCAGGAACTCCTCCAGCAGGTCCGGCACCGGCTGGAAGGGCGCGCCCACATCCATGCCGGCGGTGGCCCCGGGCAGGCCCAGCTCCACCGCCTCGACCATCAGCAACAGCATGGCGCCATGGCCCTTCTTGACGGCGTTCACCGCCATGGTCAGGGCGACGGTGGCCTTGGCGGGATTGGACTTCCCGTCGAAGAGCGTGGTGACGAAATCGGCATTGCGCATGGCTGTCTCCTTTCGTGGCCGCTTGGGCATGTCCCATAGCTAGACAGCGGCCGGGGCTGCCAAAAGCCCGGCCCGTGGACAAAGCATGTCGAAAACCCGCCAAGGCCGGGTTTGGCGGAGTGCGGGGAACTGCGGAGGGGGGCTGCGGGGGCAGAGCGCGCCCGGAGCGGCGGAAGGCCGCCCGTCCATCGAGGCGCACAAGGCGGCGGACATTTCACACGGGCGCGCAAGAGGAAAGACCGGGATCGCGGGCCTCCAGGGCGGAGCGAACCTTTCGCCCGGGCCGCGCGGGGGGAAAAGAGTTTACCAAGTGTTTCAAGCGTTCGATGCGCTATTTCACCCGCGCGAGGGGAAGAGTGATAGGGTGCGTGCTTGCATGCACCGCCCTCATTTCACCGCACGTAAGGGGAAAGAACCCCCAGACGGCTGCCGAACGGGTGCGAGATCAGCCTGTCACCAGCCTCCTCGTGGCCGGCAACCTGCCGGGCCAGCGGATGAAGGCAGGTGGGCCACCTCGCCGGTCAGCCTGTCCGGCCATGACCCCGCGGCGCTCCGGGAGCGCAGCGAAAAACAGCCAAGGCACGCGGCTGGAATGCCCGAACTTCTCACCAGATGATGCCACCCTTCCCGGCAGGCGAGACCGGCGATAGGCCGGAATGCTCTGCCGCGACCCGGCGCAGGCCGCGCGCTGCCCACCACCACGCCGAAAGCTGCGCCCCGCGACGGCGGGGTCGATTCGCGGCCTGCCACCTGCGACGACAGATCCGTTCCGCAACCGCCCGCGAAATCGGGAAATTTTTCCAGATGCCCCGGAGACCTCGGTGCCGGGCCAAGGCGGAACTCCGCCGGTCGCGCCGGCCCGGCGACCGGCCCGTTCCTGCGCCGTTCAGGACGGCCGCCCTGGGTTAAGCCCCTGATTTTCGCGGCAACGCGGCGTGGAACTATGCCGCCGATACACAACATATATCTAGCAATATATTCTCATATACAGGAGAATATTAGCTCATAAATACACATTATGCCGAGATCGTAGAATTTCCCGTTGACAGGAATGCTGCGGCGCCGAATGCTGCCGGTCAGACGGCCCGCCTCCGCGTGCCGACCGCTGGGGACCGAACCGAATGCCGACCACGCCCATCCCGACGCGCGCCGCCGCCGGTGCCGCCCGCCCGCTTCCCGCCGCCCGTTCCGGCGCGCCCGCGGCCGTGGCGTCCCCAGCCGCCGCCCCCTCGGCGTAACCGCGCGGAGCCTGCCGATGTCCATCCGGATCAGCCACCTGACCAAGCGCTTCGACCGGACCGAGGTCCTGCGCGGCATCGACCTCGGCGTCGAGAAGGGCGAACTGGTCGCGCTGCTGGGGCCGAGCGGCTCCGGCAAGACCACGCTGCTCAAGATCATCGCCGGGCTGGAATGGCCGGATGGCGGCGCGTTGGCGGTCGATGGCCAGGACTGGCTGCAACTGGCTGCGCAGCAGCGGCGCATCGGCTTCGTCTTTCAGCATTACGCGCTGTTTCCGCACATGTCGGTGCGCGACAACCTCGGCTTCGGCCTGACCGTGCGCCCGCGCGCCGCCCGCCCGCCCAAGGCGGCGATCGCCGCCAAGGTGGACGAGCTGCTGCAATTCCTCCAGATCGCCCATCTCGCCGACCGCTATCCGACGCAGCTCTCCGGCGGCCAGCGCCAGCGCGTCGCCCTGGGCCGGGCGCTGGCGATCGAACCCAAGGTGCTGCTGCTGGACGAGCCCTTCGGGGCGCTGGACGCGGCGATCCGGCGCGACCTGCGCCGCTGGCTGCGCGGCGTGCACGAGGCCACCGGCTCGACCACCATCTTCGTCACCCATGACCAGGAGGAGGCCTTCGAGCTGGCCGACCGGGTGGTGGTGATGGGCGAGGGCCGCATCGAGCAGATCGGCCATGCTGACGACATCCACGACCACCCGGCCAGCCCCTTCGTGGCGCGGTTCATGGGCGCCACGGTCGAGCTGCCGGTGCGGCTGCAGGCCGGGCGGCCCTCGGCGCCGGGGCTGGACCTGTCGGCGCTGGCCCGGCGGGTGATGGCCGACGGGCCGGGCCGCCTGTTCGTGCGCCCCGAGGACATCACCCCGGTGCCCGACCCGGCCGGCCCCTGGCGGATCGCCGCCCGCACCAGCAACGGCGCCCATGTCAGCCTGACCCTGCGCCACGACAGGCTGGGCGAGGCCCAGGCCGATGTCCAGCGCCGCGCCCCCCATGCCGCGGCCCTGACCGAGGGCGCCCTCACTCATCTGAGGATCGAGGCGGGCACGGTCTTTGCCGGGCCGCCGCCGGCCGAGGCCCGCCCCCATTCCGACCAGACCCGACAGATCAGACTGGAGACCACACGATGAAAGCCATGCTTCTAGGGGCCGCAGCCCTGTCGCTGGCGCTGGGCGCCCTGCCGGCCCATGCCCAGGACAAGCTGCTCAATGTCAGCTATGACGTTGCGCGCGAGTTGTTCGAGGAACTCAACCCCGCCTTTGCCGCGCATTGGCAGGAGACCACCGGCCGCACCGTCACCATCGACATGAGCCATGGCGGCTCGTCGCGGCAGGCCCGCGCGATTCTCGAGGGGCTGAACGCCGATGTGGTGACCTTCAACCAGGAGACCGATATCGACGTGCTGGTCGAGGGCGGGCTGGTCGATGCCGGCTGGCGCGAGGCGCTGCCCAACGGTGCCTCGCCCTGGTATTCGCTGCCGGCCTTCCTGGTGCGTGCCGGCAATCCGCTGGACATCCACGACTGGGCCGACCTGACCCGCGACGGCGTGGCGGCGGTGTTCCCCAACCCCAAGACCAGCGGCAATGCCCGCTATACCTATCTGGCCGCCTATGCCTCGGCGCTGGCCGGCAATGGCGGCGACCATGCCGCCGCGCAGGATTTCGTGCGCAGCATCTTCAACGGCGTGCCGGTCTTCGACACCGGCGGCCGCGCCGCCACCCAGACCTTTGCCGAGCGCGGCATCGGCGACGTGCTGGTCACCTTCGAGGCCGAGACCGGCGGCATCGCCGCCGCCTATGCCGACCAGAACCTGGTGCGGGTGACGCCGCCGCAAAGCATCTTTGCCGCCTTCCCCGTCGCCGTGGTCAAGGCCAATGCCGAGCGCAACGGCAGCACCGAGGTAGCGCAGGCCTATCTGGAATGGCTGTATTCCGAGGAGGCGCAGCGCATCGTCGCCAACCACCACTATCGCGTCGTCGACGAGACGGTGACGGCCGAACATGCCGACAGCCTGCCCGAGGTCGAACTGGTGGCCGTCGACGAGGTGTTCGGCGGCTGGGATGCGGTCAGCACCGAGCATCTGGCCGATGGCGCCATCCTCGACCAGGTCTTCGTGAACCGGTAGGGCCATGACCGCCGCCGCCACCCAAGCCGGCGCCGGCCGGGCCGCGCCCATCCGCGCCAGGCGCGTGCTGCCGGGGCTGACGCTCAGCCTCGGCACCACGCTGCTGTACATGACGCTGATCGTGCTCATCCCGATCCTGGCGCTGATCCTCAAGGGCGCCGCCATCGGGCCCGAGCGGTTCTGGCAGATCGTGACCTCGCCCCGGGCGCTGGCGGCGTTCCGGGTGACGCTGACGGCGGCGACCATCGCCACGGTGGTCAACGCGCTTTACGGGCTGCTGATGGCCTGGGTGCTGGTGCGCCACGAGTTTCCGGGCAAGCGGCTGCTGGATGCGCTGATGGACGTGCCCTTCGCGCTGCCCACCGCGGTGGCGGGCCTGTCGCTGACGGCGCTGTTCTCCTCGAACGGCTGGTTCGGGCCGCTGCTCGACGCCGCCGGGGTCAAGGTGGTCTACACCATCGCCGGCATCGCGCTGGCCATGACCTTCACCTCGATCCCCTTCGTGGTGCGCACGGTGCAGCCGGTGCTGGAGGATCTGGACCCGACGCTGGAACAGGCGGCGGTCACGCTGGGCGCCCGGCCGTGGACGATCTTCCGGCGGGTAGTGTTCCCGGCGATCCTGCCGGCCTGGCTGGCCGGCTGCACCGTCGCCTTCGCCCGCAGCCTGGGCGAGTTCGGCGCCATCGTGTTCATCGCCGGCAACCTGCCCTTCCAGACCGAGGTCGCCTCGCTGCTGGCCTTCATCCGGCTGGAGGAATACGACTATAACGGCGCCGCGGCCATTGCGCTGGTCCTGCTCGGCTTTGCGCTGCTGCTGCTGGTGGCGTCGAACCGGCTGCAGGCCTGGGCCGCGCGCTACCGGGAGGGCGGGTGATGCCGGGCGCACCCAGGGCTGGGCGCGGCGGACAGGCCCTCGTGGCGCTGGCGGTGGGGCTGAGCCTGCTGTTCATCGTGGCGCCGCTGGCCTATATCTTTGCCCGCGCCTTTGCCGAGGGCTGGCGCGTCTATGCCGCCAATATCCTGCATCCCGACACGCTGCACGCGATCTGGCTGACCAGCATCACCGCGATCATCGTGGTGCCGGTGAACGTCGCCTTCGGCATCGCCGCGGCCTGGGCCATCGCCAAGCACCGCTTTCCCGGCCGTGGCGTGCTGGTGACGCTGATCGAGATCCCGTTCTCGATCTCGCCGATCATCGCCGGCATCTGCTATCTGCTGCTCTATGGCCGCCAGGGGCTGCTGGGGCCGTGGCTGCAGGCACATGACATGCAGGTGATGTTCGCCCTGCCGGGGATCGTGCTGGTGACGATGTTCGTGACCGCACCCTTCGTCGCGCGCGAGGTGCTGCCGCTGATGCAGGCCCAGGGCACCGAGCAGGAGCAGGCGGCGGTGACGCTGGGCGCCTCGGGCTGGCAGGTGTTCCGGCGGGTCAGCCTGCCCAATATCCGCTGGGCGCTGCTTTACGGCGCCGTGCTCTGCACCGCCCGCGCGGTGGGCGAGTTCGGCGGCGTCTCGGTGGTGTCGGGCAATGTCCGCGGCCAGACCAACACCCTGCCGCTGCATGTGGAGCTGCTGTTCAACGACCTGAACACCACCGGCGCCTTCGCCGCCGCCTCGACCCTGACGCTGATCGCGGTCGTGGCCCTGCTGGTCAAGGCCGGGCTGGAAGCGCGCAGGCCCGGCTGAGGAAGCCGGGCAACCCGCGG
>JBEBVF010000032.1:0-26026 GCA_040392885.1 Paracoccus sp. (in: a-proteobacteria) | reverse complement strand
CGTGATACCAGCCCGCCACAAACCGCAAGGGCGCCACGCCCTGCCCATCCCTGCAAGCGGGGCGCCGCCCCGCACATCCCTGACGGAGTCCATCATGGCCATCGAACGCACGCTTTCGATCATCAAGCCCGACGCCACCCGGCGCAACCTGACCGGCAAGATCAATGCCAAGTTCGAGGAGGCCGGCCTGCGCATCGTCGCGCAGAAGCGCATCCACCTGTCGCCCGCCCAGGCCGGCAAGTTCTACGAGGTCCACAAGGAACGCCCCTTCTATGGCGAACTGGTCGAGTTCATGGCCTCCGAGCCGGTCGTGGTGCAGGTGCTGGAGGGCGAGAACGCCATCGCCAGGAACCGCGAAGTGATGGGCGCCACCAACCCGGCCCAGGCCGACGAAGGCACCATCCGCAAGGAATTCGCCCTGTCGGTCGGCGAGAACAGTGTCCACGGCTCCGACGCACCGGAAACCGCCGCGCAGGAAATCGCCTTCTTCTTCTCGGGGCTCGAACTGGTCGGCTGACCGGCGCCGCGCGAGGTGATCGGGCCGCCCTCCGGGGCGGCCCTTTTCGTTTCAGGCGGTGGTGGCGGCGACGGGATCGAAATCGTAGATCCAGCCCACCCGCCGATAGAGTGCCTGCGGCGCCAGCGTCGAGGCGGTGCGCAGCAGCCCGTGTGCCAGCGGTCGGGCCAGCCCGGTCAGGTGATAGTTGCGGGCATTGGCATTGGCGGCCTCGACCAGGCGCCGGCAGCGCGGCGCTCGCAGCGCCTCGTAACGGGCCAGCGCCCGGCCCTGATCGGCCTCGGCGTCGAGGCAGGCGGCCAGCACCCAGGCATCCTCGATGGCCATGCAGGCGCCCTGCGCCATGAAGGGCAGGGTGGGATGCGCGGCATCGCCCAGGATCGCGTGGCGCCCGTCCTGCCAGCGCGCGGCGACCTCGTGGCGGAAGAGGCCCCAGATGCCCACCTCCGCCACCTGCGCCAGCCAGCCGCGCACCGGCTCGGCAAAGGCGAGAAAGTCGCGGCGCAGCCCCTCCGGGTCGCCGCGATGCGACCAGCCCTCATGCGGCCAGTCCGGGCGCTCGACCACCGCCACGATATTGCGCAGGCCGTGGCCCAGCGGATAGCTGACCAGATGCCGGCCCGGACCCATGAACAGGTCGGCCCAGCGCGGCTCGGTCTCGGGGCAGGGGATCAGCGCCCGCCAGGCGGTCTGGCCGGTGAAGAACGGCGTTTCGGCGCCGTTCAGGTGCCGGCGCAGCACGGAATGCAGCCCGTCGGCGCCGATGACCAGATCGCCGCCGAGCCCGGCCAGCGCCTCCGCCGTCACCGCCTGCCCCAGATGGATTGCCACCCCGGCGGCACGGGCCTCGGCCTCCAGCATCTCGACCAGCCGGGCGCGATGCACGGTGCGGAAGGCGGCGCCGGGGCGCAGCCGGCGCCAGTCCAGCCGCGCCACCGGATCGCCGCCGGCATTCCACATCCGCACCCCGTGCGCGCGCGGCGCGATCGCCTCGATCGCCGCATCGAGGCCCAGCGCCGACAGCACCCGCCCGGCATTGGGGCTGAGCTGGATGCCGGCGCCGACCTCGCGCAGGCCCTCGGCCTGTTCATGGACGCTGACCGCGGCCCCGCGCCGGGCCAGCGCCAGGGCCGCCGTCAGCCCGCCGATGCCGGCGCCGACGATGCGGATGGCGCGGTCCTTGAGGGCCTCACTCATCGGTGCTCGGCGCCGGCCATGCCGCGGAACCCGGCCAGCCGCTCTGCGTCCAGCCCGGCGGCGGCCAGCACCTCGGCCGCAAAGGTGGCCGGCGCGCTGCCGGGGGCGGTGATGATGCCGCCCTCCGCCACCGCCCTGGGCTGGTCGCGGTAATGGCCGGCGCCGCCATAGTCGGGCAGGTGATGGCGCAGGAAATCCAGGCTGTTCGAGGTATGCGCCCGCCCCTCCAGCAGGCCGGCGCGCCCGAGCGCCAGGGTGCCGGCGCAGATGCCGGCGATGGTCTGGCCGCGCCCATGCGCCTGGCGCAGCAATTCGGCGAGGTCGGGGGCGTCGGGGCAGGTCCAGCCCTCGCTGCCGCAAAGCACGATCACCTCGTCGCCCTGCACGGCGATGTCCGGCAGCCCGGTGACCCGCAGCCCGCCGATCGAGGTCAGATCACCGCCGCCCGGCGTGGCATGGCGCACCGGCAGCCCGTAGAAATCCCGGCCCACGGCCGCGATCAGCGGCGTTTCCCAATCGGCAAAGCCGTCGATCAGCACGATCAGCACCGGCTTCAATGTCGCGTCAGTCATGGCGTTCCTCCTCCCCTCGGGGGCCGGAGGCGTGCGTCAGTCGTCGCGATGCACGCGCTCGCGGCGCTCGTGGCGCTCCTGTGCCTCCAGCGTCATGGTGGCGATCGGGCGCGCATCCAGTCGCTTGAGGCTGATCGGCTCGCCCGTCACCTCGCAATAGCCGAACTCGCCGGTCTCGATCCGGCGCAGCGCGGCGTCGATCTTGGCGACCAGCTTGCGCTGGCGGTCGCGGGTGCGCAACTCGATCGCGCGGTCGGTTTCCTCGCTGGCGCGGTCGGCGATGTCGGGCACGTTGCGCGCGCTGTCCTGCAATCCTTCCAGCGTCTCGGCCGACTGTTCCAGCAGCTCCTGCTTCCATGCCTTCAACTTGCGCCGGAAATATTCAAGCTGGCGCTCGTTCATGAAAGGCTCATCCTCTGCGGGACGGTAATCGTCGGGCAGGAAGGTCTGCGACTTCATGGGTTCCTCCGCTGGACCGGGAGGGTGGGTTTCCCGGCTCTCGCGCGGCTCCCATAGGCTATTGCGCGGGGCTTGTCACTAGGCTCGGGCCATCTCCGCGGTGCTTGCGGGCCGGGTCCGCGCGGCCTAGAAGCGGGCCGTTATCGTGACCGAGGAGGCGCAGATGCAATTCGGATCGACCGGCAGCTATGTGGCGCCCCCCGATCTGGCGGTGGCCGTGAATGCCGCGGTCACGCTGGAGCGCCCGCTGCTGGTCAAGGGCGAGCCGGGCACCGGCAAGACCGAGCTGGCGCGGCAGGTGGCCGCGAGCCTCGGCCTGCCGATGATCGAATGGAACGTGAAATCCACCACCAAGGCCCAGCAGGGGCTTTACGAATACGACGCCGTGTCGCGGCTGCGCGACAGCCAGCTGGGCGATGCACGGGTTCACGATGTCGCCAACTATATCCGCAAGGGCAAGCTGTGGCAGGCTTTCGAGGCGCCGGGCAAGGTGGTGCTGCTGATCGACGAGATCGACAAGGCCGATATCGAGTTCCCCAACGACCTGCTCCAGGAACTCGACCGGATGGAGTTTCACGTCTACGAGACCGGCGAGACGGTGCGGGCCCGGCACCGGCCGGTGGTGATCATCACCTCCAACAACGAGAAGGAGCTGCCCGACGCCTTCCTGCGCCGCTGCTTCTTCCACTACATCCGCTTCCCCGAGCCGGAGGTGATGCGGCAGATCGTCGCGGTGCATTTCCCGGACCTGAAGCCGCGGGTGCTGGAGGCGGCGCTGACCCGCTTCTTCGAGACCCGCGAGGTGCCGGGGCTGAAGAAGAAGCCCTCGACCAGCGAATTGCTGGACTGGCTCAAGCTGATCCTGGCCGAGGACCTGTCGCCCGAGGACCTGGCCCGCGACCCGGCGACGATGCTGCCGAAGCTGCATGGCGCGCTGCTGAAGAACGAGCAGGACGTGGCCCTGTTCGAGCGCCTGGCCTTCATGGCCCGGCGGCAGAGATAGCGCACCCGGCGGGGTGGCGAGGGTGCGCGCGAACGCACCCTGCGGGAAACGCATGAGACGCCGGGCGTCCCGTCCCGTGCCCAACGGCGCCCTTGACTGCGCGCCAGCCGGGTTCTGTGCTTCTGCCGCAAAGGGATTCCGGGCCGGTGAGGAATGGTGCTGTTGACTGCGGCTTCGTGGGCCGGGCGTTGGTGCGTTCGCGGGGCGGGGCGATGCAAGCGACTGCGCCCCAAGGCGTGTGCTTGCAGGCACCACCCTTGCGCTGCGGCTCTCGTGCCGGTTGGGTTTTTGTGCATTCGCCGCAGGAGGTTTTCCGCCGGTGAGAAATGGCGCTGGCGGCTGCTGCCTCCTGGGCTGGGCGTTGGCGCGTTCAAGAGGCGTAGTGATGCACACAACTGCGTCCCCTGGGCCCATGCCTGCCCGAAACCTGCCCGCCCCCGGCCTCCTGCCATGCTTCTTCCCGCTTCATGCCGGAGCCGCATGCCCTCCCGATCTGCCCCTTGTCGCGGCGGGCGGGGCGCTGCATCGTGGCGCGGAAAAGCAAGGGGGCAGACATGGCCGATACCGTCACCATCCGCGAGATCACGCCGGAGGACAAGCCGAACTGGCAGCCGCTCTATGAGGGCTATCACCTCTATTACGAGCGCCCGGACCTGCCGCAGGATTTCTACGACCAGGCCTTTGCGCGGCTGGTGTCGGGCGATCCGCGCGACTTCAGGGGGCTGGTCGCCGAGGCGGAGGACGGGCGCCTGCTGGGGCTGGTGCATTACGTCTTTCACCCCAACCTGTGGCGGCCGGAGGGGGTGTGCTATCTGATGGACCTCTATACCGACCCGGCGGCACGCGGCCAACGCGTTGGTCGCAAGCTGATCGAGGCGGTCTATGCCGCCGCCGACGCGGCCGGGGTGCCGGCGGTCTACTGGCTGACGCAGGAATTCAACTATGCGGGACGGATGCTTTACGACAAGGTGGCGGTGCGCACCCCGTTCATCCGCTACAGCCGGCCGGTTTAGGCGTATGCGACAGGGCGGTGCGTGCCGGCACGCACCCTACAGTCCGGGGCGCAATCCCGTCCCGAACCCGCGCCATGTCGGGATGCGGTCATAGACGGCCCATATGCCCAACGGCAGCCGTAGGGTGCGTGCTGGCACGCACCGTTCCCCCGAAACCCGCGCAACGAAAAACCCCGGCGATCGTCTCGCCGGGGTCTTGCCGTTTCCGTTCAGGCCCGCAGCCCGGTTTCCTCCAGCAGCCCCAGCCGCTTGGCCTCGTAGTAATAGCCGCGCGCATACCAGCCCACCGCCTTGTCGGGATTGCCATGCGCGACCAGCCAGGCGCCGCGCAGGTATTTCACCCCGTATTGCAGGTTGGCATCGGCATCCAGCAGCCCCTCGGGCGTGCCGCGATAGCCCATGGTGCGCGCCGTGGCCGGCAGGATCTGCATCAGCCCGTAATAGGGGCCGTTGCGGGCGCCGGGGCGGTGGCGGCTTTCGCGGATGACGACGCGATGCACCAGCCCGACCGGCACCCGATACTGCGCCGACCAGTGGTTGATGCGGCGGCGCAGCTCGGGCGTCTCATTGGGATAGAGGCCGTTCGGCCCCTGTCCGGGCGGCATCGGCGCGCCGCCCAGGCCCCGCGGCTCCAGCAGGTTGTTCACCCGCCCGCCACCGCCGCCGCAGCCGGCCAGCAGCCCCGTGGCCGCCAGCCCCAGCAGAAGATTGCGCCGCTCGATCATGCTCGTTGTCCCTCGTTCCTGTTGTTGTCTGCCGCTCTTGCCGGCGCCGTCAGACGTGGATGGCGCCGTCGCCGCAGGCCAGCGCCGCCTCGCGCACCGCCTCCGAGCAGGTCGGATGCGCATGGCAGGTCAGGGCGATGTCCTGCGCCGAGGCGCCGAATTCCATCGCCACGCAGACCTCGTGGATCATCTCGCCGGCATTGGGGCCGATGATGTGGCAGCCCAGCACCCGGTCGGTCTCGGCATCGGCGATCAGCTTGACGAAGCCCTCGGCCTGGAACAGCGCCTTGGCGCGGGCATTGCCCATGAAGGGGAATTTCCCCACCTTGACCTTGCGGCCCGACGCCTTGGCGGCCTCCTCGGTCAGGCCGACCGAGGCCACCTCGGGCGTGGTATAGATCACGCCGGGAATGACGTCGTAATTGACATGGCCATGCTTGCCGGCCAGCACCTCGGCCACCGCCATGCCCTCGTCCTCGGCCTTGTGCGCCAGCATCGGCCCCGGCACCGCGTCGCCGATGGCGTAGAGGCCCGGCACGCTGGTCTGCCAGTGCTTGTCGACCTGGATGAAACCGCGATCGGTCAGCGCCACGCCCAGCCTGTCGAGGCCCAGCCCGGCCAGATAGGGGCGGCGGCCGGTGGCGACCAGCACGCATTCGGCCTCGATCTCGTGCTCGCTGTCGCCCTTGCGCAGCTTGTAGGTGACCTCGGCCTTGCCCTTCTCGACCTCGACCTCCTGCACGGCGGCGCCGAGGATGAATTTCAGCCCCTGCTTGGCCAGGATGCGCTGGAACTGCTTTTGCACCTCGGCATCCATGCCGGGGGTGATGGCGTCCAGGAACTCGACCACGGTGACCTTGGCGCCGAGGCGGGCATAGACCGAGCCCAGCTCCAGCCCGATCACGCCGGCGCCGATGACCACCATCGATTTCGGGATCCTGGGCAGCGCCAGCGCGCCGGTGGAATCGACCACCACGCCGCCGGCATTGTCCACCGTCACGCCCTTGAGGCTGGAGGGCTCCGAGCCGGAGGCGATGACGATGTTCTTCGCCTCATGCACGGTGTCGCCGACCTTGACCTTGCCTTGGGCCTCGATGGAGGCCCAGCCCTTCAGCCAGTCGATCTTGTTCTTCTTGAACAGGAACTCGATGCCCTTGGTATTGGTGGCCACGGTCTCGGCCTTGTAGCCCTGCATGGTCGCCCAGTCGACATCGACATGGGCGTTCATCAGGCCCATGCGGGCAAAGTTCTCGTGGGTCTCGTGCAGCATGTGGCTGGCATGCAGCAGCGCCTTGGAGGGGATGCAGCCGACATTCAGGCAGGTGCCGCCGAGGGTCTCGCGACCCTCGACGCAGGCGACCTTCAGGCCCAGTTGCGCGGCGCGGATGGCGCAGACATAGCCACCGGGGCCGGCGCCGATCACGATCAGATCGTAGGTGGACATTCAGGTCTCCTTCAACAAGCGGCACCGCCCGGCAGGGTCGGGCGGGTCAGGACATCAGGGCGGTGAGGATCATGGTCAGCGTTGCCAGGAACCCCACGCCCCAGATCAGCGAACGCCAGGGCGTCCAGCCAAGGGCATAGGCCGGCACATACAGGACGCGCGCGGCCAGATAAAGCCATGCGCAGACCGCCGTCACCGCCGAGGCGGCGCCGGTCAGCATCACCAGCACCACGGCGATGGTGAACAGGGCCAAGGCCTCGAAGTGGTTGTCGACGGCGCGCCGCAGCCGCCCGGTCAGCGCCGAGAACTGCGGCTGGTCGTCGCGGGGGCCGGCATTCCAGCGCGGCCCCACGTCGCGGTTCATCACCGCGCCGGCCAGCCCGATCTGCATCGCCTGCAGCAGCGCGGCCAGGCCGAGCGCGGTGGTCTCGGCCGTCATCAGGCGGTTTCCAGGATATGGATCTCGGCGGCGGAGACCCCGGCCTGCGACTCGAACACCTTGCAGGCGCCGGTCAGGTATTCGCGCGAGCGGGCGGCATTGCCCGAGGAGAACAGCGCCCAGACGCCCTCCGCCCCCTCGCGCCAGAGTTGCAGCAGCGTCAGCCCGCTGTTGCCGCGGTCCTCGGCATCGGCGTCGAAGGCGGTCTTGAAGCGGGCGTAATCGGCAATGCGGTAATGGACGAGAATCTGGTTCATGGCCTGGGCCTCCTGTGATGGGCGGGGCTTGCGTCCCCGCCGGGCTCATGGGTCCGGTCCTCGCCGGCCCCGGGGCGAAACGAGCCAGCCCGGCCGCGGGTTGCCTGGCCGCGACCGGAGGGGCGCGGCGCGCCTTCGGAACGGGGGCGGACGGGCAGGATGCGGGCCATGGCGGGCGTCCCGGAACGGAGGGGAAAGGGGGGCAAGGAAAAGGGGGCGCGGCCGGTGCCGCGCCCCCTTCGGGATCACAGATCCATCAGCAGGCGGCGCGGGTCCTCGATCGCCTCCTTGACGCGGACGAGGAAGGTCACCGCACCCTTGCCGTCGACGATGCGGTGGTCATAGCTCAGCGCCAGATACATCATCGGCCGGATCACGATCTGCCCGCCGACCACCACCGGCCGGTCCTGGATCTTGTGCATGCCGAGGATGCCCGATTGCGGCGGGTTCAGGATCGGCGAGGACATCAGCGAGCCGTAGACGCCACCGTTCGAGATGGTGAAGGTGCCGCCCTGCATCTCGTTCAGGCCCAGCTTGCCGTCGCGGGCGCGCTTGCCGGCATCGGCGATCGCCTTCTCGATCCCGGCGAAGGACATGGCGTCCACGTCGCGGATCACCGGCACCACCAGCCCCTGCGGCGTGCCCACGGCGACGCCCATGTTGATGTAGTTCTTGTAGACCACCGAGTCGCCGTCGATCTCGGCATTGACCTCGGGCACCTCGTGCAGCGCGTGGGCGCAGGCCTTCACGAAGAAGGACATGAAGCCCAGCTTGACGCCGTGCTTCTTCTCGAACACGTCCTTGTATTCGCTGCGCAGGTCCATGACGCCCTTCATGTCCACCTCGTTATAGGTGGTCAGCATGGCGGCGGTGTTCTGCGCGTCCTTCAGCCGGCGGGCGATGGTCTGGCGCAGGCGGGTCATCTTGACCCGCTCCTCGCGGCCGGCATCCGCGGCCGAGGCCGGCGCGCGCGGCGCGGCGACCGGGGTGGGGGCCGCAGCAGCCGGGGCGGGGGCGGAGGCCGCGCGGGCCACGTCTTCCTTCATCACTCGTCCATCCTTGCCGGTGCCCTGCACCTGGTCGCGGGTCAGGCCGGTCTCGGCCATGGCTTTCTTGGCCGAGGGGGCATCCTCGACATCGGCGGCGCCCGCGCGCGGGGTCAGCTGCTCGGGGCCGGCGCCGGGCGACTGCACCGCCGCCGCCTTGGCCACCCGGGGATCGGCCGCGGCCGCGCCCTGGGTGATGACGCCCAGCCGGCCGCCGGCCTGCACGGTCTCGCCTTCCTTGACCAGGATCTCGGCCAGCACGCCCGAGACCGGGGCGGGAACCTCGACCGAGACCTTGTCGGTCTCCAGCTCGCACAGCATCTCGTCCTGGGTCACCGCCTCGCCCGGCTTCTTGAACCAGGTGGCGACGGTGGCCTCCGAGACCGACTCGCCCAGCGTCGGCACCTTCACGTCGACGGCGGCGCCGGCGGGCTTGTCGCCCGTGTCGGTCTTGTCGGCCTTGGCCGCCGGTGCGGCGGCCGTGGCGGCAGCGGCCGGGGCCGCGGCGCCGGTGGCGGCGCCTTCGGCGATCTGGGCCAGCAGGGCGTTGGGGGCGACGGTCTCGCCCTCCTTGGCGACGATTTCGGCCAGGGTACCGGCCACCGGGCTCGGCACCTCGACGGTCACCTTGTCGGTCTCCAGCTCGCACAGCATCTCGTCCACGGCCACGGCATCGCCGGGCTTCTTGAACCAGGTGGCAACGGTCGCTTCGGCCACGGATTCCCCCAGCGTGGGGACGCGCACTTCGGTGGTCATTCCTGTTCCTCCAGTCCGAGGGCTTGTTTCACCAGCAGATCCTGCTCGGCCTTGTGGCGCGAGGCGAGGCCGGTCGCCACCGCGGCGGCGGCGGCGCGGCCGGCATAGCTGGCACGTTTGCAGCGGGCGCCGACACGGTCCAGCACCCATTCGATATTCGGTTCGATGAAGCTCCAGGCGCCCTGGTTCTTGGGCTCCTCCTGGCACCAGACGATGTCGGCATTCTTGAACCGCTCCAGCTCGCGCGACATCGACTGCGCCGGGAACGGATAGAACTGCTCGACCCGCAGCAGATAGACATCCGCGAGCCCGGCGGCATCGCGCGCCGCCAGCAGGTCGTAATAGACCTTGCCCGAGCAGATCACCACGCGGCGGATCTTGTCGTCGGCGGCCAGCTTGAACTCCACCCGCCCGCGTTCGGCATCGTCGGCCAGCACGCGGTGGAAGCGCGAGCCGGTCTGGAACTCGGCCGCCGAGGAGGTCGCCTGCGGATGGCGCAGCAGCGATTTCGGGGTCATCAGCACCAGCGGCTTGCGGAACGGCCGCTTCAGCTGCCGGCGCAGGATGTGGAAATAGTTGGCCGGGGTGGTGCAGTTGGCGACGATCCAGTTGTCCTCGGCGCAGAGCTGCAGGAACCGCTCCAGCCGGGCGGAGCTGTGCTCCGGCCCCTGACCCTCGTAGCCATGCGGCAGCAGCATCACCAGCCCCGACATGCGCAGCCATTTCTTCTCGCCCGAGCCGATGAACTGGTCGAACATGATCTGCGCGCCATTGGCGAAATCGCCGAACTGCGCCTCCCACAGGGTCAGCGCGTTGGGCTCGGCCAGCGAATAGCCGTATTCAAAGCCCAGCACCGCATATTCCGAGAGCATCGAGTCGATGACCTCGTAGCGCGCCTGCCCGGCGCGGATGTGGTTCAGCGGATAGTAGCGTTCCTCGGTGGTCTGGTCGATGAAGGCCGAATGCCGCTGGCTGAAGGTGCCGCGGGTGCTGTCCTGGCCCGAGAGCCGCACCGGATGGCCCTCGCCGACCAGGCTGCCGAAGGCCAGCGCCTCGCCGGTGGCCCAGTCGAAGCCTTCGCCGGTCTCGAACATCGCCTTCTTGGCTTCCAGCAGCCGGCCCACGGTCTTGTGCAGGTCGAAGCCTTCGGGCGGCGTGGTCAGCGCCCGGCCGATCTCGGCCATGGTCTCGGGGGCGATGCCGGTCTCGCCGGCCGAATATTCGGTGCCCTCGGTCTTCAGCCCCGACCACTTGCCATCCAGCCAGTCGGCCTTGTTGGGCTTGTAGGTCTTGCCGGCCTCGAACTCCTCGTTGAGATGCGCCTGGAAGGCGGCCTTCATCTCCTCGATCTCGCCCTCGGGGATCAGCCCGTCCGCCACCAGCCGCTCGGTATAGAGTTGCAGCGTGGTCTTGTGGCCCTTGATCTCCTTGTACATCACCGGGTTGGTGAACATCGGCTCGTCGCCTTCGTTATGGCCGAAGCGGCGATAGCAGAAGATGTCGATGACCACATCCTTGTGGAACAGCTGGCGGAACTCGGTCGCCACCTTGGCGGCATGGACCACCGCCTCCGGGTCGTCGCCGTTGACGTGGAAAATCGGCGCCTCGACCATCAGGGCGATGTCGGTCGGATAGGGGCTGGAGCGGCTGAAATGCGGCGCGGTGGTGAAGCCGATCTGGTTGTTCACCACCAGATGGATGCAGCCGCCGGTGCGATGGCCCTTGATGCCGGACAGCTGAAAGCATTCCGCCACGATGCCCTGGCCGGCGAAGGCCGCGTCGCCATGCAGCAGGATCGGCAGGCAGGCGGTGCGCTCCTCGGTATCGTTGAGCTGGTCCTGCTTGGCGCGGGCCTTGCCCAGCACCACCGGGTCAACCGCCTCCAGATGCGAGGGGTTGGCGCTGAGCGACAGGTGCACGACATTGCCGTCGAACTCGCGGTCCGAACTGGCGCCGAGGTGGTATTTCACGTCGCCCGAACCATCGACCTCGTCGGGCTTGAAGCTGCCGCCCTGGAACTCGTTGAAGATGGCGCGATAGGGCTTGCCCATGACATTGGCCAGCACCGACAGCCGGCCGCGATGCGGCATGCCGATGGCGATCTCGCGTACGCCCAGGGCGCCGCCGCGCTTGATGATCTGCTCCATCGCCGGGATCAGCGCCTCGCCGCCGTCGAGGCCGAAGCGTTTGGTGCCCATGTACTTGACGTGCAGGAACTTCTCGTAGCCCTCGGCCTCGACCAGCTTGTTGAGGATGGCGCGGCGCCCCTCGCGGGTAAAGCTGATCTCCTTGCCGTAGCCCTCGATGCGCTCCTTCAGCCAGGCGACCTGATCAGGGTCCGAGATATGCATGAACTGGAGCGCGAAGGTGCCGCAATAGGTGCGCTGCATCAGCTCGACGATCTGGCGCATCGAGGCGACCTGCAACCCCAGCACGTTGTCGATGAAGATCGGCCGGTCCATGTCGGCCGGGCCGAAGCCGTAGCTGGCGGGGTCGAGGTCGGCATGCGGCGGCGCCTCGCGCATGCGCAGCGGGTCCAGATTGGCCGCCAGGTGGCCGCGATAGCGATAGGCGCGGATCAGCATGATGGCGCGGATGCTGTCCAGCACCGCGCGCTGCAATTGCGCATCCGACAGGGCGACGCCCTTCTCGCCGGCCTTGGCCTCGATCTTGCGCGCCGCGGCCTTGCCCTCGGTGGCGGCGACCACCGGCCATTCGCCGGTCAGGGCCGAAACCCGCTCGTCCATGGGCTGCGGCGGCCAGTCGGCGCGCGCCCAGCTGGCGCCCTTGCTGGCGCGGGTCACCTCGTCGGCACCGTCGCCGAGGCTGCGGAAGAAGCTGTCCCAGGCCGCGTCCACCGCGGCCGGGTCCTTGGCCCATTGCCCATAGAGCTGGTCGACATAGGCGGCATTGGCGCCTTGCAGGAAGCTGGAATCGTGGAAGGCGGCGTTTGTGTTCTGCTCGGTCATCGGAAAGCCTCTCGGGCGGTGAAAGCAGGGGCGCAGGGCTGGCCCTGCGCGGGGGTTGGTTGAAGGCGTCCGGGCGCTCTGGCTCCCGTGATAGGCGATCCGGCGGCCAAGGCCAAATGCCGCGTCCGCCGCGCTGCGGCACTGGCGGCGGGTGTGATGCTCATGCCGGCACCTCGTTGCTGGGCTGGGGGCCGTGGCGGTTGGCGCCGGGCTGCGAAGGCAGCAGGCAGCCCGCCGCCAGCACCGCCAGCACCAGGGCGGTGCAGACCAGCAGCACCCCGGAAAGGATCATGCTGGCGCCGCCGAACAGCCCGTAGACGAAGGCCAGGAAGGCGGCGAGGGCGCAGCCGAGCGGCACCAGCAGCCAGGCGCTGCTGCGGCCCAGGTCGTGCAGGCGGCGGATGGCCAGCGGCAGGCCGGGCACCACGATCAGCAGCGCGGCGCCGGCGATGCCCAGCGCGATCAACGCGCCGTCGCCATTGTCGGGGGTGCGGATGTAGAACAGCCCGGCCACCGCCCCGCAGACCAGCGGCGTCAGCGCCAGCCAGCTGGCGAATTCCAGCCGGGTCGAGCGCCCGCGATAGTCGAGGCTGCGCAGCATGGTCAGCGCCACGGCCTCGAAGAAGCCCATCCGGCGCAGGGCCACCGGGGCAGCGGGGGCGGCATCGGCCCCGGCGCTGGTCTGGATCGGGTCCGGCCGGGGGGTCATCGCTGCCCCTCCCTCTGCCGCGACCTGGATGGGCGCAATCCGGTCATCGTCCTACCCGCAGATGATGTCGATCATGCGCGCGCCGGGATCGTCCTGCGGCGCGCTCATCGGCTGGGCGATGATTTCCAGGGCACGCTTGCGCTCCAGCCCG
This sequence comes from Paracoccus sp. (in: a-proteobacteria), assembly GCA_040392885.1. Classification (GTDB taxonomy): domain Bacteria; phylum Pseudomonadota; class Alphaproteobacteria; order Rhodobacterales; family Rhodobacteraceae; genus Paracoccus. The sequence continues at coordinate 12,769 of JBEBVF010000032.1, read as the reverse complement.
CACAGGGCGGCGGCGGCGCGCTGGTCGGCGCCCTGCGGCGCCCGGCCCGGATGATAGATCACCCGCCAGCCGGCCTCCTTGCGGGCGATCGAGCGGGCGGCCTCCGGCGGCAGGGTGCTGGCGGCCTGCAGGTCGGTGCGGGCGGGGATGCCGCCCGGCAGGATCAGCTCGGTCGGGGCGCGCGAACCGCAGGCGCCCAGCAGCAGCAGGGCCATGCCCGCCAGCAGGGCGGGGGGCGGGGCTAACCGGGTCCGATGCGATGCCGACATGGCGAAAACCCTGATCGTCGGGGGTGGTGAGGGGCGCAGCCGCGGCGGGGCGGCTGCGCCGGTCGGTCAGCGGCCGAGCGCCTTCAGCACGGCCTCGCCCAGGCCCGCGGGGCTGTCGGCGACGATGATCCCGGCGGATTTCATCGCCTCGATCTTGCTTTCCGCATCGCCCTTGCCGCCCGAGACGATGGCGCCGGCATGGCCCATGCGGCGGCCCTTCGGCGCGGTGCGCCCGGCGATGAAGCCGGCGGTGGGCTTCCAGCGGCCCTTGCGCTTCTGCTCGGCCAGGAATTCGGCGGCTTCCTCCTCGGCGCTGCCGCCGATCTCGCCGATCATGATGATCGACTCGGTCTCCGGGTCGTCGAGGAACATGCGCAGCACGTCGATATGCTCCATGCCCTTGATCGGGTCGCCGCCGATGCCCACGGCCGAGGACTGGCCGAGGCCGACATCGGTGGTCTGCTTGACCGCCTCATAGGTCAGCGTGCCCGAGCGCGAGACCACGCCGACGCTGCCGCGCGAGAAGATGCTGCCGGGCATGATGCCGATCTTGCATTCGCCGGGGGTCATGATGCCGGGGCAGTTCGGGCCGATCAGCCGCGACTTGCTGTCCACCAGCGCCCGCTTGACCTTCATCATGTCCAGCACCGGGATACCCTCGGTGATGGCGACGATCAGCGGCACCTCGGCGTCGATGGCCTCGAGGATCGAATCGGCGGCGAAGGGCGGCGGGACGTAGATCACCGAGGCATCGGCGCCGGTTTTCGCCACCGCCTCATGCACGCTGTTGAAGACCGGCAGGCCGATATGCTCGCTGCCGCCCTTGCCGGGGGTGACGCCCCCGACCATCCGCGTGCCATAGGCGATCGCCTGTTCGGTGTGGAAGGTGCCCTGCGAGCCGGTCAGGCCCTGGCAGATGACTTTGGTATTCTTGTCGACGAGAACAGCCATGTTGCGGCTTCCTTGGCAGGGTGCGTGCTGGCACGCACCGAATTCTGGGGAAGGTGCGCGCGCCGGCACGCACCCGGACGATCAGCCCTTGACCGCTTTCACGATCTTCTGTGCGGCATCCGACAGGTCGTCGGCCGGGATCACGTTCAGGCCGCTGTCGCGGATGATCTGCTTGCCCAGCTCGACATTGGTGCCTTCGAGGCGCACGACCAGCGGCACCTTCAGGCCCACGGCGTTCACCGCGGCGATGATGCCCTCGGCGATGATGTCGCAGCGCATGATGCCGCCGAAGATGTTGACCAGGATGCCCTTCACGTTCGGGTCCGAGGTGATGATCTTGAAGGCCTCCGTCACCTTCTCCTTCGTCGCCCCGCCGCCCACGTCGAGGAAGTTCGCCGGCTCGGCCCCGTAGAGCTTGATGATGTCCATGGTCGCCATCGCCAGGCCGGCGCCGTTGACCATGCAGCCGATCTCGCCGTCCAGCGCGATATAGTTCAGGTCGAATTTCGAGGCTTCCAGTTCCTTCTGGTCTTCCTCGGTCTCGTCGCGCAGCGCCAGGATGTCGGGCTGGCGGAAGAGCGCGTTGTTGTCGAAGCCCATCTTGGCGTCCAGCGCCTTGACCTGCCCGTCGGTGGTGACGATCAGCGGGTTGATCTCGATCATCTCGGCATCGGTCTCGATGAACATGCGGTAGAGGTTCTTGATCAGCTTGACCGTCTGCTTGACCTGATCGCCCTCCAGACCTAGCGCATAGGCCACGCGGCGGCCGTGGAAGTCCCACAGGCCGGTCGCCGGATCGACCGAGAAGCTGACGATCTTCTCGGGGGTGGAGGCCGCGACCTCCTCGATGTCCATGCCGCCCTCGGTCGAGCAGACGAAGCTGACCCGCGAGGTCGAGCGATCGACCAGCAGCGCCAGATACAGCTCGCGCGCGATGTCGGAGCCGTCCTCCAGGTAGATGGTGTTGACCTGCTTGCCGGCCTCGCCGGTCTGGTGGGTCACCAGGGTGCGGCCCAGCATCTGCGCCGCGAATTCGGCGGCCTCCTCGGGGGATTTCGCCAGCCGCACGCCGCCCTTCGGGCCGGCCTCGGCTTCCTTGAAATGGCCCTTGCCGCGGCCGCCGGCATGGATCTGGGCCTTCACCACCCAGAGCGGGCCGCCCATTTCCTTGGCCTTGGCCAGCGCCTCATGGGCCTTGGTCACGACGCGGCCATCGCTGACCGGCGCGCCGAACTTCTTCAGAAGCTGCTTGGCCTGATATTCGTGAATGTTCATCGCGTCCCCCTTCGGTGCGGATTGCGCGGGTTTTGACACAGGGTCGGGCATGGGCAAAGCCCTATCGCCCGAAACCGGCGGAAAACGGCGGAAATCCCGAAAGTTTGTGATCACACGCCGAAAACCCGTGATCACAAACCCCGATCCGCCGGAAATCTGATCACCGGACCCCAGCAATTGCACGGGTCCGATATGCAGATGCGCGCCCGTTGCGGGGCGCGCATCCGGTCTGGCGCCAGCGCGGCGAATCAGGTCAGCGAGGGGTCGATCTGCTTGCAGGCGGCCACCAGGCCCTTCACCGCATCCACCGATTTCTGGAACATGGCGGCCTCGTCGCCATTGAGGGCGATGTCGATGACCTTTTCGATGCCGTTCGCGCCGATCACGGTCGGCACGCCGACATAGAGACCGTCGAGGCCGAAGGCGCCGTCCACCCAGGCGGCGCAGGGCAGCACGCGCTTCTGGTCCTTCAGATAGGCCTCGGCCATTTCGATCGCCGAGGTGGCGGGAGCATAATAGGCGCTGCCGGTCTTCAGCAGGCCGACGATCTCGGCGCCGCCGTCACGCGTGCGCTGGATGATGGCGTCCAGCGCCTCCTGAGTGGTCCAGCCCATCTTCACCAGGTCGGGCAGGGGAATGCCGCCGACGGTGGAATAGCGCGCCAGCGGCACCATGGTGTCGCCATGCCCGCCCAGCACGAAGGCGGTCACGTCGCGCATCGAGACGCCGAATTCCAGCGACAGGAAGTGGCGGAAGCGCGCCGAATCCAGCACGCCGGCCATGCCCACGACCTTGTTCGCCGGCAGGCCAGAGAACTGTTGCAGCGCCCAGACCATCGCATCCAGCGGGTTGGTGATGCAGATCACGAAGGCATTGGGGGCGTGTTTGGCGATGCCCTCGCCCACGGATTTCATCACCTTGAGGTTGATGCCCAGCAGGTCGTCGCGGCTCATGCCCGGCTTCCTGGGCACGCCGGCGGTCACGATGCAGACATCGGCGCCGGCGATGTCGGCATAGTCATTGGCGCCCTTCATGACGGCGTCGAAACCCTCGGAGGGGCCCGATTGCGCGATGTCCAGCGCCTTGCCCTGCGGGGTGCCCTCGGCGATGTCGAACAGGACGACATCGCCCAGCTCCTTCATCGCGGCGAGATGGGCGAGGGTGCCGCCGATCTGGCCCGCGCCGATGAGCGCGATCTTGGGTCTGGCCATGGTTGAATCCCTTTCCTGGATGGACACGGTCGGGCGCAGCGTTAGGCCCGCTGGCCGCGAATCGCAAGTATCGAGGCGCCCGCTTGCCGGGGTTAGCGCAAACCGTGCCCGCATTCGGGTTGGCGCCGCCCGGCGCGGCGGGTAAGCGTGGGAGGAAGGGGCGCGCGCGGCCTGCGCGGCGCCCGCATGAAACACGAAACGAAGGGGCTGACGATGTTCGACCTGACGGGCAAGCGGGCGCTGGTGACGGGTGCCTCGGGGGGAATCGGCGGCGCGGTGGCGCGGGCGCTGCATGTGGCCGGCGCCGAGGTGGCGCTGTCGGGCACGCGCGAGGCGCCGCTGCGCGAACTGGCGGAGAGCCTGGGCGCGCGCGCGCATGTGACGGTGGCGAACCTGTCGGACGCGGCCTCGGTCGAGGCGCTGCCCAAGGCGGCGGCCGAGGCCATGGGCGGCATCGACATCCTGGTCAACAATGCCGGGATCACCCGCGACAACCTGTTCATGCGCATGTCCGACGAGGAATGGGCGCAGGTGATCGAGGTCAACCTGACCTCGGCCTTTCGCCTCTCGCGCGCGGTGCTGCGCGGCATGATGAAGGCGCGCTGGGGCCGGATCGTGCAGATCACCTCGGTGGTGGGCGCCACCGGCAATCCGGGGCAGGGCAATTACGCCGCCGCCAAGGCCGGGCTGGTCGGCATGTCCAAGAGCCTCGCGGCCGAGGTCGCCTCGCGCGGGGTCACGGTGAATTGCATTGCCCCCGGCTTCATCGCCACGGCAATGACCGACAAGCTGAACGACGACCAGAAGGGCCGGATCCTGGGGGCGATTCCCGCCGGCAAGATGGGCACGCCGGAGGATATCGCCGCCGCCTGCCTGTATCTTTCCAGCCCCGAGGCCGGATATGTCACCGGCGCCACGCTGCATGTCAACGGCGGCATGGCCATGATTTGACGCGGTTTTCCGCTGGCGGTTGAAAATGTCGGCGCGGGCGGCGCAACGGACGGGTTGCGCGGCGCTTCCGGCTTGCTATATCGGGGCGTCGAAGGCCGTGGGGACCCGCCCTCGGTCGCGCCGCCATTCGCGGCCCAACTTGGGCGGATGCCCGCGCAAACAAGGACTGAAGACATGAGCGACATTTCCGATCGCGTGAAGAAGATCGTCGTCGAACATCTGGGCGTCGAGGAGGACAAGGTGACCGAAAGCGCCTCGTTCATCGACGATCTGGGTGCCGACAGCCTCGACACCGTCGAACTGGTCATGGCCTTCGAGGAAGAATTCGGGATCGAGATTCCCGATGATGCCGCCGAAACCATCCAGACCTTCGGCGACGCGGTCAAGTTCATCGAGGGCGCCGTCTGATCGGTCCTCGGCTGGCTGAATTGTCCGGCTTTGGCGCGGCGCCTCCGACCCCGGAGCGCCGCGTTTTTCATGCGGAACCCGCGGGCAGGGGCGCGGGTTGATCCGGCAACCGTCCGAACTTTCCAAGGAGACAAGTCCATGGCTGTGAAACTTGATGGTCTGGAAGACAATGCCCGCAAGACCGCGATCGAGGTGCTGTCGGCCCGGCTGGCCGACGCGACCGCGATGCTTCTGGCGCTGAAACAGGCGCATTGGAACGTGAAGGGGCCGAATTTCATCGCCATTCACGAACTGTTCGACCAGGTCTACGAGCGGCTGGAGCCCCATATCGACGAGATCGCCGAGCGCATAAAGCAACTGGACGGCACCGCCAACGGCACCGCCGAACATGTCGCCAAGGCCTCCTCGCTAAAGCCCTATCCGCTGGACCTGACCAGCGAGACCGATCACATCAAGGCCGTGTCCGAGCGTCTGCGCGACCTAGGCGGCAAGGTCCGCGAGGGCATCGACGCCACCGACGCCGCCGGCGAGGCCGATGCCGCCGACATCCTGACCGCGATGTCGCGCGACATCGACAAGGATCTGTGGTTCATCGAGAGCCATCTGGAAAAGTGACCCGCTTGCGGCCCCGCCCATCGTGGCGGGGCCGGTGCGTTGCAGGGACGCCCATGATCCTCACCACCGCACGCCTGTGCCTGCGTCCCCGCACCCTTGACGATTACGACGCCTGCCTGGCGATGGACCGCGACCCCGAGGTCACGAGGTTCATCGACGGCCCCTGGACGGACGCGGCGGCGCATGAGGCCTTTCTGCATGACCGGATGACCCGCGACTGGGGCGAGGGGCTCGGCTATTGGTCGATCTTTCGCCGCGAGGAACCGGGCGGCTTTCTGGGTTGGGTCTTTCTGGTCCCGCATCCCGGGGGCATCGAGATCGGCTGGCGGCTGATCCGCGCCGCATGGGGGCGGGGCTATGCCTCCGAGGCGGCGGCGGCGATGCTGGCGCATGCCTTCGACACCCTTGGCGCCCGGCAGGTGGTCGCGGCGGGAATCCATCCCGACAATATTGGTTCGCAACGCGTGGCCGAAAAGCTCGGCATGCGGCTGGTCGGGCAGGATCATGTCCTGCGTGCGGAGGATTGGCGCGCATCGGTCCGGGCCTGACGCCCGCTCGCAAGCCTTCGCGTTGCGCCGGGTGCGGGGCTCCTGTATCAGTCCGGGACCAAAGGCATGCTTGCGGAGGAGCGCAGATGAGAAGGGTCGTCGTTACCGGGTTGGGCATGGTCACGCCGCTGGCCTGCGGGGTCGATGCCACCTGGAGCCGGCTGCTGGCCGGCGAATCCGGGGCCGGTCCGATCACCCGCTTCGATGCCGCGAATGTGGTGACGAAATATGCCTGCGAGATTCCTTTCGGCGATGGCAGCGACGGCAGCTTCAACCCCGACGACTGGATGGACCCCAAGGACCGGCGCAAGGTCGACGACTTCATTCTCTACGGCATGGCCGCGGCCGCGCAGGCGGTGCAGGATTCCGGCTGGGTGCCGGCGACCGAGGACGAGCGTTGCCGCACCGGCGTGATGATCGGCTCCGGCATCGGTGGGCTGACCTCGATCGCCGAGACCGCGGTGCTGATCAAGGAGCGCGGGCCGCGCCGGGTCAGCCCGTTCTTCATCCCCGGCGCGCTGATCAACCTGATCTCGGGGCAGGTCAGCATCCGCTATGGCTTCAAGGGCCCGAATCACGCGGTGGTCACCGCCTGCTCGACCGGCGCCCATGCCATCGGTGACGCCGCCCGGCTGATCGCCTTCGGCGATGCCGATGTGATGCTCGCCGGCGGGGCCGAGGCGCCGATCTCGGAAATCGGCATTGCCGGCTTCAACGCCTGCAAGGCGCTGTCCACGAAACGCGAGGACGATCCCAAGGCGGCCTCGCGCCCCTGGGATGCCGATCGCGACGGTTTCGTGATGGGCGAGGGCGCCGGCGTCGTCGTGCTGGAGGAATACGAGCATGCGCGCGCGCGCGGCGCCCGCATCTATGCCGAGGTGCTGGGCTATGGCCTCTCGGGCGACGCCCACCACATCACCGCGCCCAGCGAGGACGGCGATGGCGGCTTTCGCGCCATGCAGGGCGCCCTGAAGCGCGCCGGGCTGCAACCCGCCGATCTGGACTATATCAACGCACATGGCACCTCGACCATGGCCGACGTAATCGAACTGGCGGCGGTCGAGCGCCTGCTGGGCGATGCCGCCGGCACGGCCACCATGTCCTCGACCAAATCCTCCATCGGCCACCTGCTGGGCGCGGCCGGGGCGGTCGAGGCGATCTTCTGCATCCTCGCCATCCGCGACCAGATCGCGCCGCCGACCATCAACCTCGACAATCCGGCGGTGGCGGCGAAGATCGACCTTGCCGCCAATGCCGCGGTGCGCCGCAAGATTGACTACGCGCTGTCCAACAGCTTCGGCTTTGGCGGCACCAATGCCAGCCTGCTCCTGGGCCGCGTGTCCTGATGTGGCGGGCGATCGCGTCGAATTTCCTGACGCTGCTGCTGGTGATCCTGACGGCGCTGGCGATTGCCGTCGCCTGGGGGCGCCAGCAATATGCCGGTCCCGGACCCTCCGCCGTGGCGCAATGCGTGGTGGTGGCGCCGGGGGCCAGCATGCAGACCATCGCCAACCAGCTGGCGGAACATGGCGCGATCTCGCATCCCTACATCTTCCTGACCGGCGCCGCCTATGCGGGCAAGGCCGGCCAGCAGAAATTCGGCAGCTTCCTGGTGCCGCCGCATGCCTCGATGCAGGACATCATGGCCACCATCACCGCCGGCGGTCCCTCGACCTGCGGCACCGAGGTGACCTTCCGCATCGGCGTGCGTGACAACAGCGTCGTGCTGCGCGACATGGACCCGGCCACCGGCCAATATGCCGAGGTGGCGAAATACAATCCCGTCACCGAGGCCGCGCCCGAGGTGATCACCGCCGCCGAGGCCAGGCCGGATGCCCGCCTGCGCATCGCCGTGGCCGAGGGCGTGACCAGCTGGCAGGTGGTCGAGGGGCTGAAGCAGGCCGGCTTCCTCGCCGGCGAGACCGGCAAGCTGCCGGCCGAGGGCACGCTGGCGCCGGAGACCTACGAGGTCAAGCCGGGCACCGAGCGGGCCGAGCTGCTGGCGCAGATGGCGGCATTGCAGGCCCGCAACCTCGCCCGTGCCTGGGAGGAACGCGCCGAGGACCTGCCCTATGACACGCCGGAGGAGGCGCTGGTCATGGCCTCGATCGTGGAGAAGGAGACCTCGGTTCCGGCCGAACGCCCGATCGTGGCCTCGGTCTTCGTCAACCGGCTGCGGCAGGGCATGCGGCTGGAGACCGACCCGACGGTGATCTATGGCGTCACCAAGGGCGAGGGGGTGCTGGATCGCGGGCTGCGGCGCTCGGAACTGCAGGCGCGCACGCCCTACAACACCTATCTGATCGACGGGCTGCCGCCGACGCCGATCGCCAATCCCGGCCGCGCCGCCATCGAGGCCACCCTGCGCCCGGCCGAGACCGATTACCTGTTCTTTGTCGCCGACGGCACCGGCGGCCATGCCTTTGCCCGCACCCTGGCCGAGCATAACGAGAATGTCGCCCGCTGGCGTGCCATCGAGACCGCCGGCGGCGCCGTGCCGTCGGGCGGCCAGGCCGGGCCGGTGGGGGACTGAGCCGCGGCCCTTGCGGCCCCGACTTGCGGCACTGCGGACAGGGGGGGCCGGTTTCGCGCGGTGGGCAGGCCGTCTTTGCCGCGGGACGCAGCCCTGCGGGGCAGGGGGCGCTGTCTAGACCCGGCACAGCGCCCTTCGCCACGCATCACCGCAGGGTCGCTGGCCGGTGTGCCATATGCGCCAGCCGCGGCACCGTCTTGGCCGATGGGGCGAAACTGACCTTTCCCGCGGCCGCCGCATCGGCTAGAGGCAATCCCGGCATTCAGGACCGAAAGGGCAGAACATGGCCAATGTGGTGGTTGTCGGCGCGCAATGGGGCGACGAGGGCAAGGGCAAGATCGTGGATTGGCTGTCGGAACGCGCCGATGTCATCGCGCGGTTCCAGGGCGGCCATAACGCCGGCCATACGCTGGTCGTCAACAACGTGACCTACAAGCTGTCGCTGCTGCCCTCGGGCATCGTGCGCGAGGGCAAGCTGGCGGTGATCGGCAACGGTGTCGTGCTGGACCCCTGGGCGCTGTTTCGCGAGATCGACGCCATCGCCGGGCAGGGAGTCGACGTCAGCCCCGAGAATCTGGTCATCGCAGAGAACGCGCCGCTGATCCTGCCGCTGCATCAGGACCTCGACCAGCTGCGTGAGGAAGCTGCCGGCAATGCCCGGATCGGCACCACCGGCCGCGGCATCGGCCCGGCCTATGAGGACAAGGTCGGCCGCCGCGCCATCCGCGTCGCCGACCTGGGCGACGAGGCCACGCTGGATTCCCGTCTCGACCGGCTGCTGGCGCATCACGACGCGCTGCGCGCCGGCCTCGGCGCCGCGCCGATCGACCGCGCGAAGCTGCGCGCCGAGCTGCTGGAGATGGCGCCGCGGCTGCTGCCCTATGCGCGCCCGGTGTGGCAGATCCTCGGCGAGGCCCGCCGCGCCGGCCGCCGCATCCTGTTCGAGGGCGCCCAGGGCGCGCTGCTGGACATCGACTTCGGCACCTATCCCTTCGTGACCTCCTCGACCACCATGGCCGGCATGGCCGCGGCCGGCACCGGCGTCGGGCCGGGTGCCATCGGCTATGTGCTGGGCATCGTGAAGGCCTATACCACCCGCGTCGGCTCGGGTCCGTTCCCGACCGAACTGACCGACGAGACCGGCCACAAGCTGGGCGAGCGCGGCCGCGAATTCGGCACGGTGACCGGCCGCAAGCGCCGCTGCGGCTGGTTCGATGCCGTGCTGGTGCGCCAGACCTGCGCCATTTCCGGCGCGCATGGCATCGCGCTGACCAAGCTCGACGTGCTGGACGGGTTCGACACGCTGAAGATCTGCGTCGGCTATCAGGTCGATGGCGAGACCTATGACCATCTGCCCACTGCCGCCGGCCTGCAGGAGCGCGCGGTGCCAATCTACGAGGAGATGGAAGGTTGGTCCGAATCGACCGAGGGCGCGCGCAGCTGGGCCGACCTGCCGGCGGCGGCGGTGAAATACGTGCGCCGCATCGAGGAGCTGATCGGCTGCCCGGTGGCGCTGCTCTCGACCTCGCCGCGTCGCGACGACACCATCCTGGTCGCCGATCCCTTCGCGGATTGAGGCGATGACGCGCAACACCCGCGTCTGGCTGGCGATCCTGGTGCTGGTGGTCGGCATCCCGGTCTGGGCCTTCGTGGCGGTGACGCTGATGGAATGGGCGCAGGCGCATCTCGGCCCGCTACCCTTCTGGGGCGAGCTGGCGGGCTGGATCGGCCTCGGCATCCTGTGGGTCTTCCCGCTGCGGGGGCTGTTCCTGGGCGTCGCCGCCCGCGGCTCCAGCCCCCGCCGCTTCGAGGACGACCCGAAGTGAGGCCGCTGCTGACCACCCGGGGCGGCGTCACGCTGGTGGGTGGCGGCGGGGCCGAGGCCGCGGATCTGGCGCTGGCCCTGGCGCATGCGCCGCGCCTGGTCGCCGCCGATGGCGGCGCCGATGCGGCGCTGGCGGCGGGGCTGGTCCCGGAACTGGTGATCGGCGATCTCGATTCGATTTCGGCGCCGGCGCGGGCGCGACTGGCCGACCGCCTGCATCCGGTGGCCGAGCAGGACAGCACCGATTTCGAGAAATGCCTGCAGCGGATCGTCGCAGCCCATGTGATCGCGGTGGGCTTTTCCGGCCGTCGCCTCGACCACACGCTGGCGGCGCTGTCGGTGATCGCGCGGCGCCCGGGCCAGCGCATCCTGATGCTGACCGAGGCCGAGCTGGTGTTCCTGGCCCCGCCGCAACTGTCGCTGGATCTGGCGCCGGGCCTGCCGGTCTCGCTGTTTCCGATGGGGCCGGTCGCCGGGCGCTCGACCGGGCTGGTCTGGCCGATCGAGGGGCTGCGCCTCGCCCCCGATGCCCGCGTCGGCACCTCGAACGCGGCCACCGGCCCGGTGACGCTGGCCAGCGAGGGGCCGCTGCTGGTCATGGTTCCCAAGCCCTGCCTGCCCGAGGTTCTGGCGGCGCTGGCCTGACGCGAGGGCTTGGCGAGGGGCCGGGTCCATGCCAACCTGACCGCGCGCCGGCGGCCGAGTCCGGCGCCCGTTCCAGCCCTTGCGAGGTTCGCCATGCCCAGGATCAGCCCCGATTTCGCCGGCCAGACCGTGATCTGCACCTTCGACGTGACCCCGGGCAGCGCCCATGACGTGCTGGAGATGCTGCAGGCCGCCTATGACGAGGTGATCTCGCACCAGCCGGGCTATATCGCCGGCGCCATCCACCTCAACGATGCGCAGACCCGCATCTGCACCTATTCGCAATGGCGGGCGCGCGGCGACTATCAGGCCATGCTGCGCACCGAGGAGATGCGCGCCCGCAACCGCATCATCCAGGACCGCGCCAAGAGCTTCGAGCCGGTGATGTACGAGGTCGCCGCCGTCTTCGACACCCCCGGCCCCCAGCACGAGGTGCATTGATGGGATATATCCTGACCGTCGCCCAGCAGAAGGGCGGCTCCGGCAAGACCACGGTGGCCGCCAATCTCGCGGTGGCGATGCGCGCGCGCGGGCTGAGCGTGGCGCTGGTCGATACCGACCCGCAGGGCAGCCTGGGCCGCTGGTTCCTGGAGCGGCTGGAACGGCAGGGGCTGGACGAGGGGCTGGAATTCTCCACCTCCTCGGCCTGGGGCGCCAGCTACGAGGGTGAAAAGCTGGCGCGGCGCTTTGACGTGGTGATCATCGACACCCCGCCCAAGATCGACAGCGACCTGCGCCCGGCGCTGCGGGCGGCGCATCTGGTGCTGGTGCCGGTGGCCTCCAGCCATGTCGACCTGTGGGCGACCGAGGGCGTGCTGGACCTGGCCCGGCGCGAGAAGCGCGCAGCGGTGATCGTGCTGAACCGCGCCCGCCCCAATACCCGGCTGGGCGCCGAGGTCGAGGCGGCGGCGGCCGGGCTGGGGGCCGAGCTGGCCGCCTCGCGGCTGGCCAACCGCGTCGCCTATGCCGAGGCGCTGGGCCAGGGCCGCGGCGTCGCCGAGGGCGGTGCCGGCCCGGCGCGCAGCGAGGTGATGGCGCTGGCCGACGAGGTTCTGGCCATGCTCGGCTGAGCGCCGGGCCGCCGGCGCGAGGCACCCGGCCGCGATGGGCGGAAACCGGCCGGGCCTTGCGGCGTTGCATCTCCAGCGGGCGAGGGCAGCGACCCCCGCCGCATGGATGGCCATGAACGGAGACAGAGATGAAAACCACCGCCCTTGCCGCCGCCCTGCTGGCCTTGCCGCTGGTTGCGGCCTGCACCACCGATGCCGGCACCCAGACCACCGTGGTCACCGCCACCACCGTCAGCCCCACCGATGCCTGCGGCGCCGCTGCCTATCAGCAATATGTCGGCCAGCTCTCGCCGCAGATCAGCGTGCCGGCGGGCACCGAGATGCGCCATTACCGCACCGGCGACCCGCTGACCAAGGACCTGCGTGTGGATCGGCTGAACTTCGAATATGACCGCAGCGGTCGGCTGGTCGCCGTGACCTGCGGCTGAGCCGGAGCCCGGCGAGGGGGGTGCGGGGGGCCGGCCCCCC
>JBEBVF010000031.1:0-26376 GCA_040392885.1 Paracoccus sp. (in: a-proteobacteria) | reverse complement strand
TCGACCTGCAGGAGGTCGATCCGATCGCCGGGGCCGAGATCCATCAGCTCGACTTCCTCTCCGAAGGCGCTGACGACAAGGTGAAGGCCTGGCTGGGCGGGCGGGCCGATGTGGTGATGTCGGACATGGCCGCCGCGTCCTCCGGCCATCGCGGCACCGACCATCTGCGCATCATCGCGCTGGTCGAGGCGGCGGCGGAATTCGCCTTCGACGTGCTGGAGCCCGGTGGCACCTTCGTCGCCAAGGTTCTGGCCGGCGGCGCCGAGCAGGGGTTGCTGGCCAAGCTGAAGCGCGCCTTCCTGCGGGTGACCAATGTCAAGCCGCCGGCCAGCCGCGCCGACAGCTCGGAAAAGTTCCTGGTCGCCACCGGCTTTCGCGGGCTGGCAGCGATGGATGCGGGCGAGGATGACGACCTCACCGGCGGGCCCATCGACGGGTCCCTCGACGGCGACGAGGGCGGCCGCGCCTGACCCCCGCCATGCGTGCTTGCCAAGCCCCCCTTGCGCGCCCTAAACATCGAAGCTGACAACAACCGCATCAAGGGACACAAGAACAATGGCGGCGGACAAGCAAAATCTTCAGGATACGTTTCTGAACCATGTCCGCAAGGCGAAGGTCCCGGTGACGATCTTCCTGATCAACGGTGTCAAATTGCAGGGCGTGATCACCTGGTTCGACAATTTCTGCGTGCTGCTGCGTCGCGACGGGCAGAGCCAGCTGGTCTACAAGCATGCGATCAGCACGATCATGCCCGGCCAGCCGATCAGCCTCTACGAAGGCGAGGACTGATTGTCCGAAGCCGAGCAGGGCGACGCCACCGAGGCCGGCCCGACCCGGGCCTGGGTGCTGCACCCGGACCTGGGCGATTCCCGCCTGCGCCACACCCCCGCCCATGCGCTGGCCGAGGCGATGGCGCTGGCCCATGCCCTGCCCGCCATCGAGGTTCTGGGCGGCGAGGTGGTGCGGGTGCGCACCCCCCATCCCGGCCAGCTGTTCGGCACCGGCAAGGCCGAGGAGATCGCCGCGCGGCTGAAGGAGGACGAGATCGACCTGGTGCTGGTCGACGGCCCGGTCTCGCCCGTCCAGCAGCGCAACCTGGAAAAGCTCTGGGGCGTCAAGCTGCTGGACCGCACCGGCCTGATCCTGGAGATCTTCGCCGACCGCGCCCATACCCGCGAGGGCGTGTTGCAGGTGGAACTGGCGGCGCTGGCCTATCAGCGCACCCGGCTGGTGCGGGCCTGGACCCACCTTGAACGGCAGCGGGGCGGCTTCGGCTTTGTCGGCGGCCCCGGCGAGACCCAGATCGAGGCCGACCGCCGCGCCATCGACGAGCAGATCGTCCGCCTGCGCCGCCAGCTTGCCCGCGTGGTCAAGACCCGCAGCCTGCACCGCGCCGCGCGTGCCAAGGTGCCCTATCCGGTGGTGGCGCTGGTCGGCTATACCAATGCCGGCAAATCGACTTTGTTCAACCGCCTGACCGGCGCCGACGTGCTGGTCAAGGACATGCTGTTCGCCACGCTGGACCCGACCCTGCGGGCGATCCGTCTGCCCGATGCCGGGGCCGGCGGTTCCGGCCGCCAGGTGATGCTGTCCGACACCGTGGGCTTCATCTCCGACCTGCCGCATGAGCTGGTCGCCGCCTTCCGCGCGACGCTGGAGGAGGTGCTGGAGGCCGACCTGATCCTGCATGTGCGCGACATCGCCCACCCGGAAACCGCCGCCCAGGCCCGCGATGTGGAGCAGATCCTGACCTCGCTCGGCGTCGGGCCGGAGGTGGTGCAGATCGAGGTCTGGAACAAGATCGACGCCCTCGACCCGGCGGCGCATGACGCCGCGCTGGCCCATGATGCGCGGCGCGAGGACGTGGTCGCGGTCAGCGCCCTGACCGGCGAAGGCATGGAGGCGCTGATCGCCGCCATCGATTCCGGCCTGGCGCGGGCGCTGGGCGAGGCACGCGAGGAAGGCGAGGTCACGCTGGGCTTCTCCGACGGCCGCCGCCGCGCCTGGCTGCATGCCGCCGGCGTGGTGACGGCGGAGGAGGCGCTGGACGAGGGCTGGCGCCTGCACCTGCGCTGGACCCGCCGCCAGAAGGAAAGCTTCGAGGCGCTGGAAGGGTAGGGGCGCGGTGCCACGCGGCATGCCCGCGGATCTGTAGGGTGCTGGCACGCACCGCGCTGTCCTTCCCCCTGCCGTTGGCATGATCGCCATCCCCGGGCCCGCTCTGCACGGTGAGGTGATGCGGCCGATCCCCGCACGGGGGAGGTCGCATCCACGCCTTCAGGAACGCCCGGCCCTGCCTCAGTTCCTTCCCACCGGCGGCGGGGCATAGCGGCCCTGCGGATCGCCGGGGAAGGCGCAGGGACCCGGCCCGCAGGCGGGCGCGTCCGGGTCGACCAGATCGAACAGCGCCGTACCGATTACGCCGACATTGGCCACCGAGCCGGCCGGGGTATTGGCGGCATAGGCATTCGCGACGGCGGAAAAGCGGAAGGCGGCGACCTCGGCGCTGCTCTTGCGGAAGCCCTCGATGCGCAGGGTCGTGCCGGGGCGCAGCACGTAGCCGCGATGGCGGGTGCTGCCCGGCTGGCCCGACAGCACGTCCAGCCCGTCCACCGTCGCCACCACCTCGTAGCTGCGGGTGGAATGGTTGCGGTATTCGAGGATGTAGCGCTCGCCCTTGCGGCCCTGCAGATGCACCATCCCGCCGGCGCGCCGGAGCGGCCAGAGGCCGCCATCGTCGCGCAGCACCCGCACGCCGACGCGGCCGCCGGCCAGCGGTAATTCCCGCAGTTGCTCGCCGGCGGGTCGGGCGGCGGAATAGCGGATCTCCTGCACCGCCAGCGGCTGCGCGCTGCTGCGCCGCAGGCTGAGGGTCGAGACCCGCGATTCCACCCCCTCGCCCCATTGCGTGCCCAACCGGGCGCTGCGCATCGGCGCCGCCGCGGCGGCGCTTTCGGCGGAGGGCGCCGGGGCGGAGGGGGCGCAGCCGGCCAGTGCCAGCGGCGCCAGCGCCAGCAGCAGGGCGAGGCGCCGGAAAAGGGTGCCGAGGAAATTCATGGAAAGCCTGCCTGTCGAACGGGTCCGTCGCTGGCAGGCTAGCGCCGCGCCGCCCGCCGGCAAAGCCCCGTCCTCGGCGCCCCGCGCAAACCCGCCGATCGCGCCGGCCCCGGCGCGGCACCGCCCCGCCGCGCGCCGCCGGTCAGGCCCCGCGACCGGCCATTGCCGGCGCGGCGGGGGCGTGCCAGCATGGCGGCGGATAGCGGGACGGGGCAGGCGGGGACGGGGAGGGGGACGGGCCGGATGGAGCGAGGGGGACGGGCCGGATGGAGCGCGGGATTTCCGACTTTCGGGACTGGATCGGCCGCAGCGAGACGCGGGTCGAACCCATTGCCGCCTTTCCTGCCAATGCGCTGGAGGCCACGCTGGACCGCGACCCGGCGCTGGCGCCGGGCGATGCGCTGCCGCCGCTTTACCATTGGCTGCATTTCCTGCCGCTGCACCGCATGGACCACACCAATTACGACGGCCATGCCCGGCTGGGGGATTTCCTGCCGCCGGTGCCGCTGCCGCGGCGGATGTGGGCGGGCGGGCGGCTGGAATTCCTGGCGCCGCTACGCATCGGGGCGGTGCTGCGGCGGCACTCGACCGTGCTGGACGTGGCGCAGAAGCAGGGGCGTTCGGGCGCGCTGGTCTTTGTCACCGTCGAGCACCGGATCGAGGACGGCGCCACGCTCTGCCTGCGCGAGCAGCACGACATCGTCTATCGCGAGGCGCCGCGCGCCGATGCAGCCTCGCCCCCGCCGCGCCCGGCGCCGGAGGGCGGCGCCTTCGCCCGCAGCATCCGGCCCGACCCGGTGCTGCTGTTTCGTTATTCGGCGCTGACCTTCAACGGCCATCGCATCCATTACGATCTGCCCTTCTGCCGGGCCGAGGGCTATCCCGGCCTCGTGGTGCACGGGCCGCTGCTGGCGACGCTGCTGACCGACCTGATCCGGCGCGAGCGGCCGCGGGCGCGGCTGGCCGCCTTCGCGTTCCGCGCGCTGGCGCCGGTCTTCGATACCGAGGGTTTCTCGGTCCACGGCGCTGCGGCGGGCGGCGACGCGATGCGCCTGTGGGTGCGGCGCCATGACGGTGCGCTGGCCATGGATGCCGAGGCCCGGCTGGCATGAGCGGGGAACCGCATCGCGACGGCTTTGGTTTCCCCCGCGACTGCGCTATCGAGCAGCCGTCCCATGTCCCGGCTTGAGCAGATGACCCCGATTGCTTGCGACCCGATTCTCTGCCCCGAGGCCGAGCATGTTCCCGGCCAGCCGCGCGCCCTCTGACCGGCGCGCGCGCCGCGGCGCCGCGCGATGAGCCGGGCCGGAGAGCCGCTGGCCGCCCCCGAGGCGCCGGCCGATGCCCTGCCGGACGGGCTGCCCGATGCGCCGCCCTCGCGCTGGGCGCGCATGCTGCCGGTGCTGCCCTATCTGGCGACGCTGGCGCTGTTCGTGCTGGGCATCGCGGCGCTCTATCACCTGCTGCGCGACGTGCCGCTGGCCGAGGTGCGCCAGCAGGTCCGGCAGGTGCCGGCCGGCGATCTGCTGCTGGCGCTGCTGGCGACGGCGGCGGGCTATGCGGCGCTGGTCTGCTATGACTGGACGGCGCTGCGCTATGTCGGGCGCGTGCTGCCGGCGCGGGCGGTGGCGCTGGGCGGCTTCCTGGCCTATTCCATCGGCAATACCGTGGGCATCAGCGCGCTGTCCGGTGGCGCCGTGCGCTATCGGGTCTATTCGGCGCTGGGCCTGAACCTGGCCGACATCGCCCGCATCTCGACCTTCGTGGCGCTGGCCTATGGCACCGGCGCCACCATGGTTGGGCTGGGGGCGCTGATCGCCTATCCCGATGCGCTGGCCGCGGTGCTGCCGCTGCCGCCGGCGCTGGTGCGGCTGCTGGCGCTGGCCGGCTTCGTGGTCGGCAATCTGGTGATCTGGGGTTCCAGCCTGGGCCGCATCGCCCTGCCGCTGGGCCGCTGGCGGATCGAGGCGCCGGGGCCGGTGCTGCTGGCGGTGCAGCTGGCGGTGACGCTGGCCGAGATGGTGATGGGCGCGCTGGTGCTCTATCTGTTCCTGCGCGCCGACATCGCTTTCGTGCCCTTCCTGGCGGTCTATCTGGCCGCGACCATGGCCGGCATACTCAGCCATGTGCCCGGCGGCGTCGGGGTGTTCGAGACCGTCATCATCGCCACCCTGCCCGCCAGCGTCAGCACCACCGACGCGGCGGCGGCGCTGCTGGCCTATCGGCTGGTCTATTTCATCCTGCCCTTCATGGTGGCGCTGGCCATGCTGGCCGGGACCGAGGGCCGGCAGCTGGCCACCGGCCGCATCACCGCGCTGGCCCGCGCCCTGACCGGGGCGCTGGTGCCGCTGGCGATGGGGGCCATGGTCATGGTCTCGGGCGCGGTGATGATGCTGGTGCCGATGGTGCCCGCCGCCTCGCATCTGGCGCGCGAGGCCGAGGCCGCGCTGCCCTTGGCCTTCGTCGAGACGGGGGCGCTGCTGTCGACGGCGCTGGGCGCCATGCTGGTGCTGATTGCGCAGGGCCTGCTGCGGCGGCTGGCCGGGGCCTGGTGGCTGACCATGGCGGCGCTGGCCGCGGGCATCGGCGCCGCCCTGCTCGACGACTGGGATGTCGAGCGGGCGCTGTTCCTGGCGCTGGCGGCGCTGCTGCTGCTGCCCTGCAGGGCGGCCTTCTACCGCTCGACCCGGCTGACGCGGGGGGCGCTGTCGCCGGGCTGGTTCCTGCTGGTCGGCGCCATGCTGTGCTCGGTGGTGGCGGTGGCGCTGCTGGCCACCCATGCCGCGCCCTATGCCGATGCCACGCCCTGGGCCTTTGCCGACGATGCCCGCGCGCCGCGGGCGCTGCGGCTGGGGCTGACCGGCTGCTTCGTGCTGGCGCTGATGACCATCTGGCAGGCGTTGCGCCGGGCGCCGTTCCGCGATGCCGCCGACACGCTGGCCCGCGGCCAGGTCGAGGGCATCATCGCCCGCTGGGGTCGGGCCGGCGATGCGCTGGCGCTGAGCGGCGGCAAGTGCTTCCTGCTCTCGGATGGCGGCGATGCGGTGATCGCCTATGCGGTGCAGGGGCGGGCCTGGGTGGCGCTGGGCGATCCCGTCGGTGATCCGGCGCAGATCCCCGGCCTGATCTGGCGCTTTCGCGACGCCGCACGGCGGGCGCGGGTGACGCCGGTCTTCTACGAGGCCAGCCCGCGCTGGTTCCCGCAATGGATCGAGACCGGCATGACGCTGTTCAAGCTGGGCGAGGAGGCGGTGGTCGACCTCACCCGCTTTTCTCTGGAGGGGCCGGCCCGCAAGCGCTTGCGTGGCAGCCATGCCCGCGCCCGGCGCGAGGGGCTGAGCCACGAGCTGCTGGCCGCCGGCGCCTCGGACGGGCTGCTGGAGGAGCTGCGGGCGATCTCGGACCGCTGGCTGGCGGCGCGGCCGGGGCGGGAAAAGACCTTTTCGGTCGGGCGTTTCGATGCCGACTGGCTGCGGCGCTTTCCGCTGGCGGTGGTGCGCCACCACGGCCGGCTGGTCGGCTTCGCGCTGGTGCTGCTGGACGGGCGCGGCCAGGGCGCGGCGATCGACCTGATGCGCCACGACCCCGCCACCGCGCTGCCGGTGATGGAGTTCCTGTTCACCGAGACCATGCTGGCGCTGGCCGCGCGGGAGGTGGAGAGCCTCAGCCTCGGCGTGGCGCCGCTGGCCGGATTGGAGGAGGCCCGCAGCCTCGCCGGCCGGGTCGGGCGGCTGGTCTATCGCCATGGCGGGCGCTTCTACGGCTTTCGGGGCCTGCGCCAGTTCAAGGACAAGTTCGACCCGCTCTGGGAGCCGCGCTATCTGGTGCTGCCGCGGCTGAGCAACCCGGTCGCGGTGGTGGCCGATGTGACGCGACTGATCTCGGACCCGCTGCGGCGGGCGCCGGCGCCGGCGCCGGTCAGGCCGTCCCCGCCGCAGCCTCGGCCCCCGTCACCGCGCGCCTGATCCGGCGCCGGCGCCAGACCAGGGCGGCGGCAAAGCCCGCCGCCATCAGCAGGATCACCGTGGCCGCCGGCGAGGCGTCGAGGAAGAAGGACAGATAGGCGCCGCCGATCATCCCCGTCAGCGCCACGGCCACCGAGACCAGCATCATCGTCCCGAAGCGCCGGGTCAGCAGGAAGGCGGTGGCGCCCGGCGCGATCATCAGCCCCACCGCCAGCACCAGCCCGACCGAGGACAGCGTGGCGACGATGGTCAGCGACAGCAGCGCCAGCAGCCCGTAATAGAGCCAGCCGGTGCGCAGCCCCGAGGCCCGCGCCTGCACCGGATCGAAGGAGAACAGCAGGAAATCGCGCCATTTCAGCACGAACACCGCCGTCACCGGCAGCGCGATCAGCAGCAGCCGCAGCAGGTCGGCGGTGGCGATGCCCAGCATGTTGCCGAACAGGATATGGTCGAGATGCAGCACGGTCTCGCTGGCCAGATAGATCACCAGCCCCAGCGCGAACATGCCCGAAAACACCACGCCCATGACGGTATCGCGCTTGACGCGGCTGTTTTCGGACAGGAAGCCCACCGCGACCGCGCAGCCCATGCCGGCGGCAAAGCCCCCGATCAGCAGCGGCGCGCCGAGGAGATGGGCGATGACCACGCCGGGCAGGATGGCATGGCTGACCGCATCACCCATCAGCGCCCAGCCCTTCAGCACCAGAAAGCAGGACAGCAGCCCGGCGGGCAGCGCTAGCAGCAGCCCGGCCAGAAAGGCGTTCTGCATGAAGGGATAGGCAAAGGGCGCCAGCAGGCTGTCGATCATGCCCGGTCTCCTTTCGGCAGGGCGTGGGTTGGCCGGTGAGCTAGTGGGTTATGCGCCGTGGCGGGCCGATCGGTGAGGCAGGCGGCGACGATCCGGTCGGCTGCCTCGTTTCGCGCGGTGAGAGGGGCGGGGCGTATTCGCCTTGCCGCAGGCACGGCTTGCGGCCGGGGACCGATGGAGGCTGCGGACAGGGCGAGCAGCCTGCGTCGTGCGGGGCGGTGCCGGAAGGCGGTCGCGGGCATCGGCGCCGTCGCGCTGGGAGGCTGGCCGGCCGGGCGGCTTTGCGCGGGGGACGGTGCCCGTCCGGTCACAAGCGCGGCGTGTGGGAGCAGGCCGTTCAGATTCCCGCGCGCAAGGCGGGACGGGAGGCTGGGGACCGGAAATACCGGCCTTGCCGTGACCGACCGGTGGCGGCGCTGCGCGAAGGTCGGGGGTGCGCTGCGGATCATGCCCGGCCTCCGTCCTGCAATGCGGCGCGGGCGCGGCGGCGGGCGGCCAGCAGGCCGTGGCGGGGGGCGAAGGTGAAGGCCAGCAGGAACAGCACCACCTGCAGGCAGACGATCACCCCGCCGGTCGCACCGTTGAGGAAATAGCTCAGATAGGCGCCGACCGCGCCGCTCAGCGTGCCGATGGCCACGGCCAGCGCCAGCAGGCGCGGGAAGCGGTCGGTCAGCAGATAGGCGGTGGCCCCCGGCGTCACCACCATCGAGATTACCAGGAACGCCCCCACCGTCTTCATCGCCGCCACCACCGCCGCCGACAGCAGGGTAAAGAACACCACCCGCAGCAGGCCGGGCCGCAGGCCGACGCTGCGGGCATGGGTCTCGTCGAAGAACACCGCCAGCAGGTCGCGCCAGATCACCAGCAGCACCCCGAGGCAGATCACCGAGATGATGACCAGCTGCACCATGTCGCCCGTCTCGACGCCGAGGATATTGCCCATGGTGATGGACTGGATGCTGACCGAGATCGGGTTCTTGGAGGCCAGGAACAGCCCCAGCCCGAAGAAGCTGGTGAAGATCAGCCCGATGACCACATCGGCCTTCAGCCCGCTGCGCTCGGACAGGAACAGCATGGCCCCGGCCGCCATGCCGCCGGCGGCAAAGGCGCCCAGCGCGAAGGGCAGCCCGGCCAGATAGGCCAGCGCCACCCCCGGCACCACCGAATGCGACAGCGCATCGCCGATCAGCGACCAGCCCTTCAGCATCAGATAGCAGGAGAGGAACGCACAGACCGCCCCCACCAGTGCCGAGACCAGCACGGCATTGGTCATGTAGCCATAGTCGAAGGGTTCGAGCAGGATCATGCCGGCCTCCGGTCGCACAAGGCGGCGCGGGTAGCCCGGTCTGCCCGTCCGGGGGTGCGCAGATGCAGGGAAGCCGTCGCGATCCGCCGGTGTGGAGCGGTCCATGCGGCCGGGGCGGTCCCGGGTCGATGGGGCAGCAGAGTGTTCTGGGCCGGGATCGGGCCGGCGGAGTTCCATCCTTCGGTGCGGGTGAAGGAATTGCCCTTCATGGAGGATTTCGTCCCGGATACGGATGCCGCGGCGCGATTTGCCCATCCCCTCCGCCTCGTGACGGTTTCCGGGCAAGGGCAAGCCTGCGTCGCCGGAAGGGGCCGGTGCGGCTGCGTGGTGTTCCGCCTCAAGACGCGTGCGAGGAGGCCGGTCATTGGGCGTCCTCCGCTGCGGGCGCGGCCGGCACGCGGTATTGCACGAAGGGGCGTTCGTCGTCGGTCAGGATGGTCAGTTTGCGCGGGTCGTCGTCGTCATGCAGGTCGGCGCCCTTCAGCGTGAACTTGCGCAGCACGCCGCCGAAGGCGCGTTCCAGATTGGGGCGGGTGAAGACCTCGGCCGTCGGCCCCTCGGCCAGAACCGTGCCCTTGACCAGCACCACCCGGTCGCAGAATTCCGGCACCGAGCCGAGATTGTGCGTCGAGACCAGCATCACCCCGCCCAGCCCGCGCAATTCGCGCAGCAGGGCGATGATCTGCTCCTCGGTCTGCACATCGACGCCGGTAAAGGGCTCGTCCAGCAGGATCACCGGCGCCTCCTGGGCCAGGGCACGGGCCAGGAACACCCGCTTGCGCTGGCCGCCCGACAGCTCGCCGATCTGGCGGTGGCGCAGCGCGGCCATGCCGACCCGGTCCAGCGCCTCGCCCACCGCCGCGTGATCGGCGGGCCGGGGCCGGCGCAGCCAGCCCATCTTGCCATAGCGGCCCATCATCACCACGTCCTCGACCAGCACCGGAAAGCTCCAGTCCACCTCCTCGGCCTGCGGCACATAGGCGATCAGGTTCCGGCGCTGCGCCTCGCGCACCGAGAGGCCCAGCACCGAGATCCGCCCCCGCGAGGCGGGCACAAAGCCCATCACCGCCTTGAACAGCGTGGATTTCCCGGCCCCGTTCACCCCGACCAGGGCGGTGATGGAGCCGCGTGGCACCGAAAAGCTGGCATCGGACAGCGCTGTCAGCCCGTTGCGATAGGTGACGGTGACATGCTCGGCCCGGATGCCGGTGGCGGTATCGGTCATGGTTGGCCCTCCAGCCCGGTTGCGATGGTTTCCATGGTGACGCGCAGCAGGTCGAGATAGCTGGGCACCGGCCCGTCCGCCTCGGACAGGCTGTCGACATAGAGGACGCCGCCGAAGCGGGCGCCGGTCTCGGCCGCGACCTGGCGGGCCGGGCGGTCGCTGATCGTGCTTTCGCAGAACACCGCCGGCACCGCATGGGCGCGCAGGGTGTCGATCACCGTCTTGATCTGCCGGGGCGTGCCGGTCTGGTCGGCATTGATCGGCCACAGATAGGCCTCGTGCAGGCCGAGGTCGCGCGCCAGATAGCTGAAGGCGCCCTCGCAGGTGACCAGCCAGCGGTGATCCTCCGGCAGCGCGGCGATGCGGGCGCGGGCCGGGGCCAGCGCCGCGGCGAGCCGCGCCTTGTAGGCCGCGGCATTGGCGGCATAGGTCTCCGCGCCCGCCGGGTCCAGTTCCGACAGCGCCGCGGCGATATTGTCGATATAGATCGCGGCATTGGCGGGACTCATCCAGCCATGCGGGTTGGGGCGGCCGGAATAGCGGCCCTCGCCGATGGCGATCGGCGCAATGCCGTCGGACAGCGTCACCGCCCGGCCGGGGCCGAGCTGGGCCAGGAATTGCTCGAACCAGGCCTCCAGGCCAAGGCCGTTATACAGCACCAGGTCGGCACCATAGGCGCGCACCAGGTCCTGCGGCGTCGGCTCGTAGCCGTGGATCTCGGCGCCGGGTCGGGTGATGGCGACGATCTCGGCCCGGTCGCCGGCGACGTTGCGGGCGATGTCGGCGATCACGGTGAAGGTGGTGGCAAGCTTGGGCCGGGCCGCGGCCTCCGTTTCTGCCCCCGCGCCGGTCCCCGTATTCG
Source organism: Paracoccus sp. (in: a-proteobacteria) (assembly GCA_040392885.1). Classification (GTDB taxonomy): domain Bacteria; phylum Pseudomonadota; class Alphaproteobacteria; order Rhodobacterales; family Rhodobacteraceae; genus Paracoccus. The sequence goes on along the minus strand of JBEBVF010000031.1, from coordinate 15,153 downwards.
CCCCGGTCTGCGCCGCGGCGGGCAGCGGCGCCAGCGCCAGCAGGGCGGCGAAGGCAAGCGGAAGGGTCGGGGTCTTGGCCAGCGTCATGATGCGGTTTCCGAATCGGTTTCTCCCTCGATAATGAGAAACGTTCGCAACTACAAGATGCGAGATATTCGCAACTTGCGGGAGGGGCGGCTATTTGCGACAAAAGCGGGGTGATGCGGACGAAACCGAACCAGACCCCCCAGGACATGCTGCGCGAAGCCGGGCTGCGCGTGACGCGCCAGCGCGTGGCGATCATGCAGGTGCTGCTGGCGGCGCATGACCACCCCGACGCGGAGACCGTGCTGGCTCGGGCCCGGCTGGCCGATTCCAGCGTTTCGCAGGCCACGACCTATCGCACGCTGGCGGCGCTGGCCGAAAAGGGCATCCTGCGCAACCATGCCTTCGGCGGTACCGGCGCGGCGCGTTTCGAGGCCGAGACCGGGCCGCATCACGATCATATCATCGACATGGAGAGCGGCCGGGTGATCGAGTTCCTGTCGCCCGAGATCGAGGCCCTGCAACGCCAGATCGCCGCCGCGCATGGCTATGAACTGATCGACCACCGGCTGGAACTCTATTGCCGCAAGCGGCGGGAGTGACGCCGCGCCGACGGTTGTATCGGCGCAGGCGTGGTGACGGCCTCGGGCGAAGGCCTTCGCGCAGCCCTGACCATCCCGGTAAAGTGACCACCTCAACCCGTGCGCGGCAGCCGCGACGCGGCGGCGCGCGGGGCCGGGCCGCGCAGCGGGGCGGGGCAGGCCCCCTTGCTTTCGGACAGCGCAGGGGACGGTCTGCGAAAGGGGAGGGCGCCCCACCCGCACCCCTGCGGGGTTTGGCGGCGCGGCGCTGCCGCCCGGCGGCGCGCGCGGCAGCGCCGGGCCTCGCGGAAGGTGCCGCATCGCCGCCGCCTGCCGCGCGACGATTCCGCGCAAGCAGGCGGGCCGCGCTTGGTTGACCGCGCTACCACGCCAGTCTAAACCGACCGGAGCCAGACCCATTCGCGGGTGACCCCCGCGTGAGCAGAGGGAGCCACCTTCCTTGGATTACTTGTTGCGCGAATACCTGCCGGTGCTGATCTTCTTCGGCATGGCCTCGGCGCTGGCGCTGATGCTGCTGGTTGCGGCGGCGGTGATCGCCGTGCGCAATCCCGACCCCGAAAAGGTCAGCGCCTACGAATGCGGCTTCAACGCCTTCGACGATGCGCGGATGAAGTTCGACGTGCGCTTCTATCTGGTGTCGATCCTGTTCATCATCTTCGACCTGGAGGTGGCGTTCCTGTTCCCGTGGTCGGTCAATTTCCCGGCACTGACCGAGGTCGGCTTCTGGTCGATGATCGTGTTCCTCGGCGTGCTGACCGTGGGCTTTGCCTATGAATGGCGCAAGGGGGCACTGGAATGGGCGTGACGGAGTCGGGTGTGCAGACCGGGGCCTATACCGCCGGCGCCGACCGCGAGGTCGCCACCGCGCAGCTGAATCGCGAGCTGCAGGACAAGGGCTTCCTGCTGACCACGACCGAGGACATCATCAACTGGGCCCGCAACGGCTCGCTGCACTGGATGACCTTTGGTCTGGCGTGTTGCGCGGTCGAGATGATGCAGGTCTCGATGCCGCGCTACGACCTGGAGCGTTTCGGCACCGCGCCGCGCGCCAGCCCGCGGCAGTCGGACCTGATGATCGTCGCCGGCACCCTGACCAACAAGATGGCCCCGGCCCTGCGCAAGGTCTATGACCAGATGCCCGAGCCGCGCTATGTCATCTCCATGGGCAGCTGCGCCAATGGCGGCGGCTATTACCATTACAGCTATTCGGTGGTGCGCGGCTGCGACCGCATCGTGCCGGTGGACATCTACGTCCCCGGCTGCCCGCCGACCGCCGAGGCGCTGCTCTACGGCATCCTGCAACTCCAGCGCCGCATCCGGCGCACCGGCACGCTGGTGAGGTAAGTCATGGCCGCCTATCCCGACCTCGACGCGCTGCGCGACATCGGCGAGCTGGTGGCGGCCCGCATGGGCGACGCCGTCATTTCGACCGAGATGGCCTTCGGCGAGCTGAACCTGACCGTCACCGCCGCCCATATCGTCGATCTGGTCGATTTCCTGCGCAGCGACCCGAATTGCAAGTTCTCGACGCTGGTGGACATCACCGCGGTGGATTACCCGCAGCGGCCGGCCCGTTTCGACGTGGTCTGGCAGTTCCTGTCCATGTATCGCAACCAGCGCATCCGGCTGAAGGCCGCGGTGCGCGAGGATGAGCTGGTGCCCTCGATCATCAAGGTCCACCCCTCGGCCAACTGGTTCGAGCGCGAGATCTTCGACATGTTCGGGGTGATGTTCTCGGGCCACCCGGACCTGCGCCGCATCCTGACCGATTACGGCTTCCGCGGCCATCCGCTGCGCAAGGATTTCCCGACCACCGGCTATGTCGAGGTCCGCTATGACGAGGAGGCCAAGCGCGTGGTCTACGAGCCGGTGAACCTGACCCAGGAATATCGCCAGTTCGACTTCCTGTCGCCCTGGGAGGGCGCCAAATACATCCTGCCGGGCGACGAAAAGCAGGGGGCGAAGTGATGGACGGCGACATTCGCGTCAACAGCTATGACGATGGCAGCCCCGACCTGCTGGCCGGCGAGCAGCGCATCCGCAATTTCAACATCAACTTCGGCCCCCAGCACCCGGCCGCCCATGGCGTGTTGCGCCTGGTGCTGGAACTGGACGGCGAGGTGGTCGAGCGTGCCGACCCGCATATCGGCCTGCTGCATCGCGGCACCGAAAAGCTGATGGAGAGCCGCACCTACCTGCAGAACTTGCCCTATCTGGACCGGCTGGACTATGTGGCGCCGATGAACCAGGAGCATGCCTGGTGCCTGGCGATCGAGAAGCTGACCGGCACCGTGGTGCCGCGCCGCGGCAGCCTGATCCGGGTGCTGTTCTCGGAAATCGGCCGCATTCTCAACCACCTGCTGAACGTGACCACGCAGGCCATGGACGTGGGGGCGCTGACGCCGCCGCTCTGGGGCTTCGAGGAGCGCGAGAAGCTGATGATCTTCTACGAGCGCGCCTGCGGGGCGCGGCTCCATGCCAACTATTTCCGCCCCGGCGGCGTGCATCAGGACCTGCCGCCGGAGTTGCTGGACGATATCGACGCCTGGTGCGTGCAGTTCCCGCGCGTGGTCGACGACCTGCACACGCTGCTGACCGAGAACCGCATCTTCAAGCAGCGCAACGTCGACATCGCCGTGGTGACCGAGAAGGACGCCCTCGACTGGGGCTATTCGGGGGTGATGGTGCGCGGCTCCGGCATGGCCTGGGACCTGCGGCGCAGCCAGCCCTACGAATGCTATGACGAGTTCGAGTTCGACGTGCCGGTGGGCACCAATGGCGACTGCTATGACCGCTATCTCTGCCGCATGGAGGAGATGCTGCAATCCACCCGCATCATGCGCCAGGCCATCGCCAAGCTGAAGGCCGAGCCGGCGGGCGACGTGATGGCGCGCGGCAAGCTGAGCCCGCCCCGGCGCGCCGAGATGAAGCGCGACATGGAAAGCCTGATCCATCACTTCAAGCTCTATACCGAGGGCTTCAAGGTGCCGGCGGGCGAGGTCTATGCCGCGGTCGAGGCGCCCAAGGGCGAGTTCGGCGTCTACATGGTCAGCGACGGCACCAACAAGCCCTACCGGGCCAAGCTGCGGGCGCCGGGCTTCCTGCATCTGCAAAGCATCGACTGGGCCGCCAAGGGCCATCTGCTGGCCGATGTCTCGGCGCTGCTCGGCTCGATGGACATCGTGTTCGGCGAGGTCGACCGCTGATGCTGCTGGTCCTGGCCCGCATCCTGGTGGCACTGGCGGCGGTGGCGCTGGCAGTGGTCACCGTGCTGCTGGCCACCAACCGGCAATCCGGGCTGCGGCTGATCGGGCACCGGGTCGAGATGCTGCCCCAGGCGATGCTGGTCCGTTATGGCGGGCTGATGCTGCTGGCAGCTGTCGGTGCCTGGCTGAACCTGCGCGACTTCCTGCTCGCCGTGCTGATCGTCTGTGCGGTGATCGGCTTCGGGGACGCGTTCATTTATCGTCGGGCGGGTTGGCCGTTCCGGCTCCACCTGATTGTCGGGGGGCTCGCCACGCTGGGCGCCCTGCTGGCATTTTTCGCGAAAAGCTGAGGACGTCATGCTGCGCCGCCTGTCCCCCCACCAGCCCGACAGTTTCGCCTTCACGCCCGCCAACCTGGACTGGGCCAAGGCGCAAATGACCAAATACCCCGCCGGGCGCGAGGCTTCGGCGATCATCCCGATCCTGTGGCGCGCGCAGGAGCAGGAGGGCTGGCTGACCCGCCCGGCCATCGAATATTGCGCCGATCTGGTCGGCCTGCCCTATATCCGGGCGCTGGAGGTGGCGACCTTCTATTTCATGTTCCAGCTGCATCCGGTCGGCAGGATCGCCCATATCCAGGTCTGCGGCACCACTACCTGCATGATCTGCGGCGCCGAGGACCTGATCCGCATCTGCCGCGAGAAGATCGCGCCGCAGCCGCACATGGTCTCGGCCGACGGCAATTTCTCGTGGGAGGAGGTCGAATGCCTGGGCGCCTGCACCAATGCGCCCATGGCCATGATCGGCAAGGATTATTTCGAGGACCTGACGCCCGAGCGCCTGTCGGCGCTGATCGACGGCATGGCGGCGGGCGAGGTGCCGGTGCCCGGCCCGCAGAACGGCCGTTTCTCGGCCGAGCCGCTGGGCGGGCGCACCGCGCTGACCGCGGCCAAGGTCGCCGAGCACAATGCCAGCGTGTCGCTTGCCGTGGCGCTTGGTGATACACTCAAGCGGATCGACGGGACCGAGGCTCCGATTCTGACCCCCTGGCGGCGCGGAGAGGCCTGACGGCCCGCGCAGGACGCCTCCCGCCCGGGGGACGGGAACAGGCGCGGCCGCGCCGTGCAGAACCATGCCGGGGCGGCGCCGCCGCCTCCGGCGCTTGACATGGGTGCAGACAGGGGAGGGGCGCGGTCCGCGCGCCCGCAAGGCGACATGGCGACAGACGACGACCAGACTCGAAACAAGCTGCGCTTTGCCGGACTGGTGGCGGGATTGTGTGTCTGGACGGCGCTGTCGGGCATCGGTTCGCTGTCGGCGCCGGCCGGGTTCTTCCTTGCGGCGCTGACCTACTGGATGCTGACCGGCCTGCTGGTCTGGGCCGTATGCAAGGGCGATACCGGCGGCGAAGAGCAACCGCCCGTGAACGAAAGCGAGGGTCTGCCGGGCTGGCTGCTGCTGGTCGTGGTGCTGGCGCTGCTGGTCTGGATCGGGCTTTCGGGGGTAGGGGACATGTCAGGCTCGGCCGGTTTCGTCTTTGCATTGCTGGCGATGATCGGGCTGACCGGCCTGGTCATCTGGGCGCGCAGCGGTGACGATGCCGAGGACAGCGGCGATCACCGCTTTGCCATGCTGCCCGAGGAGGAGGAGGCGGACGAGGATGCCGCCGCGACCCTTGCTGACAGCGCCGCCGGCGCCACCATTGCCGCCCTGGCCGAGCCGAGCGCCGAGCCGGCGGCGGCCCAGGCGGCGGCGCTGAGCGCCGAGGCCGCCGTGCTGGCGCAGGTCGAGGCGGCCCGGGCCGCCGCCGCGGCGGAGGCCGGGGAAGGGGAGCAGGCCGCGACGGAGGCGGGAGCCGCGCCGGCTGGCGCTGAAACCCCCGCCGGGAGCCAGGATGGCGCCGCGCCGGTGACGGGAGCCGAGGCGGCGGCGACGGATGCCGGGGCTGAAACCGCCGGAACCGGCGCGCAGGCCGGAGTCGCCGTGGCGGAGGTGCCGGACGCCGAAACGCAAGCCGGCATGCCGTCCGAAACCGGCCCGATCGGCGCCGCGCAGGCCGAGACCACCACCGGCCATGGTGCGGTCCCCGACGACCTCAAGCGGATCAAGGGCATCGGCCCGGCGCTGGAAAAGACCCTGAACGGGGCCGGCGTGACCCGCTTTGCCCAGATCGCCGAATGGGACGAGGCCGAGATCGACGCCATGGCGGCGCGGCTGGGCCGGCTGGGCGGGCGCATCCGCCATGACGACTGGAAGGGTCAGGCCAGGGCGCTGATGGCCCGCACCCCCGCGGACGGGGGCTGAGACATGGCGCAGGACCCCGCCCGCGAGGCCGCCGAGCGCGCCCAGATGCGCCGCATCGCCCTGGTGATCGCGGTCGCTGCGGCATTGTGGCTGGGCTTTCAATGGCTCGGGCCGCGGCTGGGGCTGGCGGGGGAATACGCCTTTCTGATAGACCTCGCGGCGATGGCGGCCTTTGCATGGTCGCTGGTGCTGGCGGTGGCGCTGTGGCGCAACCGCGACGGGGGGAACGGATGAGGATCGCACGGCCGAGGTCGCGCGCAACAAGGATGACGGCGAGATGCTGAACGATTCTGACCGGATCTTTACGAACCTCTACGGCATGGGCGAGCCGGGGCTGAAGGGCGCCCGTGCCCGCGGCTGCTGGGACGGCACCGCCGAGATCATCGCCCGCGGCCGCGACAAGATCATCGAGCAGGTGAAGGCCTCCGGCCTGCGCGGCCGTGGCGGGGCGGGCTTCCCGACCGGGCTGAAATGGTCCTTCATGCCCAAGGAATCGGATGGCCGCCCGGCATATCTGGTCATCAATGGCGACGAATCGGAGCCGGCGACCTGCAAGGACCGCGAGATCATGCGCCACGATCCGCATACGCTGATCGAGGGGGCGCTGATCGCCAGCTTCGCCATGGGCGCGCATACCGCCTATGTCTATCTGCGCGGCGAGTTCATCCGCGAGCGCGAGGCGCTGCAATCCGCGATCGACGAGTGCTATGACGCCGGCCTGCTGGGCCGCAACGCCGCCGGCTCGGGCTGGGATTTCGATTTCTTCGTCCATCACGGCGCCGGCGCCTATATCTGCGGCGAGGAAACCGCGCTGCTGGAATCGCTGGAAGGCAAGAAGGGCATGCCGCGCATGAAGCCGCCCTTCCCGGCCGGCGCCGGCCTCTATGGCTGCCCGACCACCGTCAACAACGTCGAATCCATCGCGGTGACGCCGACGATCCTGCGCCGCGGCCCGGAATGGTTCGCGGGCTTCGGCCGCCCGAACAATGCCGGCACCAAGCTGTTCGGCCTGACCGGTCACATCAACACCCCCTGCGTGGTCGAGGAGGCCATGTCGATCCCCATGCGCGAGCTGATCGAGAAGCATGGCGGCGGCGTGCGCGGCGGCTGGAAGAACCTCAAGGCGGTGATCCCCGGCGGCGCTTCCTGCCCGGTGCTGACCGCCGAGCAGGCCGAGAACGCCATCATGGACTATGACGGCATGCGGGAATTGCAGTCCAGCTTCGGCACCGCCTGCATGATCGTGATGGATCAGTCCACCGACATCATCAAGGCGATCTGGCGGCTGTCCAAGTTCTTCAAGCACGAATCCTGCGGCCAGTGCACGCCCTGCCGCGAGGGTACCGGCTGGATGATGCGCATCATGGAGCGTCTGGTGCGGGGCGAGGCCGATCTGGAGGAGATCGACCTGCTCTATGACGTGTCCAAGAAGGTCGAGGGCCATACCATCTGCGCGCTGGGCGATGCCGCCGCCTGGCCGGTTCAGGGCCTGATCCGCAATTTCCGCGAGGAGATCGAGGACCGCATCAAGGCCGCCCGTACCGGCCGCATGGGGGCGATGGCCGCCGAATAGGCGGCCCCGCATCCGTCCATGCCGGTCCTGCGTCCGACATTGCTGGCGATTCTTCTGGCGGCGGCGGCCGGGTGCAGCCCGGTGCGCGACAGTGCCTTGTATGTCGTCGACGGCGTGCGCATGGAGGTCACCCGCGACCGCACCGTGGTCGACACCTCCGGCACCACGCCGCCGCCGATGGTCGAGCCGGAGGGGACCGTCACCCTCGGCCCGGCGGCGGTGTCGCGGGGCATGCTGATCCGCCGCGCCGACGGTGCCGTGGTCACCGAGGCCGACCGCGCCCGCGCCGATGCCACGTTTCGGCTCTATTGTGCGGCGCGCGGCGAGGATGCGCCGCTGGCGCCGCTGATCTTCGACCGGCCGGTGCAGCCCACCGGCTTCTTTGGCCTCTGCCGGCGGCGCTGAAGGCGGGATCGCGCCGGCTCGCGCAGAGGTGTGGGGCCTTTGCCCCGGCACCATGCTAGCCTGCCGGGAAAACAGCATAGAGGCCCGAGCATGACCCTGCGCCCGCCGCTCTTCGCCGGCATGGCCCTCGCCGCCGCCGCTGCCACCGCCTTCGCCCCCGCCGCCGCGGCGCGCGAGCCGCTGGCGGCCGAGGCCCATGTCAACCAGCAACTGGTCGCCGCCCGCGTTGCCGACCGCATCCGCCGTGAATGCCCCTCGATCAGCGCCAACATGCTGCGCGCTTTTGCCGCGGCGCAGGCGCTGAAGGCCTATGCCCAGCGCAAGGGCTACAGCGAGGCCGAGATCGACGGCTTCCTGAAGGACCGCTCCCAGCGCGAACGCATCTATGCCGAGGCCGAGGCCTATATGGCGGCGCGTGGCGTCCGGCCGGGGGATGTGCAAAGCTATTGTGCCTTGGGTCAGGCCGAGATCGAGGCCCGCAGCGTCGCCGGCAGCCTGATCCGGCGCAAGTGAGGAAGGGGGCCGGAATGGGCCAGAAATACCTGATTGCGGCGGTGTCGGCGCTGGTGTTGGCGGCCGGCCCGGCGCTGGCCGGCAGCTATCGCATGATGTTCGACATCTTCAGCCCCGGCGGCATCGAATGCACCGCCAGCCCGCCGCCCGGCGGCGCGGTCAAATTGTCGCGGGGCATCGCCGGCAACCCGGTGGTCTCGGTCTTCGGGGGCGAGCTGCGCCGGGCCGAGATCACCTGCACCCTGCCCGATGGCAGCCGCTGGCAGGCGACCGGGCACCGGATGCTGCGCCCCGGCACCATGCGCGCCGAGGGCATGGTGCTGGTCCGCCCTGGCGCGCCCTCGGGCGTGACCCTGATGCAGGTCGACGGCCAGGACGAGGCGGTGATGGGGTCCTTCGTGCCGCTGCGCTGAGCCCGGGTGCGCCCGGCTGCGACGGTGCGGCGCGGGTTGCGCGCAGGGGCTCGCACCGGGCGCAAACTGGGTTATAAGGGCAAGGAACGAAACAAGGGACGCCAGCCATGCAGCCAGCGATCGGGACCAGGAGCGATGCGCCCCCGGCGGCCGCGGCTATCGGCCGGGCCCCCCGTCCCCCGATGAAACCGCGCCGCGCCTGCGGCCCTGTCGCCGCGGCCCCGGCCGGCGGCGGCATTTACATGCGCGGAAACTCGATTTACGTCAGCGCCGCGGGGCGCGATTTTACGTTACGCGCGGGGCGCGATCTTACAGGGCGCGCCGGACGGCGCGAGGCGCAGGACAGGACCGGCCCCTTGGTCCGGGCGACGAGAAGGAAGGTGACGTGATGGCTGACAAGCGGACCGTCAAGATTGATGACAGGCTGGTCGAGGTCGATCCGAACCTGACGATCATCCAGGCTTGCGAGATCGCCGGGATCGAGATTCCGCGCTTCTGCTATCACGAGCGGCTGTCGATCGCCGGCAATTGCCGCATGTGCCTGGTCGAGGTGGTCGGCGGCCCGCCCAAGCCCACCGCCTCCTGCGCCATGCAGATTCGCGACCTGCGCCCCGGCCCGGACGGCGCGCCGACCGAGATCCGCACCAACAGCCCCATGGTCCGCAAGGCCCGCGAGGGGGTGATGGAATTCCTGCTGATCAACCATCCGCTGGACTGCCCGATCTGCGACCAGGGCGGCGAATGCGACCTGCAGGACCAGGCGATGGCCTATGGCGTCGATTTCAGCCGCTATCGCGAGCCCAAGCGCGCGCTGCCCGACCTCGATATCGGCCCGCTGATCGAGACCACGATGACGCGCTGCATCTATTGCACGCGCTGCGTGCGCTTCACCACCGAGGTCGCCGGCCTGGCCGAGATGGGCACGCTGGGCCGCGGCGAGGATACCCGCGTCACCACCTATGGCAACGAGATGCTGGCCATCGACGGCGCCGACCCGCAGGATGCGGTCACCGCGGCGCTGCGCGCCTCGATGGCGTCGAACCTGCAGGGCAATGTCGTCGACCTGTGCCCGGTGGGGGCGCTGACCAACAAGCCCTATGCCTTCACCGCCCGCCCGTGGGAGCTGACCAAGACCGAATCGATCGACGTGATGGATGCGCTGGGCAGCAATATCCGCGTCGATGCCAAGGGCCGCGAGGTCATGCGCATCCTGCCGCGCAACCATGACGGCGTGAACGAGGAATGGATCTCGGACGCCACCCGCCACGCCGTGGACGGGCTGCGCCGCCAGCGTCTCGACAAGCCCTATCTGCGCGAGAACGGCCGGCTGCGCCCGGCGACCTGGCCGGAGGCGCTGGCCGCTGCCGCCAGGGCGATGAAGGGCCGTCGCGTGGCCGGGCTGGTTGGCGACCTGGCCCCGGTCGAGGCCGCCTTTTCGCTGAAGCAACTGGTCGAGGGGCTGGGTGGCCGTGTCGAATCCCGTCTGGACGGCGCCCGGCTGCCGGCGGGCGAACGGGGTGCCTATGCCGGTACCGCCCGCATCGCGGATATCGACGATGCCCGCCGCATCCTGCTGATCGGCACCAATCCCCGCACCGAGGCGCCGGTGCTGAATGCCCGCATCCGCAAGGCCTGGTTGCAGGGCGCCGATGTGGCGCTGGTCGGGCCGGCGGCGGACCTGACCTATGACTATCACCATTTCGGCGCCGATCAGGCGGTGCTGGCGGAGCTGGTGGCCGATCCGGCCCTGGCCGAGGGCACCGAGCGGCCCGGCATCGTGATCCTGGGGGCCGGTGCGCTGACCGGCGCCGATGCCGATGGCGTCCTGGCCCATGCACTGCGCATCTGCGAGCTGGGCAATTGCAAGCTGCTGGTCCTGCATACCGCCGCCAGCCGCGTGGGCGCCATGGATGTGGGCGCGGTAACCGAGGGCGGCCTCGCCGCGGCGCTGGACGGGGCCGAGGTGATCTACAACCTCGGCGCCGACGAGATCGACATGCCGGCCGGGACCTTCGTGATCTATCAGGGCAGCCATGGCGACCGCGGCGCCCACCGGGCCGACCTGATCCTGCCCGCCGCCTGCTATACCGAGGAGGACGGGCTGTTCGTCAATACCGAGGGCCGTCCGCAGCTGGCCTTCCGCGCCGGCTTCCCGCCCGGCCAGGCCAAGGAGAACTGGGCGATCCTGCGCGCGCTCTCGGCCGAGCTGGGGGTCACCCAGCCCTGGGACAGCCTGACCGGTCTGCGCCATGCGCTGGTCGCCGCGGTACCGCATCTGGCCGAGGTGGGCGAGGTCGCGGCCAACGCCGCGCCGGCCACCTCCGGGACGGGGGCCGCGCTGCCGGCGCTGTCGGCGGGGGCGATCCCCGTCTCGCCGCTGGTGTTCTATCAGTCGAACCCGATCCTGCGCGCCTCGCCGCTGATGGCCGAGCTGTGGGACATCGCCACCGGCCAGGGCGCGGCCGCCGGCCGCGCTGCGGCGGAGTAGGTCCCGTGCGGGCCGCCCTGGGCATTCTGATCGCGCTGGGGGCCGGCAGCATGCTGGCCGCCTGCGGCGCGACCGGGGGCCAGCCGGGCCGGCCCGCGACCAAGCCCGCCATGCTGGGCGTGCATGCCATCGACAGCCAGGGCCAACCCACCCGCGCCCGCGTCTCGACCAAATCGGGCGAGTTGCTGATTCTCGAACCCGACGGCTCGGTCACCCAGCTGGCGGTGGACAGCAATGGTGCCCGCGACGCCTTTGCGGTCACCGATGCCGACCTTGCCGCCTTGGGCGTCAACTTGTCGCTGGACCTGTCGGACCTGCCGGCGGCGATGGTGGTGCCGGCCGCGCGCAGCCGCCGCCTGACCGCGCAGGAGCGCGCGCTGGAGGCCTTCGCCGCGCGCAGCCAGCCCCTGCTGCCGATGGCGCCGGCCGGGCTGGCACCGGAGAAATTCGCCGGCGCCGAGGTGCGCGAGCTGGGGCAGGGCGGCGACGGCACGCGGATGGTTTCGGTGCGGGCGAACCTTGCGCCGGGGCTGGACGCCGAGACGGCCTTCGCCTATGCCACCTGCGCATTGGCCGACTGGGCCGAGACGAACCGGGCCGGCTATGCCCGCCATGTCCGCAGCCTGCCCGTGCGGGCCGGCGGCAAGGTGGGAATCGAGTCGGTCTTCACCCTGTCCAAGGGTCCGCGGCCGATGGGGCTGCGGGTCATGGAACCGAAAGACACGCTTCGCGCCTGCGCGCGCCTCGGGATACCGCGGGCGTAACGGGCTGACCAAGGCGAAAGACAAGGGACGAAAGGCGAAGGACAGGAAAAGATGGCAGAGTTTCTCGCGTCACCCTTCGGCATCTTGCTGATCACCCTGTTGCAGGGTCTGGCCATCATCGCGTTCGTGATGCTGGGCCTGCTGTTCCTGGTCTGGGGCGACCGCAAGATCTGGGCGGCGGTGCAGATGCGCCGCGGACCGAACGTGGTCGGCCCGATCGGGGTGCTGCAATCGGTGGCCGATGCGCTGAAATATGTCGTCAAGGAAATCGTCGTCCCCGCCGGCGCCGACAAGTTTGTGTTCTTCCTGGCACCCTTCCTGTCGATGATGCTGGCGCTGCTGGCCTGGGTGGCGATCCCGTTCTCGGACGGCTGGGTGATGTCGAACATGGATGTCGGCATCCTGTTCATCTTCGCCGTCTCCTCGCTGGAGGTCTACGGCGTCATCATGGGTGGCTGGGCCTCGAACTCGAAATATCCGTTCCTGGGCGCGCTGCGCTCGGCGGCGCAGATGATTTCGTATGAGGTCTCGCTGGGCCTGATCATCATCGGCATCATCATCTCGACCGGCTCGATGAACCTGACCGCGATCGTGAATGCGCAGCGCGGCGACCTGGGCCTGCTGAACTGGTACTGGCTGCCGCATCTGCCCATGCTGGTGCTGTTCTTCATCAGCGCCCTGGCCGAGACCAACCGCCCGCCCTTCGATCTGCCCGAGGCGGAATCGGAACTGGTCGCCGGCTTCATGGTCGAATATTCCTCGACGCCCTATCTGCTGTTCATGGCCGGCGAATACATCGCCATCTGGCTGATGTGCGCGCTGATCTCGATCCTGTTCATGGGCGGCTGGCTGTCGCCGATCCCCGGCCTGCCCGACGGCGCGCTGTGGATGTTCCTGAAGATGGTGTTCTGGTTCTGGATGTTCGCCATGGTGAAGGCGATCGTGCCGCGCTACCGCTATGACCAGCTGATGCGGATCGGCTGGAAGGTGTTCCTGCCCCTGTCGCTGGGCTGGGTGGTGATCGTGGCGATCCTGTCGCGCTACGAAGTGCTTGGCGGCGCCTGGGCGCGCTGGGCGGGGGTGTAAGCTGATGGCCAACAATTTCGCACGCGCAACCAAGTATTTCCTGCTGTGGGACATGTTCCTCGGCTTCAAGGTCGGGCTGAAGTACTTCTTCGCCCCCAAGGCGACGATCAACTACCCGCACGAGAAGGGGCCGCTGTCGCCGCGCTTCCGGGGCGAGCATGCGCTGCGCCGCTATCCGAACGGCGAGGAACGCTGCATCGCCTGCAAGCTGTGCGAGGCGATCTGCCCGGCGCAGGCGATCACCATCGACGCCGAGCCGCGCGAGGACGGCTCGCGCCGCACCACGCGCTATGACATCGACATGACCAAGTGCATCTATTGCGGCTTCTGCCAGGAGGCCTGCCCGGTCGATGCCATCGTGCAGGGGCCGAATTTCGAATTCGCCACCGAATCGCGCGAGGAGCTGTTCTTCGACAAGCAGAAGCTGCTGGAAAACGGTGAGATGTGGGAAGTCGAGATCGCCCGCAACATCCAGCTGGACGCGCCCTACAGATGAGCAGGCAACCCGCATATCGGCTGCCGCGGGCAGGGAGGGGCGCATGACCGACGCTTTCGCGCGCATGTTCCAGCAGATGGTGGCGTCCGGGCAGGAACTGGCCCGGTCGCTGAACCCGGCGCTGGAGAATTTCGACCCGCAGGCCCTGGAAAAGCTGATCCCGACCATGCCGGCCGACATGCTGGAGATGTGGTTCGGCAAGACCTTCAACCGCGAGGGGCTGGACGCCAAGACCCGGTTGCTGGTCACCCTGGGCGGGCTGGTGGCGCAGGGCGCCGTGGCCGAGCCGCAGATCCGCCTGACCATCCGCCACGCCCGCGCCGCCGGCGCCACGCGGCGCGAGGTGGCCGAGGTCATCTACCAGATGGGCATGATCGCCGGGGTGCCGGCCATGCAGAAGGCGTTGACCCTGGCGCAAACCGTATTCGACGACGAGGAAGGGGGGGACGCCTGATGTTCGCCTTCGCATTCTACCTGTTCGCCATCGTGGCCTGCGTGGCGGGTTTCATGGTGGTCCTGGGCCGCAACCCGGTGCATTCGGTGCTGTGGCTGATCCTGGCCTTCGTCGCCACCTCGGGGCTGTTCGTCCTGCAGGGCGCCGAGTTCCTCGCCATGCTGCTGATCATCGTCTATGTCGGCGCGGTCGCGGTGCTGTTCCTGTTCGTGGTGATGATGCTGGACATCGACTTTGCCGCCATGCGGGCCGAGGTCGCCAAGTATCTGCCCTTCGCGCTGGTCATCACCCTCCTGCTGCTGGCCGAGCTGGCCATCGTCTTCGGCGGCTGGACGGTGGCCGACCAGGCCGAGGCGCTGCGCGCGGCGCCGGTGCCGGCCGATGCCAGCAACACCCGGGCGTTGGGCGCGGTGATCTATGACCAGTATCTGCTGGCCTTCCAGACGGCGGGGCTGGTGCTGCTGGTGGCGATGATCGGGGCCATCGTGCTGACCATGCGCCACCGCACCGACGTCAAGCGCCAGGACGTGCTGAAGCAGATGTATCGCGACCCCAAGGAGGCGATGCGCCTGACCGACCCCAAGCCGGGTCAGGGCCTCTGAGGCCGGAAATCGATAGCCGGGGCCGGCACCGAGGCCGGCCCGGCGAAACAAGGACGAACGCGGGCCACGACCCGGAGGGACGAAGCAGATGATCGGACATTGGCATTTCCTGATGGTGGGGGCGATCCTGTTCGTCACCGGCGTCTTCGGCATCTTCGTCAACCGCAAGAACGTCATCATCATCCTGATGTCGATCGAACTGATGCTGCTGGCGGTGAACGT
>JBEBVF010000030.1:0-26662 GCA_040392885.1 Paracoccus sp. (in: a-proteobacteria) | reverse complement strand
TCCTGGTGCTGCTGCTGGTGCGATAGCCGGACGCGCGGGGACCGGGCCGCCGCCCCCGCCCCGGACGCCTCCGCGACCCGCGATCCGAGATGGCCCGGCGATGGTGGCCGCCCGGTTCGCCTCGGCCGAACCGATCACTGCAGACCTGTGCGGATCGTCGCGGGTACGCTGGTGCCGCTAGCGTGGTGGCCTGCCCGCCGCAAAACTGGAGGGGAGCTCACCGTCCGGAAGCAGGCGCTCCTCGCCCTCTCCTGCTTCGGCTGAGGGGGACGCGGGTTCATCGTCTCCGGCATCCTGATACTGCTGGTATGGTGGCCTGCCTCCCGTGAAGCCGCATAAAACTCACTGCCCGGACCGCTTTTCGCAATCTGCGCTGTCTCCTGCCCCGGCCGCCGCGGGATGCGGGGTGGTGGTTGCCGGCATTCCCCGGCGCAAGCCTGCCCTCCCGGACATCGGGCGCAGGCTGGCGTCTGCCCCCTCGGCATCCCCCGTCGTGGCCGAATCCATCCGCCGGATCGCGCCCTCTTTCCCGTCGCCATCCATGATAAAAAATCAACAAATCGCAATCTTTATGAATTTTGTTCAATGCCGGGAGTTGCCTAGACTGAGGAACCACACGCCAGCATTCAACGGGGAGGAACGATGATGAACAGGCGCGCATTCAATATCCTGCTGGGGGCCGGACTGGCCGGCACCGCCATCCATGCCGGTCCGCGCTTGGCGCTGGCCGCCGACTCGTCGCTGGAGCGGGCCAAGGCCTCGGGCGTCCTGCGCATCGGCGGCGTGCCCGACGGCGCCCCCTATTACCAGAAAAGCCTGACCGACGGCCAATGGCGCGGCTTCTATATCGACATCTGCAAGAAGCTGGCCGAGGATCTGGGGCTGGAGCTGCAGATTCAGGAGACCACCTGGGGCAATTCGGTCCTCGACCTGCAGGCCAACAAGATCGACGTGTTCTTCGGCCTCAACCCCACGCCCGAGCGCCAGAAGGTCATCGACTTCTCCGGCCCGGTGTTCAAGAACTCGTTCAGCCTGGTGGTGAAGGAGGGCGTCGCCGGCGAGACCTGGGAGGATTTCAACCGGCCCGACATGCGCATCTCGGTCGATGCCGGCTCCTCGCATGACGCGGCCGTGCAGCGCCACACCCCGAACGCCCAGATCTCGCGCCTGACCAACCAGAGCGACGCCACCGCCGCCTTGCAGGCCGGCCGCGTCGATGCGCAATGTCTGGTGCTGATCCTGGCGCTGACCCTGAAGGCCAAGAATGCCAGGATCGGCAATATCGTCATCCCCAGCCCGGTGGATTTCACCACCTCCAATGCCGGCTATCGCCGCGAGGAGGACGGCTCGTGGCGCGATTTCGTCGACAACTGGATCGTCGAGCAGCGCGACAACGGCTTCGTGCGCAACGCCATCATCACCAACATGGAGCTGGTGGGCGTGACCGAGGCCGATTTCCCGCCCGGCTTCGAGATCTGAGCCCCGCCAACACGGCGGTCGCGCCCGCATCCCGCGCGCGACCGCCCCTTGCGGCAACCGAGCCTGGGGAGGACGGATGTACGAGTGGGATTTCTCGATCCTGTGGGATTATCGCTGGCTGTTTCTCAGCGGCATCAGGCTGACGGTCGCCTTCACCATCGCCATCGTCATCGGCGGCATGACCGTCGGGCTGCTCGGCGCCATGGCGCTGCTGTCGCGCTGGCGGCTGGTGCGCGGCTTCGGCCTCGCCTTCATCGAGGTGTTCCGCTGCACGCCGATCCTGGTGCAGCTGATCTGGTGCTATTACGCGCTGCCCATCGTCATGGGCATCGAACTGAGCGCCTCGGCGGCGGCACTGATCGCGCTTTCCTGCTATGGCGGCTCCTTCTATGCCGAGATCATCCGCGGCGGCATCGTCTCGATCGACCGCGGCCAGGCCGAGGCCGGTGCGGCGCTGGGCATGACGCCGGCGCTGGCCATGCGCCGGATCATCCTGCCGCAGGCGCTGCGGCGCATGGTGCCGGCGCTGATGAACCAGTCGATCCTGCAATTCAAGAACACCTCGCTGGTCTCGGTGCTGGCGGTGCCGGATCTGGTCTATCAGGGCCAGATGGCCGCGCATGACAGCTTCCGGCCGCTGGAGACCTATACCGCCGTTGCCGTGGCCTATTTCGTGATCCTGTTCCCGCTGACGCTCTATGTGCGCCGCCGCGAACGCAAGTTCGGAGCCGTGTGATGACCGCCGAGGACGCCAAGATCGAGGTGCGGGGCCTGCGCAAGAGCTTTGGCCAGCTTGCCGTGCTGCACGACATCAACTTCACCGTGGCGCCGGGGGGCGTGGTCTCGCTGATCGGGCCCTCGGGCTCGGGCAAGTCGACGCTGCTGCGCTGCATCAATCTGCTGACCATTCCCGATGCCGGCTCGATCCGGGTGGGCGAGCGGCATTTCGACTTCGGCACCGGCAAGCCGCTGCCCTCGGTGCGCGAACAGGCCGCCTTCCGCACCCGCACCGGCATGGTGTTCCAGCAGTTCAACCTGTTTCCGCACATGAACGTGCTGCAGAACGTCATGGAAGCGCCGGTGCATGTGCGCAAGCTGCCCAAGGCGCAGGCCCGCGACCTGGCCATGGCGCAGATCGAGAAGGTGGGGCTGGCCGAAAAGGCCGCGCAGATGCCCGATGCACTGTCCGGGGGCCAGAAGCAGCGCGTCGCCATCGCCCGCGCCTTGGCCATGGAGCCCGAGGTGATGCTGTTCGACGAGGCCACCTCGGCGCTGGACCCCGAGCTGGTGGGCGAGGTGCTGGACACCATGCGCGGTCTGGCCGCGGCCGGGATGACCATGGTCATCGTCACCCACGAGATCGCCTTCGCCCGCGACGTGGCCGACCGGGTGGTGTTCATGCGCGACGGCTATGTGGTCGAGGACGGTCCGGCGCGCGAGACCATCGACAACCCGCGCGAGGAGGCGACGCGCAGCTTCCTGAGCCATTTCCACAAGGGCGCGCCGGCAAGGTAGGACGAAACAATGGAACGTATCGAGAGAATGCGGGTCTTCCTGCTGGAAAGCCCGATCGCCATGCAGCGCCAGCAGGGCGTGGGCGATGTCAAGGGCACCGTCAAGCGGGTGCTGGTCGAGCTGACCTCGACCTCCGGTGTCACCGGCTGGGGCGAGGCCGCGCCCTGGGAGGTGTTCACCGGCACCGCCGAGGCCGGTTTCGCGGCGCTGGACATCTATCTGCGGCCGCTGGTCCTCGGCGCACCGCTGCGCGAGATCCGGGCGCTGACCCTGCGCATGGACCGGGTGCTGGTCGGCCATGGCGAGGCCAAGCTGGCGGTGGAGACCGCGATGTTCGACATCCTCGGCAAGCTGACCGGGATGTCGGTGGCGGACCTGCTGGGCGGGCGGGTGCGCGACCGCATCCCGCTGTCCTTCTCCATCGCCGACCCGGATTTCGACGCCGACATGGCGCGGATGCGGGCCATGGTCCCGCAGGGCAACCGCATCTTCAAGGTCAAGACCGGCGTGAAATCCCATGCCGAGGACATGGCGCATCTGGAGGCGATGCGCGATGCCTTCGGCGACGGCATCGACCTGCGCATCGATTACAATCAGGCGCTGCAACCCTTCGGCGCCATCGGCATCCTGCGCGACGTGGACCGTTTCCGCCCGACCTTCATCGAGCAGCCGGTGCCGCGCGACGCGCTGGCGGCGATGGCCTCCTTCACGCAGGCGCTGGACACGCCCATTCTGGCCGATGAGAGCTGCTTCGACGCCCGCGACCTGATGGAGGTGATCCGGCTGGGCGCCGCCGACGCGATTTCGGTCAAGCTGATGAAGGTCGGCGGCCTGCTGAAGGGCCAGGCGCTGATGGCCCTCGCCGACGCCGCCCGCCTGCCCGGCTATGGCGGCACCCTCTATGAGGGCGGGGTGGCGCTGGCCGCCGGCACCCAGTTCATCGCCGCCACCCCCGGCATCTCGCTGGGCTGCGAGTTCTACATGCCGCATCACGTGCTGATCGAGGACGTGCTGATCGAGAAGATCGAGAACCGCGACGGCCATGTGATCGTGCCCACCGGCCCCGGCCTCGGCATCGAGGTCACCGAGGCCTCGCTGCGCGGCAATGCCCGCATCCTGGCCGAGGCCTAGGAGGAGGCAGGACGATGACCGCAACCACCCCGCATGTCGCCATACTCGGCGCCGGCATCGTCGGCACCTGCACCGCGCTCGCGCTCCTGGACGAGGGCTACGAGGTCACGCTGATCGACCCGGCGGCGCCGGGGGGCGAACAGAGCGCCAGCTATGGCAACGGTGCCTTCCTCAGCCCCAATTCGGTCATCCCGATGTCGATGCCGGGGCTGTGGCGCCAGGTGCCTTTCTATCTGCTGGACCGCCACGGCCCGCTGGTGATCCGCTGGACCAGCCTGCCGCGGCTGGCGCCCTGGCTGATTCGGTTCCTGCTGGCCGGCTTTACCGAGGCGCGGGTGCGCCGCACCGCCGGCATCCTGTCGCAATTGCTGCATGACGGGCCGGACCTGCATCTGGCACTGGCCGCAAAGGCCGGGGTGCCGGAACTGATCCGCCGCGACGGGCTGCTCTATGCCTATCCCTCGCGCAGGGATTTCGAGGCCGAGGCGCTGGCCTGGCGCCTGCGCCGCGAGAATGGCGTGGTGTGGGAGGAGCTGGACCGCGCCGCGCTGGCCGCGCGCGAGCCGGGGCTGAGCCCGGCCTATACCTTCGGCGCCTTGGTGCCGGCCGGCGCGCATTGCACCGCGCCCGGCGCCTATGTCGCGGCGCTGGCCGATCATGCGGTGGCGCGCGGGGCGCGGCTGCTCGCCTGCCGCGCCACCGGCTTCCGGCTGGCGGATGGCCGGTTGCAGGCGGTCGAGACCTCGAGCGGCCCCGTCGCCTGCGACCGGGCGGTGATCGCCGCCGGCATGGCCTCGAAACAGCTGGCGCGCGCCCTGGGCGAGCGCATCCCGATGGAGGCCGAGCGCGGCTATCACGTCCAGCTGGAACTGCCGCGCAGCGATGCCGGGCCGCGGGCGCCGGTGATGCCCTCGGACGGGCGCATGTCGAACACCTGGCTGGACGAGGGGCTGCGCGCCTCGGGCCAGGTCGAACTGGCCAGCGCCGGGGCGGCGCCCGACTGGCGCCGGGCCGACATCCTGCTGCACCACCTCCATGCCACCTGGCCGGGGCTGCCGCGCGACGCGGTGGTGCGGCGCTGGCAGGGCAACCGGCCCTCGACGCCGGACGGGCTGCCGGTCATCGGCCCCTCGCGCCGCTCGGGCGACGTGATCCATGCCTTCGGGCACGGCCATGTCGGCCTGGCCGGCGCCCCCCGGACCGCCGCCATCGTGGCGGCGCTGATGGCGGGGCGCCAGCCCCCCATCGATGCCGCACCCTTTGCGGCGACCCGCTTCTGACCGGATTGCCGCCCCCTTCCCCGCCCCTCCCGCGCCCTGCCCGGCCGCGGGACGGACGGCCGAACCTGACAGAAAGGCCCAGACCATGCTTGGTGCAGACATCCTCGTCGACATGCTGATCCGCTATGGGGTGGAGACCGTCTTCGGCGTCCCCGGCGATACCAACGTCCCGCTCTACGAGGCGCTGGCCGCCCGCGAGGCCGAGATCCGCCATGTCATGGCCCGCGACGAACGCTCGGCCGGCTACATGGCCGACGCCTATGGCCGCTTCACCAACAAGCCCGGCGTGTTCGAATGCCCGTCGGGCGCCGGCGCCATGTATTCGCTGCCGCCGGTGGCGGAATCGAACGGCTCCTCGGTGCCGGTGATCCTGCTGACCATCGACATTCCCCTGCCCGGCGAGGGCCGCGGCGTGCTGACCGAGCTGGATTGTGCCCGGCTGTTCGAGCCGGTGACCAAGCTGTCGGTGCAGGTGAAATCCGCCCAGAAGCTGCCCGAGATCATCCGCCGCGCCTTCCGCGCCGCCTGTTCGGGCAAGCCCGGCGCCGTGCATCTGCAGATCCCCGAGGACATGCTGAAGGAGGAGGTCGATCCCGCCACCATCTCGCTGCATGTCGAGGCGGACTGCCGCACCTTTCCTGCCTTCCCGCCCCGCGCCGAGGCGCATCGGCTGCACAGGCTGCTGGAGCTGATCGCCCAGGCCGAACGGCCGCTGATCGTCGCCGGCGGCGGCGCCAACCGCGCCGGGGCCGGGGCGGCGATCACCCGCTTTGCCGAGGCCCACAACATCCCGATCTGCACCACCATGACCGGACAGGGCACCATCGACGACGACCACCGGCTGGCGATCGGCGTGATCGGCGACAATGGCTATCACCCGCATGCCAACTGGGCGCTGGAACAGTCCGACCTGGCGATCTTCGTCGGTTCGCGCATCGGCTCGGTGGTGACCATCGGCTGGACCTTCCCCGAGGTGACGCTGAACCGCCGGCTGGTGCAGATCGACATCGACCCCGAGGTGATGGCCAACAATTACGAGAACCTGCTCTCGGTGCTGGGGGATGCCCGGCTGGTCTTCGACGACCTGCTGGCGATGGAGAGCGGCGCCATCGACGGCCGGCGGCACGAGCCCTGGGTGCAGGCGCTGAACGGCCATCGCGCCGCCTTCTGGCTGGGGGCCGAGCCCTATCTGGCCGACGAGCGGGTGCCGCTGCGCCCCGAGCGGGTGGTGCGGGCCTTCAACCAGGCGCTGGAGGCCTCGGGCCGGCCGGCGCTGATCTATTCCGATGCCGGTACGCCGACGCCCTACATGACCCGCTTTCTGCGTATCAACGACCCGCGGACCCGCTTTGCCATCCCGCGCGCCTTCGGCGGCCTCGGCTCGGCGCTGCCGGCGACGGTGGGGGCGTGGCGGGCCGACCCGGCCAAACGGCCGATCGGCATGTTCGGCGACGGCTCCTTCGGCATGACGGTGGGCGAGCTGGAGACGCTGGTGCGGCTGAACGTGCCGGCGATCCTGATCCTGTTCAACAACGGCACCTTCGGCTGGATCAAGGGCCTGCACCGGCTGCGCGGCCATAACCAGTGCTTCGGCGTCGATTTCACCCCGCCGAAGGGCAAGGAGATCGCCGAGGCCTTCGACATGAAGGCATGGCGGGTGCGCAGCGCCGAGGAGCTGGACGAGGCCCTGGCCGCGGCCTTTGCCCATGACCACGCCCCCTGCATGGTGGAGGTCATGGTCGAATCCCTCGCCGACCGGGTGCCGCCGGTCTATTCCTGGCTGAAGAAGCGCGGCATCGACCCGACCGAGGTGCGCAGCACCGATCACGCCTATTTCTGAGCTGGCGGCCGGCTGCGCCCGAACTGCTGGCGGCGCATCTCCGCCAGCAGCCAGCGGCGCAGGATCTGGACGCTCCTGCGGCTCTGGCGGTCCTCGGAGACGCACAGGTAATAGGTCTCGCCCGACAGGCAGCGCTGGGCGAAGGCCGGCCGCAGCGCGCCGGAGGCGAGTTCGCGGCGGATATGGATCTCGGGCAGCACCGCCAGCCCCATCCCGGCCGTCGCCGCCTGGACGATGCTTTCGGTCAGGTCGAAGCGCGGGCCGACGATGACGCCGCGGTAATCGACCTGGGCGGCGCGCAGCCAGTGCAGCCACAGGCTCGGCCGCGAGGCGTTCTGCAACAGCACCTGTTCGGACAGCCGGTCCTCGGCCAGATAGCCGGTGGCCGGCAGGTTCTGCGGCGCGCCGACCACCACCAGCTCCTCGGCGGCGAGGGCCTCGGTCCGGCATTGCGCCCAGTTGCCCGAGCCGCGCAGGATGGCGACATCGACGTTCAGCTCGTGCGGGGTGGCGCCGTTGGCGCAGGTCGAGGTCTCGAACAGGATGTCGGGATGGGCCTCGTGGAACAGGCGCAGGAAGTGGTTGCCCCAGCGCAGGCCGATGGTCGGCGGCATGGCGATGCGCAGGATGCCCTCGGTACTGCGGCCGCGCACGGCGTCGATCGACACTTCCTCGATCCGGTCCAGAAGCTGCGAGATCTCCTCGTAATAGCGCCGGCCGGCCTCGGTCAGCACGATGCGCGGGCCGGCGCGCTCGAACAGGGTCAGGCCGAGGAATTCCTCGAGGTTGCGGATCTGCCGGCTGATGCCGCTGGGGGTGATACCCAGATCCTCGGCGGCCCGGGTGAAGCTGAGATAGCGCACGGCCGCGTCGAAGGCCTGAAGCGAGGTCATCGTCGGCGAAAAGCGGCGCATGGAACCGTGCGACCCCCCCATGGAATGACGGCGTCCGGCCAGCATAGATCGCCGCATCCGCATGTAAAGCGGCAAGCCGGCGGCGGCCCCGCACCCCTGATCCCTTTCAGGAAGGCGGCACCCGGAAGCTGCCCCCGCGCATGGAAAAGGGCCGGCCGGAGAGGTTCCGGCCGGCCCCTGCCCGGTCTCCTGCCGTGGCCTCAGAACGCCTTGGTCAGGAACAGGCTGACGCCGCGCTCGGCGCCCGGCATCTGGCCATAGGGCTCGTAGCTGCGATTGCCGAGATTGGTCAGCTCGGCCACCAGCGACAGCCCGTTGTCCCATTGCACGTCGGCCGAGAGGTTCACCGTCGCCCAGCCCGCCGATTCATTGGCGATAGCGCCGGTATCGTCGCGCAGCACCACCCGGCTTTCGCCGCGCAGGAACAGGTCGGCATTGATTTCGGCATTGGCCAGCGACCAGCTCTTGCGCAGGCCGATGCGGCCCGACAGCGACGGTGCGCCGCCATCGCCGGTGGTATAGCCATTGCCGTATTCCAGCTCGCGCCGCAGCACGGCGGCGGTGACGTAGGGGGTCAGCCCCCAGGCATCGCTGGCATATTCGGCATGGATCTCCAGCCCCCAGCTGCGGGCGGCGTCGACATTGTCATAGGTCGAGGTCCTCGGGCCGGTGGGGAAATAGGCGATGTAGTCGCGGGCGCGGCTGTAGAACAGCGTCGCATCCACCACGCTGCCGCCCTGCGCCATGCGGGCGCCCAGCTCGAAGGTGGTGGCGCGCTCGGGCTTGAGGTCGGGATTGCCGGTGACGGTGGTGCCGCCGGCGGTGGTGGTCAGGAACAGCTGGCCCAGCGTCGGATAGATGTAGCCCTGCGAGATATTGGCGCGCAGCGCATAACTTTCCGAGGGCGCCCAGACCAGACCGACCGAGCCCAGCGCCAGCGAATCGCTGGAGCTGCTGGTCGGATTCTCCACGCCATTGGTCACCGAGCGGTCATGGCTGGCTTCGACGTGATACCAGCGCCCGCCCAGGGTGGCGGTCAGCTGCTCGGTCACGTCGATCTCGTGCTGGGCAAAGACCGACAGGGTGCGGACGGTGGCCTTGTCGTGGCGCAGACTGACGGTGGGCACCGGCGAGAACGGCGTCGTCGTGGTCGAATCCTTGTCGGCCTCCAGCCCGTCCAGCTCGTATTCGATGCCGGCCACGGTGCGGGTGCCCTCCGAGAACTGC
This sequence comes from Paracoccus sp. (in: a-proteobacteria), assembly GCA_040392885.1. Taxonomy (GTDB): domain Bacteria; phylum Pseudomonadota; class Alphaproteobacteria; order Rhodobacterales; family Rhodobacteraceae; genus Paracoccus. Next base: position 17,276 of record JBEBVF010000030.1, on the reverse strand, counting down.
ATCTCGGCCTTCAGATGCGCGCCGGCGGTGCGCTGGCGGTCGGTGGACAGCGACAGCACATGGACATTGCCCATCGGCCCCGCCGGCTGGGTGATGTCGTTGCTGAACTCGCGGGCGATGGTCTGGCGATAGATGTCGAAGCTGAGCCGGTCCAGCCACGGCGTCAGGTCGGTGCTCTCGTAGAACAGCGAGACCTTGCGCAGGTCGCGGCGCGGCAGGTCGATGATGAAATCCGGGTCGCCGGTATAGACCTGCGCCGCCAGGTCGTAGGACTGCGCCTTCAGCCCGACATAGTGGTTGCCCTGGCGATAGCCGAAATGCGCCGCCAGGGTGCGGTCATCGGTCGAGGAATCCGCCAGCACGCCGTCGGGGGTGTGGCGGTCGCCCTGCGACATGCGGCCATAGGTCAGGCGATAGTCGAACTGCCCGGCCCCGGCATCCAGCGTCCCCGCCGCGGTGAGCGAGCCGCGATGCCCGCGCGTGGCCGAGATCCAGCCGCCGGTGGCGGTCAGCGCCAGAGGCTTGTCGGCGCCGGTCTTGGTGATGATGTTGATGGCGCCGCCGATGGCGCGGTTGCCCGAGACCACCGAGGACGAGCCGCGCACCACCTCGATGCGCTCGATCATGGTCGGGTCGACCAGCACCGGGGTGCCGTAGCCGGTATGGTCGGTCAGCGCCTGCCCGTCGATGAGGATGGCGACGCGGCTGGATTCCTCGCCGCGCAGCGACACCCGCTCGATCCCCTCCTCGCTGACCTGCAGGCCCGGCACGTCGCGCAGCAGCGCGGTAACGGTGACCGGCGCGGTGTGCTTCAGCGCCTCGGGTTCGATGACGGTGATCGAGGCCGGGTTGGTCATCAGCTCGGTCGGCAGGCCGGTGCCGATCAGGGTGATCGCGTCGAGCTGGATCGGGGTGCCTTGCGCCAGGACCGGCGCCGCGGCCGGCAGCGTCGCGGCCAGCACGCCGATGGTGAGGGGAAGGCAGGTCTTGCGCATTCGGTCTCTCTCCGTCCCGCCGCTCGCGGGCATGAATGGGGGCAACGCAGCCCGCCGCGGGCAGCGACGGGCACGGGGATGGGTTCGACCTGGCCGGGGGCTGGGAAAATTCGGGCGGCCTGATGCCGCGCATGACCGGAATCGCAGCACGGGCAGATATTGTCAATCCTGATTATTTTACTCTATTATCCTTGCAAGCATGGGATGCTCATGCGACAAGCCGCGCCAAGACGCCCCCCGCGCTCTCGGATATCATGTCAGCCATGCCCGTTCGGCCAGCCAGACCGCCAGTTCCCGCACCCTGACGGAGCCCCCGATGACCCAGCTCTCCCCCGCCGAAATCCGCGCTCGTCGTGCGGAAGCCCCCAAGACCCGTGCCCGCGACCTGGCCCATCAGCTCGGCCTGCGCGAGGTCGAGCTGGTCGCCGCCTCGCTGGGCGAGGGGGCCGCCCGCATCGCCGCCGATCCGCGCCGGCTGATGGCGGCGGTGGCGGCGCTGGGGCCGGTGATGGGGCTGACCCGCAACGAATCCGCGGTGCTGGAAAAGGTCGGCACCTATGCCGAATATCGCGGCGGCGAGCATGCCGGCGTGGTCATCAACGGCGAGATCGACATGCGGGTGTTCCCGGCGCATTGGGTGCATGCCTATGCGGTCGAGGAAGACGACAAGCGCTCGATCCAGGTGTTCGACGCCGCCGGCGATGCCGTGCACAAGATCTATCTGCGCGAGGCCAGCAACCACGACGCCTGGGCGCCGCTGATCGCGGACCTGCGCGACGAGGCGCCGCTGGCCCTGCGCCCGCGCCGCCCGCTGGCCCGCGCCAAGGCCGACTCCGCCCGCACCGCCGAGCTGCGCGAGGACTGGCTGGCGATGAACGACACCCACCAGTTCTTCCCCATGGTCAACAAGCTGGGCATGAACCGGCTGGGCGCCTATCGCATCGTCGGTCCCGACTTGGCCCGGCCACTGGCCCCGGCCTCGGTCACCCGGCTGCTGGAGGAGACCGCTGCCGGCGGCTTTCCCTTCATGATCTTCGTCGGCAACATGGGCATGATCGAGATCCATACCGGCCCGATCCACAAGGTCGTCGGCATGGGGCCGTGGATCAACATCCTCGATCCCGGCACCTCGCTGCACCTGCGCGCCGACCGGGTGGCCGAGGTCTATGCGGTCAACAAGCCGACCGTGCTGGGCATGGCGCGCTCGGTCGAATGCTTCGATGCCGAGGGCGAGCTGATCGCCCAGTTCTTCGGCGTGCTCAAGGACGGGCCCGCCGCCACCGAGCCCTGGGCCGCGGTCATCGACGCGCTGCCCGAAGCCGAGACCGAGGCGGTGTGATGCGGCTGCTCCGGCTCGCCCTGCTGGCCACGATCCTGCCCGGCGCGGCGCTGGCCCAGCAGCGCGTGGCCGCCATCGGCGGCGACGTGACCGAGATCGTCTATCGCCTCGGCCAGCAGGACCGGCTGGTGGCGCGCGACACCACCTCGACCTATCCGCCGGAGGCGCTGGCGCTGCCCGACCTGGGCTATCTGCGCGCGCTCTCGGCCGAGGGGGTGCTGGCGATGAACCCGGACCTCGTGCTGATGAGCGCCGAGGCCGGCCCGCCCGAGGCGCTGGCTGCGCTGGAATCCGCCGGGCTGGCCATGGTCGAGATCCCCGAGATCCCCAGCGTCGAGGGCGTCGGCATCCGCATCACCACCGTCGCCGAGGCCCTGGGCGTGCCCGAGGCCGGACAGGCGCTGAAGGCCGAGGTCGAGGCGGCGCTGACCGCCGCCATCGCCGCCGCCGATCCGGGCGACGCGCCGCGGGTGCGGGTGCTGTTCGTGCTGTCCAACAGCGGCGGCCGGCTGATGGGCGCCGGCGACGGCACCGCCGCCGCCGCCATCATCGCCATGGCCGGGGCCGAGAATGCGGTGGGCGGTTTCAACGGCTACAAGGCGCTGGGCGACGAGGCGGTGGCGGCCTCGGCCCCCGACATCGTGCTGACCATGCAGGCCGGGCCGGCCCGCGACGCGGTGGCCGGCACCCCCGACGAATATGTCCGCCACCCGGCGCTGGCCGAGACCCCCGCCGGCAAGGCGGGGCGGGTGATCTCGCTGCCCGGCAGTTTCCTGCTGGGCTTCGGCCCGCGCACCCCGGAGGCCGTGACCGCCCTGCACGAGGCCATCGCGCAGGCCATGTCGGCCCCCGCCGGCGAATGATCCGCAGGGGGGACGAGCACCCATGTCCGACCAGGCCATGAGCGCCGGCAGCACCGCCCGCCGCCCCCGGGGCGCGGCGCCGCGCGCGCTGCGGCTGGCGCCGGGCGCGGTGCTGGCCGGGCTGGCGGCGCTGCTGGTGCTGGCGGCGGCGGCGGCGCTCAGCCTCGGCGCCTCGGGCCTGTCGCCTTGGCAGGCGCTGGGCCGGTCGCTCTCGGCCTCCGAGGCGGCGATCCTTTATCACATCCGCCTACCCCGGCTGGTGCTGGGCGCGCTGGTCGGCGCCGGCCTCGCCGTCTCGGGCGCGATCATGCAGGGGCTGTTTCGCAACCCGCTGGCCGATCCCGGCTTGGTCGGGGTCAGCGCCGGCGGCGCGCTGGGCGCGGTCACCGCCATCGTGCTGGGCGGCATGCTGCCGCTGGGGTTGCAGGCGCGGCTGGGCGGGCATCTGGTACCGGTGATGGCCTTTGCCGGCGCCTGGGCCACCATGCTCATCCTCTACCGCATCGCCCGCGCCCGCGGCCGGGTGTCGATGGCGACGCTGCTGCTGGCCGGCATCGTGCTGGGGGCGCTGGCCTCGGCGATCATGGGCATCATGGTGTTCATGGCCGATGACCGGCAACTGCGCGACCTGACCTTCTGGGGCCTGGGCTCGCTGGCCGGGGCAAGCTGGGCCAAGGTGCTGACCGCCGGGCCGCTGCTGGCGGTGTCGGTGCTGCTGGCGCCGCTGCTGGCGCGCGGCCTCAATGCGCTGGCGCTGGGCGAGGCCGCGGCCCGCCACATGGGCGTCGCGGTCGAGCGCACCAAAACCGCCGCGATCCTGCTGGTCGCCGCCGCGGCCGGGGCGGCGGTGGCGGTCTCGGGCGGCATCGGCTTTGTCGGCATCGTGGTGCCGCATCTGCTGCGGCTGGTGCTGGGCCCCGACCACCGCGCCATCCTGCCGGCCTCGGCGCTGCTGGGCGCGGCCTTGCTGATCGGCGCCGATACGGTCAGCCGGCTGCTGGTGGCGCCGGCGGAGCTGCCGATCGGCATCGTCATGGCGCTGATCGGCGCGCCGGTGTTCCTGTGGGTGCTGCTGTCGCGGCGCCAGATGGTCGAGATGTAAGCCATGCTGAGCGCCCGCGACCTCACCGTGACCCTCGCCCGCCGCGACATCCTGCACGGGGTGGAGTTCACCGCCCTGCCCGGCCGGATCACCGCCATCGTCGGCCCCAACGGCTCCGGCAAGACCACGCTGATGCGCAGCCTGACCGGCGAATACGCCCCGCGCCGCGGCCGCATCACCCTGGCCGGGGCCGACCTGGCCAGCCTGTCCCCGCGCGAGCTGGCGCTGCGCCGCGGCGTGCTGGAGCAGGCGACTACGGTGGGCTTTGCCTTTTCCCTGCGCGAGGTGGTGCGCATGGGCGCCGAGGCCGGCCATGCCGCCCATATCCCCGACCTGCCCGAGCAGGCGCTGGCCGAGGTCGGCCTCGCCCATCGCATCGACGGCTGGTTCAGCCAGCTTTCCGGCGGCGAGCAGGCCCGCTGCCACCTGGCGCGGGTGCGCGCCCAGGTCTGGCACCCGGTGCAGGACGGCCGCGCCAGCTGGCTGATGGTGGACGAGCCGGTGGCGGCGCTGGACATCGGCCACCAGTTGCAGGTCATGCGCCTGCTGCGCCGCTTTGCCGATGCCGGCGGCGGCGTGGTCGCGGTCATGCACGACCTGAACCTGTCGGCGATGTTCGCCGATGCCATGGTGCTGATGGAGGATGGCCGCATCCTCAGCGCCGGAACCCCGGCCGAGGTGATGACCGAAGCCCGCCTCTCGGCCGCCTATGGCTGCCGCCTCTGCGTGAACCGCGCCCCCGAAAGCGGCGTCTGGCTGTTGCCGCAGATGGCGCTCTGAACCGATAACGAACCAGGACGAAGAAGCCCAACGATGCGTTTGCCCCTCCTCCTTGCCGCCCTCCTCCTCGCCACCGCCGCCTCCGGCCAGGGCACCGACCCGGCCACGCCGGTCGCGCCGGTCCCGCCGGCGGCCCAGGCGCAGCCGGCACCGGCGACCCCGGCCGCACCCGCGACGCCATCGAGGCCGGCCGCGTCGCAGCCGGCGGCCCCCGCAGCCGCGGCCCCGGCGGCACGCACCCCGGCGACGCCTGCGCCGCCTGCGCCGACAGCACCCGCACCCGCACCTGAGGCTCCTTCGGCCAGCAGCCCGGCAACGCCCGCCACGCCCGCACCGGCTGCCGCGGCTCCTTCGGCCAGCACCCCGGCAACAGCGGAACCGGCCGCCGCACCCGCAGCCGGCCCGGCCGAGGCGCCGGCCGACCCCGCCACACCCGAACCGGCGGCGGCCGCGCCAGAAAGCCCGGCGGCGGATACCCCGGCGGCGCCCGGCGCAGCGGAGCCGGCAGCGACCCCCGCAGCCCCCACATCCGGCCCGGCCCGCGCCACCACCGCCCCGGTCGAGCTGGACGTGCCGGAGATGGCGCTGTCGCCGAAGGAGATGTTCCTGCATGCCGACATCGTCGTGCAGGTGGTGATGGTGGGCCTGGCCTTTGCCTCGGTGGTCACCTGGACCGTGTTCATCGTCAAGCTGATCGAACTGGCCGCCGCCATCCGCCGCGCCGGCGGCAGCTATGGCCGCATCGAGAATGCCGACGGCCTCGCCCCGGCACTGCAGGCCGTCGGCCGGCGCAGCGATCCGGCCAGCTGCATGCTGCGCGCCGCGGCGCGCGAGCTGGAGCGTTCGGCCCCGGCTTTGGCCCAGGCCGGCCAGCAGGGGGTCAAGGAGCGGGTGGCCTCGCATCTCGACCGCATCGAGGCCCGCGCCAGCCGCCGCATCGCCCGCGGCACCGGCCTGCTGGCCACCGTCGGCTCGACCGCGCCCTTCGTCGGCCTGTTCGGCACCGTCTGGGGGATCATGAACAGCTTCATCGGCATCGCCAAGGCGCAGACCACCAACCTGACCATCGTCGCCCCCGGCATCGCCGAGGCGCTGCTGGCCACCGGCATCGGCCTGGTCGCCGCCATCCCGGCGGTGGTGATCTATAACCTGTTCGCGCGCGCCACCGCCGGCTACCGGCTGCAACTGGGCGATGCCTCGGCCTCGGTGCAGCGGCTGGTCAGCCGCGAACTGGACATGAACGGGGTGACAGCATGAGCGCGCGGCTGCAGGACGACGACCTCGCCGAAACCCACGAGATCAACGTCACCCCCTTCATCGACGTGATCCTGGTGCTGCTGATCGTGTTCATGGTGGCGGCGCCGCTGGCCACCGTGGACGCGCCGGTGGACCTGCCTTCCTCGAACGCCACGCCGTCGGAGCGGCCCGACGAGCCGGTCTGGCTGACCGTCGATGCCGAGGGCGCCATGACCCTGGGCGACGAGCCGGTCAGCATGGAGGGGCTGGCGGCGGCGCTGTCGGTGCTGACCGGCGACGATCACGAGGCCCGCATCTTCCTGCGCGCCGACCAGGCGCTCAGCTATGGCGAGCTGACCGAGGTGATGAATGCGCTGCGCGCCGGCGGCTGGCTGAAGATCGCCCTAGTCGGCACCGAGGCGGCCGGCACCCCGACCAGTGTCAGCCCGGCCGAGGGCGCTGCACCGGCCGCCGCTGCACCGGCCCCGGCGGCCTCCGCAACCGCACCGGCAGGCACGCCATGAAACGCGACGGCATCTTTCGTCAGGCGGCCTTGTGGGGGCTCGGCGGTTCGGCCGCGCTGGCGGCGCATGTCGGCTTTGGCGCCTGGATGCTGCGCATGCCCGGGCTGGGCGAACTGCCCGGCCTGCCCGAGGCGATCCCGGTCGAGATCGTGCTGGAGGCCCCCGCCCCGGCCCCGGAAGTCGCCGCCACCGAGGCCAGCGCCGAGGCCGAACCCGCCACCGAGCCGGAGGCCGCCCCCGAGCCGGAACCGGGGCCCGAACCCGAACCGGAGGTGATTCCCGAGCCGGAACCCGAGCCCGAGATCGTCCCCGAGCCGGAGCCGGAACCGGAAGTGGTGCCGGAGCCCGAGCCGGAGCCGGAGGTGATCCCCGAACCCGAGCCCGAACCCGAGCCTGAACCGGAGCCGGAACCCGAGCCGATCCCGGAACCGGAGATCGAGCCCGAGGTGGAACTGCCGCCCGAGCCGGAGCCGCCCTCGGAACTGGCGCTGGCCGCCTCGTCGCGGCCGCATGTCCGCCCCGAGCGCCCGCGCCCGACCCGCGAGCAGGCCACGCCGCGCCAGCAGCAGCAGCCGGCCCCGCGCAGCCAGCCCGCACCGCAGCGCCAGGCCGCGGCGCCCGCCGCCCCGGCCGCGCAGGCGGCGGCACCGGCGCGGGCCGCCGCCCCGGCGGCGCCCTCGGCCGGGCAGGTGCAGAGCTGGCAATCCGACATCCAGCGCCGCATCGCCCGGCACATGCAGCGCGCCTCGCTGCCCGGCGGCCGCGGCACCATCCGCGTCACCCTGCAGATCCAGGTGGCGGCGAACGGGGCCACCTCGGCGCGGCTGGCCGGCTCGACCGGCAATCCCCAGGCCGATGCCGCCATCCAGCGCCAGGCAGCGCGGATGCCGACGCTGCCGCCGCCGCCCGGCGGCGCCACCACCCTGGTGCTGCCGGTCGAGGTGAAGTTCCGCTGAGGCGCTACCAGGCGCCGTGATGCTCGGGCACCCGCGAGACCAGCGGCATGGCGGCCAGCAGCACCGCCGCCATGCCGGCCAGGATCACCGCATGCACCGCGCCGGGATGCGCCGAGGCGCCCAGGATCGCCGTGGTCACCGAGACCGTCAGGATCGAGCCGATCTGCAGGAACATCGAGCGCAGCGCCGCCAGCGTCGAGGCCTGCCGCGGCGCCAGTTGCAGCCCGGCATTGCGGCAGGCCGGGTTGATGATGCCGCTGCCGGCGCCGACCAGAAAGGCCGCCGCTCCCAGCCAGGCATAGGGCGTCAGCCCCCAGGGCGGCGCCAGCGCCAGCAGGCCCAGTCCGGCGGCGATCACCGCGCCGCCGACCCGGATCGGCAGCCGGTGCCCGGTGCGGCGCAGCGCAAAGGCCGCCGCCACCGAGAACGCCACCGTCGCCAGCCCCTGCGCGATCAGCAGCGTGCCGGCATCGAAGGCGCCCAGCCCGTAGCGGTTGGCGGCATAGAGCGGCACCAGCGACATCGCCCCGAAGATCGAGCCGCCATAGATCACGTTGACCAGGTTGACGGCGCCGAAATCCGGCCCGCCGATCAGCCGGGGGGCGATGAAGGGCCGGCTGGTGCGGGCGATATGCCGAAAGAACAGGACGATCGCGGCCACCGCCAGCGGCGCCGCCACCAGCACCCCGGCGGAACGCGGCCCGGCCTCGGGCTCGCCCAGCCAGCCGGCGGCCAGCATGCCGCCGAACAGCCCCAGCCCGAGCAGCGCCATGCCCGGCAGGTCCATGCGGAAACCGGCATCGCGCAGCCGCGTCGGATCGGGCGGGATGAAGCGGCGGGCCAGCACCAGCACCAGCAGCCCGATGGGCAGGTTGACGAAGAACACGCCGCGCCAGCTCCAGTAGGTGACGAAGAAGCCGCCGAAGATCGGCCCGATCATGGCGCCGATCGGAAAGATCGAGCCGAACAGGCTGACGGCGCGGTCGCGCTGATCGCCGAAATGGTCGACGATGATGCCGGTGGCCGAGGGGGTGAAGCCGGCGCCGCCCACCGCCTGCAGCGCCCGCAGCGCGATCAGCAGGGCGATGTTGTCGGCCAGCCCGCAGGCCAGCGAGGCGAGGGTGAAGGTGACGACCGAGGCCATGAAGACCCGGCGGCGGCCGAAATGCTCGCTCAGCTTGCCGCTGATCGGCAGCATCAGCACGAAGCCCAGCGAATAGGCGGTCAGCGTCCAGCCGGCCCAGTTCACCGAGGTGTCGAGGTCGTGCTGCAGCGCATGCAGCACCGTGGCGACGATGGTGGAATCGACGGTCATCATCAACAGGGTCATGGCGACGATGGCAAAGACCACGCCGCGATTGACCGGGCTGCGGGTCGCGTCGGCGGGGATATCCTGTTGAATCGCCATGGTTGCCCCCTCCGCCTTGCCCTCGTCGGCGGGGCGACCCTAGTCCCCGGCCGGGGCGGCGGCAAGGTCGGGCGCGGGGGCAGGATAGGTCACCCGCCCGTCGGCGCCCGCGACCGCGCCGGGGGTCGGCCGCGCCGGCTCGGCCTGTCCCGGCCCCATCAGATGGGTGACCGGATGGCCGGCGGCCAGCAGATAGTCGGTGATGATGCGGCGGTGGCAGCGCCACCAGACCGCCTCGGAACACATCAGCGCCAGCCGCTGCCGGGCGCCCAGGTCCAGCAGTTCGGCCAGCGCGGCACGGAAATCCGGGCCAAGCGCGTAATCGGCATAGTTGTGAAAGCTCTGCACCCGCCAGAGCGCGTTCACCGCCGGGTCGACCGTCTGCCGCGGTCGCCGCCCGCCGAGCGCGGCCAGGTGCCGGTAGCCGATCTGGTGGCGCGCCAGCTCGTCCGGGAAGCTGTCGATATTGAAGCCGGGATTGGCGCGCGAGCGCGGAAAGCTGCGCACATCGACCAGCAGCCCGACCCGCGCCTCGCGCAGCATGGCGATCACCTCGGCCGGCGGGCGGTTGGAATGGCCGATGGTGACAAAGCCCGCCGCCATCACCGGAGCCGGGTCAGCGCCGATCCCTTGTGCGCGGCGATGTGGTCGGTCTTGTCGCTTCTGATCTCGTATTGCGGGTCGTCCTTCGACGCGCGGTGCCGGTGCCCCTTGTAGTCGAAATCGGCGGTATGGACCTTGATGACATGGCCGCTGACCCGTCCGGCCTCGGAATTCCACGACACATGGTCGCCGACGGAGAAATCTGCCATTTTCGCCTCCTTTCCCAAGGAAACGTGCCGGAGGGCGGCATGTTCCAGCGGATCGGGCATGAAAAAAGGGCCGCCCCTGCGGGCGGCCCCCTTTTTGGTCTTTCGGTCCGCGATCAATGCGCGACGGCACCCTGGGCGGTGGCAGCGGCATTGCCCGACAGGGCGGCGCGGCTGGCCTCGGCCGCCTCCCAGGCGGCCTCATCCCATTCCACCGGCTCGGGCATCCGCACGAGCGCATGGCGGAACACCTCTCGCACGTTCGAGACCGGGATGATCTGCAGCCCTTCCTTCACGTTCGCCGGAATCTCGGCCAGATCCTTCTCGTTCTCCTGCGGGATCAGCACCGTCTTGATGCCGCCGCGCAGCGCCGCGAGCAGTTTTTCCTTCAGCCCGCCGATGGCCAGCACGTTGCCGCGCAGGGTGACCTCGCCGGTCATCGCCACATCCTTGCGCACCGGGATGCCGGTCATCACGCTGACCACCGAGGTGACCATGGCGATGCCCGCCGAGGGCCCGTCCTTGGGCGTGGCGCCCTCGGGGACGTGGACATGGATGTCGCGCCGCTCGAATTCCGGGGGCTTGACCCCGATCTCCGGCGCGATCGAGCGCACGAAGCTGGAGGCCGCGTCGATCGATTCCTTCATCACCTCGCCCAGCTTGCCGGTGGTCTTCATCCGGCCCTTGCCGGGCAGCTTCAGGGCCTCGATCTGCAGCAGGTCGCCGCCGACGCTGGTCCAGGCCAGGCCGGTGACCACGCCCACCTGATCCTCGGCCTCGGCAAGGCCGAAGCGATAGCGGCGCACGCCCAGATAGTCCTCGACCTTCGCCGGGGTCACCTCGACCGCTTTCACGCCGCCCTTCATGATCTCGGTCACGGCCTTGCGGGCCAGCTTGGAAATCGCGCGCTCGAGGCTACGGACGCCCGCCTCGCGCGTGTAATAGCGGATGACATGGGTCAGCGCCGCGTCGGAGACCGTGAATTCGCCCTTGCGCAGCCCGTTGGCCTTGATCTGCTTGGGCAGCAGGTGCTGGCGGGCGATCTCGCGCTTCTCGTCCTCGGTATAGCCCTCCAGCGGGATGATCTCCATCCGGTCCAGCAGCGGCGACGGCATGTTGTAGCTGTTCGCCGTGGTCAGGAACATCACGTCCGAAAGGTCGTATTCCACTTCCAGATAGTGGTCGACGAAGGTGGCGTTCTGTTCCGGGTCCAGCACCTCCAGCATGGCCGAGGCCGGGTCGCCGCGGAAATCCTGGCCCATCTTGTCGATCTCGTCGAGCAGGATCAGCGGGTTGGTGGTCTTGGCCTTCTTCAGCGCCTGGATGATCTTGCCGGGCATGGAGCCGATATAGGTCCGGCGGTGGCCGCGGATCTCGCTCTCGTCACGCACCCCACCCAGGGAAATGCGGATGAATTCGCGCCCCGTGGCCTTGGCCACCGAACGCCCCAGCGAGGTCTTGCCGACGCCGGGCGGGCCGACGAGGCACAGGATCGGTCCCTTCAGCTTGGCCGAGCGCGACTGCACCGCCAGATATTCGACGATGCGCTCCTTGACCTTTTCCAGCCCGTAATGATCGGCATCCAGCACCGCCTCGGCCCGCGGCAGGTCGCGCTTGGTGCGCGATTTCACGCCCCAGGGCAGCGACAGCAGCCAGTCCAGATAGTTGCGGCTGACCGTGGCCTCGGCCGACATCGGCGACATGGATTTCAGCTTCTTCAGCTCGGACAGCGCCTTTTCGCGCGCCTCCTTGCTGAACTTGGTGGCAGCGATCCGGGCCTCCAGCTCGGCCAGTTCGCCCTGGCCCTCGTCGCCGTCGCCCAGCTCCTTCTGGATCGCCTTCATCTGCTCGTTCAGATAGTATTCGCGCTGCGTGCGCTCCATCTGCGACTTGACGCGGGACTTGATCTTCTTTTCCACCTGCAGGACGGACATTTCGCCCTGCATCAGGCCATAGACCTTCTCCAGCCGCTCGGCGACGTTCAGCAGTTCCAGCAGCGCCTGCTTCTGGGCGATCTCCACGCCCAGATGGCCGGCGACGATGTCGGCCATGCGGTCGGGCTCGCGCGTCTGCGAGACCGTGGCCACGACCTCCTCGGGGATGTTCTTGCGCACCTTGACGTAACGCTCGAACTCCTCGGCCACCGCGCGCAGCAGCGCGGCGGATTCCTGGGCATCGCCCGGCTCCTCGGCCAGCGGCCGCGCCTCGGCCTGGAAATACGGCTCCGAGGCGGTGAAATGGGTGATCTCCACCCGCTCGCGCCCCTCGACCAGCACCTTCACGGTGCCGTCGGGCAGCTTGAGCATCTGCAGGACATTGGCGAGAACGCCGGTGGTGAAGACGCCGCCGATATCGGGGTCGTCCACGGCCGCATCCTTCTGCGCGGCCAGCAGGATCGGCGCATCCTGTTCCATCACCGCCTCGAGCGCGCGCACGGATTTGTCGCGCCCGACGAACAGGGGCACGATCATGTGCGGGAACACCACGATATCGCGGAGCGGCAGAACCGGATGGATCGCTTTCAGGGTGTCGGTCATCATCATCCTTTCATGCCCGAGGGCCATGGCGCCGGGATCGGCCGCCTTTCAGGCCCCCTGCTTCCCGTCCTAGATAAGGCCCGGCAGATGGCCGTTCAATGCCGTTGAAGTTCCAATTTTGTTCGCCCATGCTGCCCTCCCGTTGCCGCCATAGCAAGCGCGGGCAAAGAAATCCCTAACGCGGCAGCACGATTTCGGCCCGCAGCCCGCCCAGCCGCAGGGCATCGGCAAAGCGCAGCTGCCCGCCATGCGCGCGCGCCGCATCGGCGGCGATCGACAGGCCCAGCCCCACCCCCTGCCCGCGGTCCTGGTTGCGGGCCGGATCGAGGCGGGTGAACGGGCGCAGCGCCTCGGCGCGGCGGTCCTCGGGAATGCCGGGACCGTCATCCTCGACCCAGATCACCAGGCTGCGCGGGCCCAGCGTGGCGCCCAGCTCGGCCTGCTCGCCATAGCGCACGGCATTGTTGATCAGGTTCACCACCGCCCGGCGCAGCAGCGTCTCGCGCAGCGGAATCTCGGTGCTGTCGGGGATGCTGCCCTCGCCCTCGCTCAGCGCCCCCAGTTGCAGCGCCTGGCCGGCGCGCTGGCTGTCCTCGGCCAGCGAGCGCAGGAACGGCGCGATGGCCAGCGGCCGCGCCGGCTCGGCCTCCGAGGCATCGCGGGCAAAGGTCAGAAAGCTGTCGAGCAGCTGCCCCATGTCGTCCACGTCGCGAATCATCGCCTCGATCTCGGCCGGTTCCGGCGGCTCGTCGGGGTCGAGCATGGTCAGCCCCAGCCGCAGCCGGGTCAGCGGCGTGCGCAGGTCGTGGCTGACCCCCGACAGCATCAGGGTGCGCTGCTCGATCTGGCGCTCGATGCGGGCGCGCATGTCGAGAAAGGCCGTGCCGGCGGCGCGGACCTCGGTGGCGCCGGCGGGGCGGAACGGCAGGTTGCGGCCGCGCCCGAAGCCCTCGGCCGCCCGCGCCAGCCGCCGGATCGGCCGCAGCTGGTTGCGCAGGAAGATGAAGGCGATGCCCGAGGTCAGCAGCGAGGTGGCCAGCATCAGCACCAGCAGCTGATGCGGGTTCGAGGCGCTGACCCGGTTGCGCTCGAAGACGAATTCCAGCGGGCCGAAGCGGCTGGGCATCGATACGGTGACGCTGTTTCTGGGCGCCAGGTCGATACCGGTGACGGCGGGCAGTAGCCGCCGCAGTTCCGACACCACCGCCAACCCGGAAAAGTCGAAGAAATCCCGGTCGATGCCGCTCAGCGCCTCGCCGGGCAGCATCACGGTCAGGCCCAGCGGCCGCGCCAGCGCCTCGGCATCGGCGCGGGCGGCGGCGAGGTCGGGCGCCGCCTCGATGCGGGCCGAGATCAGCGCCAGCTCGCTGGCGATCGAGGTGGTCATCTGCCGGGTCACCCGGTCGAAATGCCGTTGCAGGAAGGTCACGGTGACCACCAGCGTCACCGACAGCACCGGCAGCAGCAGGATCAGCGCCGCCCGCCCATAGAGCCCGCGCGGCAGGAAGCGTTTGATCCAGGGCTCCTGCGCCATGATTCCTCCATTTACGCCAAGGCTAGCCCGCAGGCTGGCGCGACGCCACCGGCTTGGCCTAGGCTGGTGCAAAACGAAAGGCCCGCCATGATCCGCATCCGCGCCGACAACCCCTCGCCGCTGACCGGGCCGGGGACCAACAGCTTCCTGATCGGCCGGGGCGGCAGCGGCGGCGGTTATGCGCTGCTCGATCCCGGCCCCGACCTGCCGGCGCATCGCGCGGCGATCCTGGCCGCCGCCGAGGGCCGGATCGAGGCGATCCTGGTCTCGCATGCGCATCTGGACCATTCCGGGGGCGCCGCCGCCCTCGCCCGTGCCACCGGCGCGCCGATCCTGGCCTATGGCACCGCCGAGGCCGGGCGCTCGCCGCTGATGGCGCGGCTGGCCGAGTCGGGCGCGGTGGGTGGCGGCGAGGGGCTGGATCACGACCTGCGCCCCGACCGGCTGCTCGGCGATGGCGAGCGGGTCGAGGGCAGCGGCTGGGCGCTGACCGCGCTGCACCTGCCCGGCCATGCGGCCGGGCATCTGTGCTTTCTCGACGAGGGGGCGGGGGTGGTGTTCTCGGGCGATCTGGTCTTCGACTGGGCGACGACGCTGATCTCGCCGCCGGATGGCGATCTGGGCGCCTATTTCCGCTCGCTGGCGCGGCTGGAGGCGCTGGCGCCGGCGGCGCTGCTGCCCGCCCATGGCGAGGCGATCGCCGTGCCCGGCGCAAGGCTGGCCGAGCTGGCGGCGCATCGCCGCATGCGCACCGGGCAGATCCTGGCGGCTCTGGCGCAGGCGCCGGACAGCGCCGAGGGCCTGGCGCGGCGCATCTACGACATCCCGGCGGCGCTGCTGCCGGCGGCCACCCGCAACGTGCTGGCGCATCTGCTGGCGCTGCTGGACGAGGGGGTGGTGACGGCTGCGGGCGCGCCGGCCCCGCAGGTAACCTTCCACCTCGTATAAAACTTCCTCCGACGGCGCAAAACCCTCTGGACAGCTCCGGAACGGGGGGCTATATGCCCCCTCGTGTTCCGGCGTAGCTCAGCGGTAGAGCAGTTGACTGTTAATCAATTGGTCGTAGGTTCGATCCCTACCGCCGGAGCCAATTTCCAAGGAAATTCAGCTACCTGACCCGCGGCCCTGCGCCGTGGTCCGGAGATGTCCGGGTCGGCCTCTGGTGGGGTTGGGCGGCGAGCGGGGCAAGGTTTTCCCCTGTCCGCGGCTCGGTGGAGGGTATCCGGCAGCAACGCCCGTCACGCCGCGCCCCATCCGCGCCTGCCCGCACGCGCTGGCACCCCAGGCATGGCGGTTGGGGGGCGACTGAACAAACCCCCGCCTGGCACGCGAAAAACCGCGGCGGTGCGGCCCGCCGCCCGACTCGTGCAAGTCAGCAGCCTTCCACCTCATGCGCTGGCGGCCTTCCCGGCAGGAAGGCCCCCGATTCACGCCTTGGCCAGCGCCACGCGGATCAACTGGTCGTCCAGGGTGGCGAGGCCGATATCCCCGTTCGGATAGGCGGCGATGGTGGCGCAGTTGCCGATCCCCTGCCCCGCCGCCTCCGCCAGCCCCGAGAAGCCGATGCGCTGCACCTCCGGGCCGATGATGCGCTGCAGGTCGCGGACCCAGGCGTCGCCATACCACAGGCTGCCGTCCGGGCTGGCCGCCAGATCCCCCCATATGCCCTGCTCGACGGCGATGCGGCGCTGGAAGACCCCGTCGGCGTTGAACTCGAACACGCCGCCGCGGCTGTCGGTATCCTCGCGGGCCTGCAGGTTGAGAAAGATGTTCCCGGCTCCATTGATGGCGAGGCTGCTGACCTCGGGGCGGCCCTGCACCATCGGGTCGGCTGCCACCGCCTGCGTCATCAGCCCGGTCAGCCGCCGCCTTTCCCGCAGGTTGCGGCCATAGAAGGTCACCGCATCCGGCAGCGGCAGGCCGGGATCGACCCCCTCCGCGTCGCGCAGCAACCCGTAGACGGCAAAACCGCCATTGGGGGTGACCGCGCCCTGGACCCGCACCGGTGCATAGGCATCGTCATCGGGCAGTTCGACCACCTCGGTGATGCGCCCCTCCAGCGGGTCGTAGCGTCCGAAACGGCCCGGCCAGCCGCCATGCAGGATCAGGTCGCCCCCGGGCAGCAGCGCCACCAGCATGTTGAAGCCTTCGGGCTTGGGGTGGCCGGCCAGGAACCCGCCCTCGGCGTCGAAGACATAGAGGCGGTCATTGCTGTCCATGATCACCGCCCGGCCATGGCCGTCGATCGCCATGGCCGAGGGACGGTCGCGGAACTGGCCGGGACCGGCGCCACGGCTGCCGGTGATGAAGACGACGCGGGCGCCGGGACCGGCCGGGGCCCGCGCATCGCCGCCGCCGCGCAGGGGTGTGCGCAGCGCGCCGGTGACAAGGGCGGCGATCCCGCCGCCGGCGGCCAGCCCCAGCAGCAGGCGGCGCCGCGACGGGCGGAGAGCGGCCGGCGCCGGCCCGGGCGGGCGGGCGGAGGGGGCATAGCGATGCTCGACCACGACATATTGCTTGCGCCGGCGGTCCAGCAGATATTCCGCTTGGCAATAGGCGCAGGTGCCGATGGCCATGCCCTCGCCATTGACCGAAACCTTCAGCGTCCCGCCGCAATCGCTGCATGTCAGCTTGCGCATCGTCCCTCCATCGTCCCGCCGCGGCTTTTGCCGGCAGACCTAACCGCCGCGCGCGCCCATTCCAAGCCGGTCCGGTTCCCGGCGGCGCCGCGCCGGGCCGAAATGGTGGAAACCTGCCCGTGGGGGGAGGCGGCGTGCGGGCCGATGCGCGAGTGCTGCGGCATAGGCAAAGGATTTGCGCCATCCGAGAGCAGCCCGAGCCAGCAACTCCGGACCCCGCCTCCACCGCGCGGCAAGCCCGCCCGCAGACACTCTTCTATTCAGAGGGATGATTCCGGCGAAGAAAGCGGATGGCGCCCGGTCCAGCAGGGGGTCGAGGTGGTGCGCCGTGCGCCCCTTCGCAGGCGCCGCGGGCGTTCCGGATCAGGGTCTTCGCCGCCTCGGCGGGTCTTTGCAAAAGATGCGCCCTGCCGCGCAGCCGCCACTACAAGCGCCCGAAGTGCCGCAAGCCGGCCGGCTGGCCTGCCCGGATACGGCGCCGCGATGGTATCGAAAAAAACAGGCCCGCCGCCTTGTCGGCGAACGGGCCCAGTTCGTGCGTTCCGCACGCTTTG
>JBEBVF010000029.1:0-26774 GCA_040392885.1 Paracoccus sp. (in: a-proteobacteria) | reverse complement strand
CAAGCCGATGCTCTACAAGATCACCGGCGTCTGGGGCAACCACGAGGGCTCGATGATGCTCTGGGTGCTGATCCTGGCGCTGTTCGGGGCCACGGCGGCGGTGTTCGGCAGCTATCTGCCCGCCAGCTTGCGTGCCCGGGTGCTGGGCATCCAGGGGCTGGTCGGGGCGGCGTTCCTGGCCTTCATCCTGCTGACCTCGAACCCGTTCCTGCGCCTCGTCGATGCGCCCTTCGACGGCCGCGACCTCAACCCGCTGTTGCAGGACCCCGGCCTCGCCTTCCACCCGCCGCTGCTCTATCTGGGCTATGTCGGCCTTTCCATGTCCTACAGCTTCGCCATGGCGGCGCTGATCGAGGGGCGGGTCGATGCCGCCTGGGCGCGCTGGGTGCGGCCTTGGACGCTGGCGGCCTGGATGTTCCTGACACTGGGCATCGCGCTGGGCTCGTGGTGGGCCTATTACGAGCTGGGCTGGGGCGGCTTCTGGTTCTGGGATCCGGTCGAGAATGCCAGCTTCATGCCCTGGCTGCTGGCGGTGGCGCTGCTGCATTCCGCCATCGTCGTCGAAAAGCGCGAAGTGCTGAAAAGCTGGACGGTGCTGCTGGCGATCATGGCCTTCGGCTTCTCGCTGATCGGCACCTTCATCGTGCGCTCGGGGGTCATCACCTCGGTGCACAGCTTTGCCTCCGACCCGGCGCGGGGCGTGTTCATCCTGTGGATCCTGGCGGTCTTCGTCGGCGGCGGGCTGACCCTCTATGCGGCGCGGGCCGGGCAGATGGCGGCCAAGGGCATCTTCTCCACCGTCTCGCGCGAGGGGGCGCTGGTGCTGAACAACCTGCTGCTGGCGGTGGCGGCGCTGGTGGTGTTCATCGGCACGGTCTGGCCGCTGATCGCCGAACTCGCCTGGGGGCGGGTGCTGTCGGTGGGCACGCCCTTCTTCGAGAAGGCGTTCACGCCCTTCATGGTCGGGCTGGCGATCGTGCTGCCCATCGGCGCCATGCTGCCGTGGAAGCGCGGCCAGCTGGGCCGGGTGCTGGGGCGGCTGCTGCCGGCGCTGGGCGTGGCCGTGCTGGTCATGGCGCTGGTCTGGACGCTCTCGACCGGGCGCAGCATGCTGGCGGTGATCGGCGCCGGCCTGGGCAGCTGGCTCATCGCCGGGGCGGCGGCGGATCTGTGGCTGCGCAAGGGCAATGCCGGCATCGGGCGCCTGCTGCGGCTGCCGCGTGCCGACTGGGGCCGCGCGCTGGCCCATGCCGGCCTCGGCGTCACCTTCATCGGCATCGCCCTGATGATGGCCTGGGAGGTCGAGGACATCCGCGTCGCCCAGGTCGGCGACAGCTTTGCCGCCGGCACCGGCGGGCCGGATGCGCCGGGCGCCTATCATTTCACCCTCGATTCCGTCGAGGAGATGGAGGGGCCGAATTATCTCGCCACCCGCGCCCAGGTGACGGTGCGCCAGGACGGGCGAGTGGTGGCGGTGCTGCATCCCGAAAAGCGCCTCTACCCGGTGCAGGCGATGCCGACTACCGAGGCCGCCATCGCCAACGGCATCTGGCGTGACCTCTATCTGGTGATCGGCGATGCCCAGGCCGGCGGCGGCTGGGCGGTGCGCACCTATATCAAGCCCTTCGCCAACTGGATCTGGTTCGGCACCCTGCTGATGGCGCTGGGCGGGCTGGTCAGTCTGACCGACCGCCGCTGGCGTATCGCCGCGCCCGGCCGCCGTGCCCGGCCGCTGGCCCCGGCCAGCGCCGCCGTGCCGGCGGAGTAGCGGCCATGCGCGTCCTGCTGGTCCTGGCCCTGTGGCTGTTCACCCTGCCGGCGCTGGCCGTGCAGCCCGACGAGGTGCTGCCCGACCCGGCGCTGGAGGCCCGCGCCCGCGAGATCAGCCGCGCGCTGCGCTGCCCGGTCTGCCAGGGCGAGTCGATCGACGATTCCAATGCCGGCATCAGCCGCGACCTGCGGCTGTTCGTGCGCGAGCGGCTGGTGGCGGGCGACAGCGACGCGCAGGTCGTGGATGCGGTCAGCGACCGTTTCGGCGAATTCGTGCTGTTCGAGCCGCCGATGCGCGGCGCCA
Source organism: Paracoccus sp. (in: a-proteobacteria) (assembly GCA_040392885.1). Classification (GTDB taxonomy): domain Bacteria; phylum Pseudomonadota; class Alphaproteobacteria; order Rhodobacterales; family Rhodobacteraceae; genus Paracoccus. The sequence goes on along the minus strand of JBEBVF010000029.1, from coordinate 24,700 downwards.
ACTGGCTGCTTTATCTGGCCGGGCCGCTGCTGCTGCTGATCGGGCTGGGCATGGCGGGATTTTATATCCGCGGGCGCCGGGCCGGCGCGGCCGAGGCGCCGCTGAGCCCGGAGGAGGAGGCGCGGCTGGCCGACCTGCTGCGCAGGCCGGATGACGGCTGAGCCGATCTCCGGCCATGTCTTCATCGCCGCCAGCCTCGACGGCTTCATCGCCCGCGCCGATGGCGGCATCGACTGGCTGCTGGCGCGCGACGACCCGGCCGAGGATCACGGCTTTGCCGATTTCATCCGCGACAAGGACGGCATCGTCATGGGGCGGGGCAGTTTCGAGGCCGTCGCCGGCCTCGATTCCTGGCCCTATGACCGGCCGGTGGTGGTGCTGTCTTCCACGCTGACCCGGCTGCCGGCGCATCTGGCCGGCCGGGTGCGGATCATGGACGCCGCCCCGCGGGCGGTGATGCGGGCGCTGGCGGCCGAGGGCTGGCGGCGGGTCTATGTCGATGGCGGGCGCGTCGTGCAGGCCTTTCTGCGCGAGGGGCTGATCGCCGATCTGGTGGTGACCTGGGTTCCGGTGCTGCTGGGGCAGGGGCGGCGGCTGTTCGGGCCGCTGGAGGCCGACCGGCCGCTGCTGCACGAGGCGACGCGGACCTTCCCCTCCGGGCTGGTGCAGTCGCGCTACCGGCTGGTCTGAGCCGGCTCAGGCCAGTTGCGAAAAGCGCGGCTCCGGCCCGCGATTGTCGAAGAACGGCACCGTCGGCGGCCGCGGCAGCGGCCCGTCGCCGGCCATGGCCAGCATGGCGCCAATCTCGGCCAGCACCACCTCGGTGATGAAGGGCAGCGCCAGGGCGCGGGCCTCGGCCAGCGGCACCCAGTGCAGATGCGACAACTCGTCGCAGGCGCCGGAGAAATCGTCGGGATCGCCGATCAGGTCGCGCGAATCGCACAGGAAGAAGCGGGCATCGAATCGGCGGCTGAGGCCGGGCGGGGTGATGGCGCGGAACACGAACAGCGGCCGGGCGCCGGGATGCAGCGCCAGCCCGGTCTCCTCGGCCAGCTCGCGCCGGGCGCAGGCCAGCAGCGCATGCGGATGGATGCCGATGCCGGGGCGTGGCTCGGCCAGCAGCCGCGGATCGGGCTGGGCCAGCGGCGGGGCGGCCAGGTCCTCGGGATCGACGGCGCCGCCGGGAAAGACGAATTTCGACGGCATGAACACCGCCCGCGCGCCGCGCATGCCCATCAGGATGCGGGTCGCATCCGGCTGGCGGCGCAGCAGGATCACCGTCGCCGCGTCGCGGATGGTCTCGGGGGCGGGGGCGGGGGCCGGGCTCACGCCTCGATTTCCGGGTGCCGCTCGGGCGCGGTCTCATCGAAGCCGTGCATGCGGCGCGCCCATTGCAGGCCGACCATGCCGCCCTTGGCCACCGGCAGCAGCGCCAGCGTCGCCACCACGGCGGCGATGCAGAACCAGATCGCCATGGCCAGCGGCGAGGGCCGCCAGGCCAGATAGACCACCATCAGCGCCGGCACGAACAGATGGGCGATGATCATGATGGTGATATAGGCCGGGCCGTCATCGGCGCGGTGATGGTGGATGGCCTCGCCGCAGGCGGCGCAGTGATCGACCGTGGTCAGATAGCCGCGAAACAGGTGCCCCTCGCCGCAGGCGGGGCAGCGCCGGCGCATGCCGCGGGCGATCGCCTGCATGGTGTTGCGCGGTGCCGCCTCGGGTTCATGGCGGGTCTTGGGCAGGTCGATGGCGGTCATGGGGGTGGTCCTGTGCTGGCTCGGCGCCCGTAATCTAGTCCTTCGCGCGCGGATTTTCCATGGCACGGACGGAATATGTCGGCACTGGCGGCGCGATCAGGCGGCGGCGTCCCAGGGGGCCAGCAGCACGCGGTCGCGGCCCAGCGATTTCGCCGCCAGCAGCGCCCGGTCCGCCCGCGCCATCAGCGCGGCGCCGCCGGGCGGGGTGCCGGCCTGCCGGCGCGGATCGGCCACGGCCAGACCGATGCTGGCGGTGACCCGCAACTCGCCGCCGCCGCTGCTGGCGGGCAGGGCGACGGGTGTGGCGGCGATCATCCGGCGCAGCGCCTCGGCCTCGTCGCGGGCGGCCTCGGCCGAGGCGGCGCGGCGCGCGATCAGGAATTCCTCGCCGCCCAGCCGGGCCAGCAGGTCCGGCGCCACCACCCGCTGCGCCAGCCGCCGGGCGAGCTGCGCCAGCACCGCATCGCCCGCGGCATGGCCGAAACGGTCGTTCACCGTCTTGAAGCGGTCGAGATCCAGCACCATCACCGCCAGCGGATGCGGCGCCCGCGCCGCCTCGGCCGCCATCTCCTCCAGCCGCGGCAGGGCATGGCGGCGATTGGCCAGCCCGGTCAGCGGGTCGGTCATCGCCCAGAGCCGGTTGCGCTCCTCCTCGCGCCGCTGGGCGCCGGCCTGCCGGCAGCGGGCTAGCTGGGCGGTCAGCCGCAGCGCCGCCTCCTCCGCCACCAGCGGCTCGCGCAGCGAATGCGGCAGCACGTCGCCGGCGCCGAGGTCGAGCGCGATCGGCGCCATCGCCGCCCGCTCCGGCGCCAGCGCCATGACGAAGCCGGCATCGCGGCTGGCCGGCCGGGCGCGCAGCTCGGCCAGCAGGCGCAGCCCGGCATCGGCCTGCACCAGGTCGCCGGCGATCAGGTAGAGGTCGGCGGCCCGGCCCTGCGCGGCCTCCTGCAGGGCGCGGGCCGGGGTGGTGGGGTCGAACTGCGCCCGCAGCCGCGGCGCCAGCGCATGCCGCCAGCCGATCGCCACCGCGCTGTCGGCCGCGATCAGCGCGATGCGCGGCGGCGGACCGAAGGGCGCCGCCTCCTCGGCCAGGCCCTCCGCCGTCGGGGGCGCCGGCCTCGGCTGGCCGACCAGCCGGCGGATGCGCGCCAGCAGCATCAGCTCGTCCAGCGGCTGCGAGAGCGCATCATCGGCGCCGGCCCGCAGCGCCGCCACCCGCGCCGCCGCCCCCGCGCCGACCAGGGCCACGATGCCCGCCTGCCGGGTCGCCGCCTGCCGGCGCAGCGTGACGCAGAGCCGGGCCGCAGCCGGGTCCTGCGGCCCGCCGATGGCGATCATCACCTCGGGCCGGGCCAGCGGCGCCAGCGCCAGTGCCTCGGCCGCGTCGCGCGCCTGCGCCACCTCCGGGCAGGCCGCGGCCAGCCGGCCGCGCAGGCCGATGCGAAAGCCCGGCTCGCCCCCCGCGATCAGAATCCGACCCGCCATGCCGATCCCTTTACAGCCCATGCCGCTGCGGCCCATTCTGCGCCCGAAGCGTTAACAAATCCTTTCCAGCCGCGAGGTCCGATGCGCCCCAGCCCCGAATCCGCCCGCGCCGTCGCCGATCAGGCGCTGGCGCATGTGCTTGCCGATCCCGAACTGGTGGCGACGCTGCTGGGCGCGACCGGGGCCACGCCGCAGGGGCTGCGCGCCATGCTGGGCAGCGGGGCGCTGGCGCGGGCCTGCCTCGACATCGTCATGGAGGAGGATGCCCGCGTGCTGGCCTTCGCCGCCGCCGCCGGGCTGCGCCCGCAGGACGTGGCCCAGGCCCATGCGCTGCTGGCCGGTCCGCAGGGCTAGGCCGGCGTTGGCAAAATCTTAGGAACTGCCTGCTATCCGATTCCCTGCAGGGTGAGTGAGGGTCGGATGCACGGCTTGATGAATCGCGCGATCGAGGGCTTCGTCCGCCAGGGCTATGGCGCGCCGTGCTGGCGGGCGGTGGCCGGGCGCATCGGGCTGGAGGAGGACGGCTTCCAGCCCTTCCGCCGCTATCCTTTCACGGTGACGCGGCAGCTGACGGCGGCGGTCGGCGCCATCCTTGACAAGCCCGAGGCCGAGGTGATCGAGGATGTCGGCGCCTGGCTGGCCCGGGTCGAGTCGGTGCGCCGGCTGCTGCGCTTCTCGGGCAGCGATTTTTCCGATTTCGTGCTGTCGCTGGAGGAGCTTCCGGGCCGCATCCGCATGGTGCTGCCGGATCTGGAGGCGCCGGAGGTCGCCGTCGCCGTGCATGGGCCGCAGGCCTACCGGATCACGCTGGCCGGCGACGACTGGCTGTGGCGGGCGCTGATCGCCGGCATGCTGCGGGCGATGTCGGACGATTACGGCGCGCTGGCGCTGATCGTGGACGAGGACGGGGCGATCCTAGTCGACGTGTCGGATGCCAGCTTCGGCGACGGCCGCGGCTTCGACCTCGCCGCCGGGGCGGAGGCGGCCGGGGGCTGGCGATGAGCGCGGGATTCGACAGCACGGCGGTGGCCCGGCTGCTGCCCATGCATATGGTGCTGGGCGGCGACGGCGCGGTGCTGTGCTGCGGGCCGACCCTGCGCAAGCTGGTCGGCGGCGCCGGCCGGCTCGACGACGTGGCCATCCTGCAGCGTCCGCACCCGGAGGCGGCGGGCGCGCCGGCGATGGTCCGGGCGCTGGCCGGGGCGGCGCGCTCGGGCGAGCGGGTGTTCCTGCGCATCCGGCAGCCCTTCCCGCTGGTCCTGCGCGGCCATGCCGTGTCGCTGGCCGAGGGGCGGCTGCTGGTCAATCTCGGCTTCGGCATCGGCCTGGTCGAGGCGGTGCGGGCCTTCAACCTGACCGATGCCGATTTCGCCCCCGACGACCTGGCGATGGAGCTGCTGTTCCTGCACGAGGCCAATCGCGCCGTGCTGGCCGAGCTGTCGGGCTTCACCTCCGAGCTGGACGCTGCCCGCCAGCGCGCCGAGGCCCAGGCCTTCACCGATCCGCTGACCGGGCTGGCCAATCGCCGCGCCTTTGAGCTGGCGATGGGGCTGGCGACGGCGGCCACCGGCGAGGAGGCGCCGGATTTCGCGCTCGCCCATCTCGATCTCGACCATTTCAAGGCGGTGAATGACAGCCTCGGCCATGCCGCCGGCGATGCGGTCCTGTGCCATGTCGCCGACCTGATGCGGGCGGCGACGCGGGCGCAGGATACCGTGGCCCGGCTCGGCGGCGACGAGTTCGTGCTGATCCTGCCCGGGGTGACGCGGCGCTCGGCCCTCGATTCGCTGCTGACCCGGCTGATCGCCCAGATCGAGCAGCCGATCGTCACCCCGGCCGGCACGGCGCGCATCTCGGCCAGCATCGGCGTGGCACTGTCGCCGGCCTATCGCGGCCGGCCGGCGGCGCTGATGCATCGCGATGCCGACCGCGCGCTCTATGCCGCCAAACATGCCGGCCGCGGCTGCTGGCGGCTGTTCGAGCCCGCCCATGTCTGAGCCGGCGGGCAGGGCGGGGCTTGCGGCGACCGGGCCGCCCGGCCATGAAAGGCGCATGGCAGACGGTTTTCCCCTGGCCTTTCCCGGCATGCGGATCGGGCTGTTGGGCGGGTCCTTCGACCCGGCCCATGCCGGCCATGTGCTGATCACCCGCGAGGCGCTGCGCCGGTTCCGCCTCGACCGGGTCTGGTGGCTGGTCAGCCCCGGCAACCCGCTGAAGGCCCAGGGTCCCGCCGCGCTGGCCACCCGTATGGCCGGGGCGCGGGCACTGCTCTCGGACCCGCGCGTCGTGGTCACCGATTTGGAGGCGCGGCTGGGCACCCGCATGACCGCCGACACCATCGCCGCCCTGCAGGCGCGCTGGCCGGGCGTGCGCTTCGTCTGGCTGATGGGCGCTGACAACCTGATCCAGTTCGACCGCTGGACCCGCTGGCGCGAGATCTCGGCCCGGGTGCCGATCGGGGTGCTCGCCCGCCCCGGCGCCCGCAATGCGGCCCGCCATGCCCGCGCCGCCAGCATCCTGCGCGCGGCGCGGCTGCCGGAGGCGCGGGCGGCGGAACTGGCCGGGTGCCGGCCGCCGGCCTGGGTGCTGGTGAACATCCCCATGAGCGATGCCTCCTCGACCGCCCTCCGCGCCGCTGCCCGTCCCCCCGGTCCCGACATGGAGCCTGCGTCATGAGCAGCAACCCCGCCCCCAGCCGCCGCCGCCTGCTGACCGGGGCGCTGGCCTTCGGCGCCACCGCCTGGGCCGGCGGCGCGCTGGCCGATCCCGGCCACCTCCTGCGCCCGGCGCCGCGGCCGCTGCGCGCCGGGCCGGGACCGGAGGCGCTGCTGCGCGAGGCCGGGCTGAGCGGCGAGGTTAGCTGGCTGGTCATGGATGTCGACAGCGGCCGCATCCTCGACGCCCGCGCGCCCGAGCGGCCGGCCCCGCCGGCCAGCACGCTGAAAACGGTGACCGCGCTTTACGCGCTGGCCCATCTCGGCCCGGATTTCCGCTTTGCCACCCGGGTGCTGGCGGAGGAGGGGCGGCTGGTGCTGGAGGGGCAGGGCGACCCGGTGCTGGATACCGACGCGCTGGCGGTGCTGGCGCGGCAGGCGGCGCAGGCCGGGCTGGCGCCGCCCTCGGCCTTTCTGGTCTGGCCCTCCTGGCCGGAGGCGGAGATCGCCCAGATCGACCCCTCGCAGGCGGCCTGGCTGCCCTATAATCCGGCGATTTCGGGGCTGAACCTGAATTTCAACCGGGTGCATCTGGACTGGCGCGGCGGTGCCGCAGCGCCGGTGCTGGCGCTGGAGGCGCGCGGCGCCCGGCTCAGCCCGCGCGCCTATACCATCGGCATCCGCGTCGTCCCGCGCGCGGCGCCGCTGTTCGATTACGACGACAGCGGCGCGCGCGAGGAATGGACGGTGGCCGCCGGCGCCCTGCGCCAGCCGGGCAGCCGCTGGCTGCCGGTGCGCCATCCGGCGCTCTATGCCGGCGACGTGTTCCAGACGCTGGCGCGGGCCGAGGGGCTGGCGCTGCCCAACCCGCAGCCCGGCCGCGCCGGCCCGCAGGCGCGCGAGGTGGCGCGCCATGACAGCCCGCCGCTTGCGGCTATCATCGCTGGAATGCTGGACTATTCCACCAACCTCACCGCCGAGGTGTTGGGCCTGCGCGCCAGCGGGGCCGGCGATCTGCGGGCTTCGGCGGCGGCGATGGCGGACTGGGTGCGCGGGCAGGGGATCGGCGGCGGGTTCGGCTTTGCCGACCATTCCGGCCTGTCGCCGGGCAGCCGGGTCAGCGCGGCGATGATGGTGGCGCTGCTGGCCGGGGCCGGGCGGCGCTTCGGGCTGGCCGGCCGGCTGGCCGCGGGCGAGGCGGTCGCCGCCGATGGCCGGCGGGCGGCCTTCCCGGATGCGGTGGCGGTGCGGGCCAAGACCGGCACGCTGAATTTCGTCTCGAACCTCGTGGGCTATCTCGACGGCCCGAGCGGGCGGCGGCTGGCCTTTGCCGTGTTCTGTGCCGATGCCGAGCGGCGGGCGGCCACGATCGGGCAGGAACTGCCGGCCGGGGTGGCGACCTGGACCACCCGCGCGAAGCATCTGCAGACGCAATTGCTGACCCATTGGGCGGCGCGGCTGGGGTGAGGGGCCGGGCAACCGGCGCTGCCTTCCGATGGCGCCCCGCCCCGTTCCGGCTGCCGGACGCCGCCCCGCGTGCGGCGCGCGGGCCCTCTTGCTCGGCGGCCGGCCTACAGAACCCGGTGGCGCACCCGCGCCGACAGCTCGATCGCGGCGGCGTGCAGGCGGTCGATCTCCATCGCGGCGCGGAACTCGGCCAGGAAGGCCGCCTCGGCCTCGCGCAGCCGGCCGTCCGCCGCCGCCACGTCGCAGGCCAGCGCATAGGCGGTGTCGAACAGCACCTGCGGCAAGGCGTCGCGGATCAGACCGAACAGCGCGTCCAGCCCGTCCTCCTCCTCGAACAGCGACAGCACGGTCTGGGCGATGCCGCGGATGCGGTCGGCATCGTAATCGGCAAAGATCGGCGTGTGGTCGACGATGCGGTTGATCGCCACCAGTTCGGCCGTGGGCATCGACACGTCGGAGGCCGAAACCGCCACCATCACCGCCACCAGGGCGTCGCAGGGCGAGAGCGAGGGAAGGGCGATGGTCATGGCGGCCTCGGAATGGGGGGTGACGGGTCGAAATGCCGGCAGATTATTGACCTGCGGCGGGGCGGGCAATAGACCCCGGCCCTGAAACCCTGACCCGGAGACGGACATGACCACCCTGCGCGACGCCGCGATGACATCCAAGGCCTGGCCCTTCGAGGAGGCGCGGCGGGTGCTCAAACGCTATGAGCGCAAGGACCCCGAAAAGGGCTATGTCCTGTTCGAGACCGGCTATGGCCCCTCGGGCCTGCCGCATATCGGCACCTTCGGCGAGGTGGCGCGCACCACCATGATCCGCCGCGCCTTCGAGATCATCTCGGACATTCCGACGCGGCTGATCTGCTTTTCCGACGATCTCGACGGCATGCGCAAGGTGCCCGAGAACGTGCCCAATCCGGAGATGCTGCGGCAATATCTGCAAATGCCGCTGACCGGGGTGCCCGACCCCTTCGGGGAGTTCGACAGCTTCGGCGCCCATAACAACGCCATGCTGCGCCGATTCCTGGACACTTTCGGCTTCGAGTATGAATTCATCAGCGCCACCGAGTTCTATCGCTCGGGCCGCTTCGACGCCACGCTGCGCAAGGCGGCCGAGCAATATGACGCCATCATGGAGATCATGCTGGCATCCTTGCGCGAGGAGCGCCAGCAGACCTATTCCTGCTTCCTGCCCATCCACCCGGAGACCGGGCGGGTGCTGTATGTCCCCATCAAGAACGTCGATGCGGCGAAGGGCGAGATCACCTTTGACGACGAGGACGGGCGCGAATGGACGCTGCCGGTCACCGGCGGCCATGTGAAGCTGCAATGGAAGCCGGATTTCGGCGCCCGCTGGGCGGCGCTGGATGTCGATTTCGAGATGTATGGCAAGGATCACTCCACCAATACCCCGATCTATGACGGCATCTGCGAGGTGCTGGGGGGTCGCGCGCCGGAGCATTTCACCTACGAGCTGTTCCTCGACCAGCACGGGCAGAAGATTTCCAAGTCCAAGGGCAACGGCCTCAGCATCGACGAATGGCTGACCTATGCGGCCACGGAAAGCCTGTCCTATTTCATGTATCAGAAGCCCAAGACCGCCAAGCGGATGTATTTCGACGTGATTCCCAAGGCGGTGGACGAATATCACCAGCAATTGCGCGCCTTCCCCGAGCAGGGGATCGAGCAGCAGCTGGCCAACCCGGTCTGGCATATCCATGGCGGGCAGGTTCCGGCCTCCGACATGGTGGTGCCGTTCCAGATGCTGCTGAACCTGGCCTCGGTGGCCGGCGCCAAGGACAAGGACGGGCTGTGGGGCTTCATCCGCCGCTATGCGCCCGAGGCCAGCCCGGAGACTCATCCCGGCCTCGACCAGGCGGCGGGCTTTGCCGTGCGCTATTTCACCGATTTCGTGGCGCCGACCCGCCAGTTCCGCGCCCCCACCGACACCGAGCGCGCGGCGATGGAGGATCTGGTCGCGCGGCTGGCCGCCTGGGACCAGCCCGCGGACCCGGAGGCCCTGCAAAGCATGGTCTTCGCCGTCGGCAAGGAGCATGGGTTCGAGCCGCTGCGCGACTGGTTCGCGGCGCTCTATCAGGTGCTGCTGGGCGCCGATCAGGGGCCGCGCTTCGGCGGCTTCATCGCGCTTTACGGCGTCGAGGAGACCCGGACGCTGATCGAGCGGGCGCTACGCGGCGAGCTGGCGGCCTGACACCGGCGCGGGGCCGCAGGGCCCCGCCGCCTCACCCCCAGAGCGCGGCCAGCGCCGCCACCGGCTCCGGCTGGCCCCAAACTTCCGGCCCCAGCGCGATGAAGTCGCTGACCGGCGCCAGTTCGGCGATCAGTGCCGCGTCCAGCGCGCCCTCTGCCACCACCGGCACCTCGATCATCTCGCTCCACCAGGCGAACAGGTCCAGCGGCGCGCGCTCGCCGCGGCCCAGCGCGGTCTCGCCCACCGGGCCGAAGCTGACGTAATCCGCCCCCGATTCGGCCGCGGTGATGCCGTCATGGCGCGAGGCGCCGCAGAAGGCGCCGACGATGGCATCGCCGCCCAGCGCCTTGCGCGCCGCCCGCACGCCGCGGGCGCCGTCGGTCAGGTGAACGCCGTCCAGCCCGTGCGCCAGCGCCAGCGCCACGTGATCCTCGATCACCACGGCGATGTCGGCGGCATGGGCGATCTCGCGCGCCAGGTCGGCGATGCGGCCCAGTTCGGCCTCGTCGCCGGCGCCGCTCAGCCGGATGCAGGCCACCGGCAACTGCGCCAGCGCCGCCTCCAGCAGCGGGCCGATCTGGGCCGCGGTCAGCCCGGCCGGCGCGATCAGGTAGAGCTGGGTTGCCTCGGGCTGGGTCATTGTCGCCTCCGTATGTGGTGCCCTCGCCATAACCGTTGCCGCCTGTCGGGGCCAGAGGGGTGTGGGTGCGCTGGGGGGCGTTTGTGAGGAGTATTCGGATGACGGCACCGGGTGATCTGTGCCGCCGCGCCTCCGCCTGCAGGCTACCATCACCGGGCCGGGCGGCAGCATCCGCCAGACATCGGCGAGAACGGTAGGGCGTCAATGACGGCCATCAGGGGAGAGTTGGGGGGACGCGGCGCTTGCACCCCCGCGCCGCTTTGGCTAACGCGCAGGGCATGAGTGAAGCCAGTCCCGTCGTCATCCTCGTGCGCCCGCAGATGGGCCAGAACATCGGCGCCGCCGCCCGCGCCATGCTGAATTTCGGCCTGACCGAGATGCGGCTGGTGGCGCCGCGCGACGGCTGGCCGAATCCTTCGGCCGTGGCCATGGCCTCGGGCGCCGCCGGCACGGTGCTGGACCGGGCGCGGGTCTTCGCCACGCTGGCCGAGGCCATGGATGGCATCGACCTCGCCTATGCCACCACCGCCCGCGGCCGCGAGATGACCAAGCGCGTGCTGACCCCGGCCACGGCGATGGCCGAGGCCCGCGCGGGCGCCGCCGGCGGCCGCCGCGTCGCCCTGATCTTCGGGCCGGAGCGGGCGGGGCTGGAGAATGACGACATCGCCCGCGCCTCGGCCATCGTCACCGTGCCGGTGAACCCGGACTTCCCCTCGCTGAACCTCGCGCAGGCGGTGCTGCTGCTGGGCTATGAATGGGGGCGCGAGGCGCTGCCGGCGCAGCCGCACCCGACCGGGCGCCGGCCGCCGGCCGAGGTGCCGGCGAGCCGGGTCGAGATCGAGGCCCTGGCCGATCATTACGAGCAGCGGCTGGACGCGGCCGGTTTCTTCTTTCCGCCGGCAAAGGCGCCGGGGATGAGGCTGGCGCTGCGCAACCTGTGGTCGCGCCTCGACATCACCCGCGCCGATGTGCAGATCCTGCACGGCATCCTGCGCCAGCTGACGCGGCGGCCCTGACCCTGTGCGCCGCCCGCGGCGCCCCGTCCCGTTGACCCACCGCGCGCTTCCTGCCAAGGTCCGCGCGCGAAACCCGGCTTCTTTTGCATGAGGCTCCCATGGCCAAGCGCCCCGTCTTTCAGGAGGTCGGCGAGACCGTCCCCCGCAGCCTGCCGCCGGCCGGCTCGCTGATCGATTCGGCGCCCCGGGGCGCGCGGCATGCCATCCGCGCCTGGCTGGCGGTGCTGTTCGTCATGGTGGTGGCGATGATCGCGCTGGGCGGCGCCACGCGGCTGACCGGCTCCGGCCTGTCGATCACCGAATGGCGCCCGATCACCGGCACCCTGCCGCCGCTGGATGCCGCCGCCTGGCAGGCCGAGTTCGACAAGTACAAGCAGATCCCGCAATTCGTGCAGCTCAATGCCGACATGGACCTGGCCGGCTTCCAGCGCATCTACTGGTGGGAATGGTCGCACCGGCTGCTGGGCCGGGCCATCGGCCTGGTCTGGGCGCTGGGCTTCCTGTTCTTCTGGCTGACCCGCCGCATCCCCGCCGGCTGGACCGGGCGGCTGCTGGCGCTGGGCGCTCTGGGCGGGCTGCAGGGGGCGGTCGGCTGGTGGATGGTGCATTCCGGCGTGGCGACCGACACCCTGACCCATGTCGCCTCCTATCGCCTCGCGGTGCATCTGGGGCTGGCCTTCGCCATTCTCGGGCTGATCGCCTGGGATGCGCTGTTGTTGTCGCGGCCCGAGGCCGTGCTGCTGCGCGCCCGCCGCGCCGGCGAGCCGCGGCTGTTCTCCATCGCCACCGGGCTGATGCATCTGGCCTTCCTGCAGATCCTGCTGGGGGCGCTGGTCGCCGGCATCGATGCCGGCCGGCAATATACCGGCTGGCCGACGATGGGCGGCGAATGGATTCCTGCCGCTTTGTGGGATGCCGATCTCGGCTGGCGCAATTTCTTCGAGAACGCCGCGATGGTGCAATTCATCCACCGCATGACCGGCTATCTGCTGGCGATGTTCGCGGTGGTGGTCTGGGCGCGGTCGCGCCGTTCGCCGCATCCGGTGACGCGCGGCGCCTTCGTCGCCATGCTGGTCATGGTCGCGGTCCAGGTGGCGCTAGGCATCATGAACGTGATCGAGGCCGCGCCGCTGCCGCTGGCGCTGACCCACCAGTTCGGCGCGGTGGCGCTGTTCGTGCTGATTCTGCGGGCGCGCCTGCATGCCCGTTATCCTTATGAAACCTCGGTCCGGGGGACCCTGCGATGAGTGCATTCGACGAACTGATGGCGTTCCAGCATGTGACCGAGGCGCTGACCTCGGTCGCCGGCCGCCTGGCCTGGGACCAGGAGACCGTGATGCCGCGCGGCGCCACCGAGCAGCGCGCCGAGGAGGTGGCGGCGATGGAGGCCGTCCTGCACGAGCGCCGCACCGATCCGCGCATCGGCGAATGGCTGGACGCGGCCGTGGCCGGGGACGAGGAGGACGCGCGCATGCTCGACCTCATCGCCCGCGACTATGCCCGCGCCACCCGCGTTCCGGCCCGGCTGGCCACGGAACTGGCCCGGCTGACCTCGCTGTCGCAGGGCATCTGGGCCGAAGCCCGCGCCAAGGAGGCGCCGGAGGATTTCCTGCCGACGCTCTCCGACGTGGTGTCGCTGGTGCGCGAGAAGGGGCAGGCGCTGGCCGAGGGCGGCGACGCCTATGACGCGCTGCTGGAGGATTACGAGCCCGACACCTCGGCCGCCCGCATCGGCGCCCTGTTCGAGGCCATGCGCCCGCGCCTGGTCGGGCTGCGCGAGGACATCCTGGGCGCCGAGCGCCATCCCGCCGACCTCACCGGCCATTATCCGCAGGAGGCGCAGCTGCGCCTGGCGCGCATCTGTGCCGCCGCCTTCGGCTATGACTGGTCGCGCGGCCGGCTGGACCTGGCCGTTCACCCGTTCAGCTCCGGCGGCTGGCAGGACGCGCGCATCACCACCCGCGTGGTCGAGACCGATCCCTTCAACTGCATCTATTCCACCATCCACGAGACCGGCCACGCCACCTACGAGTTGGGCATCGACAGCGACCATGCCTTCACCGTGCTGGGCCGCGGCGTGTCGATGGGTGTGCATGAGAGCCAGAGCCGCCTCTACGAGAACCAGATGGGCCGTTCGCGGGCCTTCACCGGCTGGCTGTTCGACCGCATGGGCGACGCCTTCGGCGGGCTGAACATCGGCGATGCCGATGCCTTCTTCGGCACCGTGAACAAGGTCCGCCCCGGTTTCATCCGCACCGAGGCCGACGAGGTGCATTACAACCTGCACATCATGATGCGCTTTGACCTCGAGCGCGACCTGATCTCGGGCCGGCTGGACGTCCATGACCTGCCGGAGGCGTGGAATGCCCGCTTCCAGCATGATTTCGGGGTGGCGGTGGACCGGCCCTCGAACGGCATGCTCCAGGACGTGCATTGGGCGGTGGGGCTGTTCGGCTATTTCCCCACCTATGCGCTGGGCAATGTCTATGCCGGCTGCCTGAACGAGGCGATGCGGGCGGCGGTGCCGGATCTGGATGCGGCGCTGGCGCGCGGCGATGCCGATCCCGGCACCGAATGGCTGCGCGAGAACGTGCAGCGGCACGGCTCGCTCTATCCGCCGATGGCGCTGATCGAGGCCGCCACCGGCAAGCCGCTGTCGCCCGAGCCGCTGCTGGACTATCTGACCGAGAAGTTCGGCCGCATCTATGGGCTCTAGGCGATGACGCCGGCGGCGCGGGTCGCGGCGGCGGCGGCGGTTCTCGACCGCGTGCTGGCCGGCGCGGCGGCCGAGGCGGCGCTGATCGGCTGGGCGCGGGGCGCGCGCTATGCCGGCTCGGGCGACCGCGCGGCGGTGCGCGATCTGGTCTATGACAGCCTGCGCCGCCGCGGCCGCCATGCGCTGCGCGCCGGGTTTTCGGGGGCGGATGACCCACGCCTGACCGGGCGGGCGCTGATGATCGGCGCACTGGCGGAGGCAGGCGACGACCCCGCCGCCCTATTCACCGGCGAGGGCCATGCGCCGGCGCCGCTGACCGGGGCCGAGCGTGCCGCGCTGGCCGCAGGGGTCGGGGGCAGGGCGGAGGACGACCTGCCCGCTTGGCTGCATCCCCTGCTGTCCGAGGCCCTGGGTGCCGGTCTCCCGGCCTATGCCGAGGCGATGACCCGCCGCGCCCCGGTCTGGCTGCGCGTGAACCTTTTGCGCGGCGATCTGCCGGGCGCGCAGGCGGCGCTGGCCGAGGACGGGATCGCCACCACCCCGCATCCTGCCTGCGCCACCGCGCTGCGGGTCACCGCGGGCGAGCGGCGCATCGCCCGCTCCCGCGCCTATCTGGCGGGGCTGGTAGAATTGCAGGACCTGTCGCCGCAGCGCGCGGTGGCGGCGCTGGGCGATCTCTCCGGCGCCACGGTGCTGGACTATTGCGCCGGCGGCGGCGGCAAGGCGCTGGCGCTGGCCGCGCAGGGCGCCGGCCGCGTGGTCGCCCATGACGCGAAACCCGCCCGCATGGCCGACCTGCCGGCCCGCGCCGAACGCGCCGGGGCGGCGATAGAGCTGGCTGCGGCGTCCGGCGCGCGCCCGGGCCGCTTCGATCTGGTGGTGGCGGATGTGCCGTGTTCCGGCTCCGGCACCTGGGCGCGCGACCCCGATGCGCGCTGGCGCCTCGGCCCCGGCGACCTTGCGCAGCTGGCCGGCGTGCAGGCGGAAATCCTCGACGCGGCAAGGGCTTGCCTGCACCCGGGCGGGCGGCTGGCCTATATGACCTGCTCGGTGCTGCGGGCAGAGAACGAGGAGCGCATCGGCGCCTTCGTCGCCCGTTCCGGCCTCCGCCTGCTGGAGATGCGCCGTTTCGGCCCGCCGGAGGATGGCGACGGATTCTTCCTGGCGGTGATGCGGGCCGGCGCGGATTAACCGAATGTTAAGCACAGGGGCGCTAGAAAGGCCAGAGAATCGCGTCACAGGATTGCGCCGCCTCATGTCCCTCGCCCGCACCGCCCCGATTGCGCCGCTGGCCGTCCCGCTGCTCACCCTGCCGCTGGCGGTGGGGATGCTGGGGATGTGGCTGGCCGGTGCCGGCGACCGGCCCGCGGGCTACTGGCTGCCGCTCCTCGGTCTGGTGCTGCTGGCGCTCTACGGCCTCGGCCTGGTTCTCGCCGGGCGGCAGATGCGCCTGCGCCTCGCCACCCGCCGCGAGCTGCGGCGGCGGCGGCCGGCGCTCGCGGCCGAGGCCGGCGGCGCCGATGGCCGGGTGGTCTGGGCCAGTTCGCCCGAGGGTGTGGTGCTGTGGCAGAGCCCGGCGGCCGAGGCCCGTTTCGGCGACCGCATCCGCGGCCCGCTGAGCCCGGCCCTGGCCCGTCTGGTCGCCGACCCGGAGGATGCCATCCGCCGCCTGACCGCCCGCGCCAGCCATGTCGGCGAGGCCGGGCTGCCGCTCTCCGAGGGGCGGCTGACCCTGCGCTGCGCCGGCAATGGCGCGCTGCTGATCTGGTCGCTGGATGCCGGCCCGCCCGCCGCCGCGGCCCCGGCGCCCCGGGTGATCGAGGGTTTCGACGCCCTGCCAGTGGCGCTGATCGGCCTCGACCGCCAGGCCCGCGTCACCCGTGCCAATGCCGCGGCGCGGGTGCTGCTGCCCGGGCTGGCGGCGGGGGTGTCGCTGCCGGCGCTGCTCGACGGTCTCGGCCGCCCGGTCGAGGATTGGCTCGACGATGTGCTGCAGGGCCGCATCGCCCCCCGGCCGGAGATGCTGCGCAGCCGCGGCGAGGGGCCGGAGCGCTTCGTTCAGGTCTCGCTGGCCCGCGATGGCGGCGACGGGATGATCGCGGTGCTCTCGGATGCCAGCGCCCTGAAGACGCTGGAGGCGCAATTCGTCCAGAGCCAGAAGATGCAGGCCATCGGCCAGCTCGCCGGGGGCATCGCCCATGACTTCAACAATGTGCTGACCGCGATCTCCGGCCATTGCGACCTGCTGATGCTGCGCCGCGACGCCACCGATCCCGACTATGCCGACATCCAGCAGATCAGCCAGAACGCCAACCGCGCCGCCAGCCTGGTCGGGCAGTTGCTGGCCTTCTCGCGCAAACAGGCGATGCAGCCGCAGATCATCGACCTGCGCGATACCCTGTCCGAACTGACCCACCTGCTGCGCCGCCTGGTGACCGAACGCATCACCCTCAGCTTCGAGCATGACCCGGCGCTGCGCCCGATCCGCACCGATCCGCGCCAGCTCGACCAGATCGTGATGAATCTGGTGGTGAATGCCCGCGACGCCATGCCGGAGGGCGGCCGCGTCGCCATCCGCACCGCCAATGTCACCCTCAAGGATGCGGTGGCGCGCGAGCGGGTGTCGGTGCCCAGCGGCGATTACGTGGTGATCAGCGTCACCGACGAGGGCTGCGGCATCCCCGCCGACAAGCTGGGCAAGATCTTCGAGCCCTTCTTCACCACCAAGCGGGTGGGCGAGGGCACCGGCCTCGGCCTCGCCACCGTCTACGGCATCGTCAAGCAGTCCGGCGGCTATGTGTTCTGCGACAGCGAGGTCGGCCGCGGCACCAGCTTCTCGATCTATTTCCCCGCCCATGACCCGCGGGAACTGGCCGCCGCCCGCGCCGCGGCCGAGCCCGCGGCCGCGGCCAGCGCCGGCCCGCCGCGCCCGGCCTCGGTGCTGCTGGTCGAGGACGAGGCGGCGGCGCGCGCCTTCGCCGCCCGCGCCCTGCGCCTGCGCGGCTTCGAGGTGGCCGAGGCCGATTGCGCCGAGGCGGCGCTGGACCTGCTGGCCGATCCGGCGCGGGTCTTCGACGTGTTCGTGACCGATGTGGTCATGCCGGGCATGGACGGGCCGGCCTGGGTGCGCAGCGCGCTGCGCGACCGGCCGCGCACGCGGGTGGTGTTCATGTCGGGCTATTCCGAGGACATGTTCAGCGACGGCAACCCCCCGGTGGCGCATGCCCGCTTCCTGCAAAAGCCGTTCAGCCTGACCCAGCTGACCGATCTGGTGCGCGAGCAGGTCGAGATCCTGCGTGGCCCCTAGCCGCGCGGCAGGCTGTCATGCAGGGCGTGGTCGGCGGCGAAACCGGCGGCGAGGGCGGCGGCGCCGGCCGGGCTGATCCCGGTCTCGGCATCGGGCGGCACGTTCAGCCGCGGCAGGTTGACCATGCAGCCGAGCCGCTGTTCGAGGAAATCGGTGAAACGCGCCATGTCCTCGTAGCGGAAGATGCGGTCGACGCTGGCGCCGGGCGCGGTGAGATAGTCGACCTGGCGGCCAATGCGGGCATAGGGCGGCGGATCGGCGGCGAGGCAGGCGCGGGCGAAACCCTCGAAATCCAGCCCGGCCATGGGATGATCGGGATCGTCGTCATCGTCGCGGCGGCGAAAGCGGTACCAGCTGCGCACCCAGTCCAGCGGCTCGCGCATCAGGGCCAGGGTGGTGAAACGCTCGCCGCCGGTCTTGGCCTCCAGCCAGGGGCGGATATGGCGCTCGAACTCGGCCAGGGTGGTGTGCTTGAGCGGCTCGGGCCGCGCGATGGCCAGATTGGCCAGGGATTCCAGCGCGGCCTCGATCGCGGTCGAGCCCGCCTTGGGCGTGGCGAGAAACACCAGCCGCCGGTCGAAGAAAATCAGCATGCCTGCCCCCTCGTTGCCGGCTCCCGGAATAGGCGCCGGCCGGGCCGCTGTAAACGCTCTGTTAACATTTCGGTCATAAGCTGTGGAAAGGAGGCATGCTTTCCCCTTGCGGTGGCGGGCAAGGGCAAGCATATAGTGAACAATGTGTGAACATGTGCCTGCGGCATTGTCGCGGCAGGCCGGCTGTGAAACAAGATGGGCAGGCAAATCATGGCAACCTCGGGCCTTTTCGACATGCAAGACAAGCGGACGGCAGATCGCCAGAAGGCGCTGGACAGCGCGCTGGCCCAGATCGAGCGCCAATTCGGCAAGGGCTCGATCATGAAGCTGGGCAAGGACAGCCCGGTGATGGAGATCGAGGCGACCTCGACCGGCTCGCTGGGCCTCGACATCGCGCTCGGCATCGGCGGGCTGCCCAAGGGCCGTATCGTCGAGATCTACGGGCCGGAAAGCTCGGGCAAGACCACGCTGACCCTGCATGTGGTGGCCGAGGAGCAGAAGAAGGGCGGCGTCTGCGCCTTCGTCGATGCCGAACATGCGCTGGACCCGCAATATGCCCGCAAGCTGGGCGTCGATCTGGACGAGCTGCTGATCTCGCAGCCCGATACCGGCGAGCAGGCGCTGGAGATCGTCGATACGCTGGTGCGCTCGGGCGCGGTCAGCCTGGTCGTGGTCGATTCGGTGGCGGCGCTGACGCCGAAATCCGAGATCGAGGGCGACATGGGCGACATGCAGATGGGCAGCCAGGCCCGGCTGATGAGCCAGGCGATGCGCAAGCTGACCGCCTCGATCGGCCGCAGCAACTGCATGGTGATCTTCATCAACCAGATCCGCATGAAGATCGGGGTGATGTTCGGCAGCCCCGAGACCACCACCGGCGGCAATGCGCTGAAATTCTATGCCTCGGTGCGCCTCGACATCCGCCGCACCGGCGCCATCAAGGACCGCGACGAGGTGATCGGCAACAGCACCCGCGTCAAGGTGGTCAAGAACAAGGTGGCGCCGCCCTTCCGCGAGGTCGAGTTCGACATCATGTATGGCGAGGGCATCAGCAAGGTCGGCGAGCTGATCGACCTCGGCGTCAAGGCCGGGGTGGTCGAGAAATCCGGCGCCTGGTATTCCTATGGCGACCAGCGGGTCGGCCAGGGGCGCGAGAATGCCAAGCAGTACCTGCGCGACAATCCCGACATGGCGCTGGAGATCGAGGACAAGATCCGCGCCAGCCACGGCCTCGATTTCGCCGCCGGCCCGGAGGACGAGGCGTTGACCGACGAGGGCTGAGCGGAACGGCGGGCGCGGGCGGCCCCGTGGCCGTCCCGTCCGGGGGAGGGGGGCCGTGCTGCCGGACCCCGGCCCGGCGGGCGCGGCCTTCGCAGAGGAGGAGGCCGGAGATGCCGAAATTCATCACCATCGGATATGGCGCTCAGGCGGGCTATGACCGCACCGACCCGGCCATCCGCGACCGGGCGCATGCGCATGACGCGGCATTGCGCAAGGCGGGGGTGCTGATGGGCGTGGCGGGTCGGCCGGTGCAGGTTCGCAATCCCGATGCCGCCGGCGTGGAAACCGCCGAGGGTCCGTTCCTGCGCGCGGCGCTGCCGGTGGCGCGATTCGCCATCATCGAGGCCGCGGACCTGGCCGAGGCCGTCGACATGGTGTCGCGGACGCCCTGCGCGGTCGCCCATGGCGTGGTCGAGGTCTGGCCGCTGGAGGAGCCGGCCTGAGCGGACGTCCCGCTGCCGGCCGGGCGAGCGGAGGGGATTGCCGCTCCGACGCCCGCCCGCCACCATGACCGAATGAACAAGGCCGCCCCGAGGGGGGCGGCCTTTCCGGTTTTGCCTTCCGCTAGATTACCCGCGCAGCAGCGCCTCGACCGCCGCGATGGCGGCATCGGCCGCCTCCAGCGAGGGAGCGCCGCCCTGGGCCATGTCCGGGCGGCCGCCGCCGCCCTTGCCGCCCAGCGCACCGGAGGCGGCGCGGACCATGTCCACCGCCGAGATCCGCCCGGCCAGATCGGCGGTGACCCCGGCGGCGACGGCGGCCTTGTCGCCGGTATCGGCCAGCAGCAGCACCGCGCCGGAGCCGACCTGGCCCTTCATGCCGTCGATCAGCGCCGGCAGGTCGCGGCCCGAGACGCCCTGCACCTTGCGAGCCAGGAAGGCGATGCCGCCGACATCCTTGGCCGCATCCTCGGTCGCGCCGCCGCCCATCGCCAGGTCGCGGCGCAGCTGGGCCACCTCGTTGGCCAGCGCCCGGCGCTCCTCGGCCAGGGCACGGACGCGCTCGACCACCTCGTCCGCCGGGGCCTTCAGCAGCCCGGCGATCTCCGAAAGCCGCGCATCCGCGGTGCGCAGATGCGCCAGCGCCGCCTCGCCGGTCAGCGCCTCGACCCGGCGCACCCCGGCCGAAGAAGCGGAATCGCCGACCAGCACGAAGGCGCCGATCTCGCCGGTGCGGGCGACATGGGTGCCGCCGCACAGCTCGATCGAATAGGTGGTCTTGTCGGCGCCCTTGCCGGAACCGTCGCGCCGGCCCATCGACACCACCCGCACCTCGTCGCCGTATTTCTCGCCGAACAGCGCCTGCGCGCCCAGGGCGCGGGCATCGTCGGGGGTCATGATCCGGGTGGTGACCGGGCTGTTCTGGCGGATATAGGCGTTCACCTCGGCCTCGATCGCCGCCAACTCGGCCTCGCTCAGCGCCTTGCCATGGGAAAAGTCGAAGCGCAGCCGGTCGGCATCGTTCAGGCTGCCGCGCTGGGCGACGTGATCGCCCAGATGGTTGCGCAGCGCCTCGTTCAGCAGGTGGGTGGCCGAATGATTGGCGCGGATCGCCGTGCGGCGGTCGTGATCGACGGCGAGCGTCGCACCTTGGCCGGGGGTGATCTCGCCCAGCGTGACCTCGGCGGAATGCACGATCAGCCCCTGCGCCGAACGGGTGCCGGTGACGCGGGCGGCGCCGGTTTCGGTCTTGATCAGGCCCATGTCGCCGACCTGGCCGCCGGATTCGGCATAGAACGGCGTCTGGTTGACGACGATCTGCACGGTCTCGCCCGCACGCGCCACATCCACCGCCGCACCGTCGCGGACCAGAGCCAGCACCGCGCCCTCGACGGTTTCGGTCTCGTAGCCCAGGAACTCGCTGGCGCCGTGCTTTTCGGCGAGGTCGAACCAGATCGCCGCATCGCGGGTCTCGCCCGAGCCGGCCCAATGCGCGCGGGCCTGGGCCTTCTGCTCGGCCATGGCGGCATCGAAGCCGGCGGTGTCGACCTTGCGGCCACGCTCGCGCAGCACGTCCTGGGTGAGGTCCAGCGGGAAGCCGTAGGTGTCGTAGAGGCGGAAGGCGGTGGCGCCGGGCAGGTCGGCGCCCTCGGGGAGGCGCTCCAACTCGTCGTCGAGCAGGCGAAGGCCGCGGGCCAGCGTCTGGCGGAAGCGGGTCTCCTCCAGCTTCAGCGTCTCCTCGATCAGCGCCTGCGCCTGGCCCAGTTCGGGATAGGCGCCGCCCATCTGGCGCACCAGCGCTGGCACCAGACGGTGCATCAGCGGCTCGTCGGCACCCAGCATATGCGCGTGGCGCATGGCGCGGCGCATAATCCGGCGCAGCACATAGCCGCGCCCCTCGGCCGAGGGCGTCACCCCGTCCGCGATCAGGAAGCTGGTCGAGCGCAGGTGGTCGGCGATCACCCGGTGATGCACCTTGCCCGGCCCGTCGGGATCGGCCGAGGTGGCGTGGGCGCTGGCCTCGATCAGCGCCCGCATCAGGTCGGTGTCGTAATTGTCATGCTTGCCCTGCAGCAGCGCGCCGATCCGCTCCAGCCCCATGCCGGTGTCGATGGACTGCATGTCCAGCGCCCGCATGCTGCCATCCTCGAACTGCTCGTTCTGCATGAAGACGAGGTTCCAGATCTCGATGAAGCGGTCGCCATCCTCGTCGGGCGAGCCGGGCGGGCCGCCCCAGATATGCTCGCCATGGTCGAAGAAGATCTCGGTGCAGGGGCCGCAGGGGCCGGTGGGGCCCATGCGCCAGAAATTGTCGTCGGTCGGGATGCGGATGATGCGCTCGTCCGGCAGGCCGGCGACCTTCTTCCAGATGTTCGCGGCCTCGTCGTCGGTATGATAGACGGTGACCAGCAGCTTGTCGCCGGGGATGCCGAAATCCCTGGTCAGCAATTCCCAGGCGAAGGGGATGGCCTCGGCCTTGAAATAGTCGCCGAAGCTGAAATTGCCCAGCATCTCGAAGAAGGTATGGTGCCGGGCGGTATAGCCGACATTGTCGAGGTCGTTGTGCTTGCCGCCGGCGCGCACGCATTTCTGCGCGGTGGTGGCGCGGGTATAGTCGCGGGTCTCGACGCCGGTGAACAGGTTCTTGAACTGCACCATGCCGGAATTGGTGAACATCAGCGTCGGGTCGTTGCGCGGCACCAGCGGGCTGGAGGCGACGACCCGGTGGTCGTTGCGCGCGAAGAAATCGAGGAAAGTCGAGCGAATGTCGTTCAGGCTGGGCATGGGCTGGGGCCTATCTGGCAGGGATGCGAGGGGCAGCTTTAGACGCGCGGGCGCGGCCTGTCCAGCATATGCAGGGGCCGCGGCTCAGAACCGGCGGCGGGCGCGCAGGGCGGTCTGGATGGTGCCGTCGTCGAGATAGTCGAGATCGCCGCCCACCGGCACCCCCTGGGCGAGGCTGGTGACCGCCACGCCCTCGACCCCGGCCAGCGCGTCGGCGATGTAATGCGCGGTCGCCTGGCCCTCGACGGTGGCCGGCAGCGCCAGGATGACCTCGCGCGCCGCCTCCTCGGGGATGCGGGCCAGCAGCGCCGGGATGCGCAGGTCCTCCGGCGTGATCTCGTCCAGCGCCGAGAGCGTGCCGCCGAGGACGTGATAGGTGCCGCGGAACCCGCCGCCACGCTCGATCGCCCAAAGGTCGGCCACGTCCTCGACCACGCAGATCTCGCCGTTCAGGCGGCGCGGATCGGCGCAGATCGGGCACAGCTCGCTGCCCGAGATATTGCCGCAGCGGATGCATTCGCGCGCGTTATGGGCCACGGCGTCGATGGCCTGCGACAGCCGTGCCAGCCGGTCGTCGCGCGCCGCGATCAGGTGCAGCACGATGCGCCGTGCGCTGCGCGGGCCGAGGCCCGGCAGCCGCGCCATCAGCCCGATCAGCGTCTGGATGTCGTCGCCGTCCTGCATCGGGGCCTGCACCGGGGGCATCGGGCCCTAGAGCCCCCCCATCATCCCCGGCGGCAGGCCGAGTTCCTCGGTGACGCTGGCCATTTCCTTCTGCGCGGCCTCGGCGGCGCGGCGCTGCGCATCCTTGATCGCGGCGAGGATCAGGTCCTCGACCACCTCCTTGTCCTCGGCGCGGAAGATCGAGGGGTCGATGTCCAGCGCCGTCAGCTCGCCCTTGGCGGTGGCCACGGCCTTGACCAGCCCGGCGCCGGATTCGCCGGTCACCGTCATGGTGTCGAGGCGCGCCTGCATCGCCTCCATCCTGCCCTGCATGTCGCGGGCGGCCTGCATCATCTTGCCCATGTCGCCCAGGCCGCCGAGGCCCTTCAATCCCTTGAGCATCCGTTACTCCTCGTCGTCGAAAGGGTCCCATTCCTCGACCGCGGCGATGGGACCGGCTGTGTCGCCGTGAATGGCGCTGTCTTCGCCCGGCGCGGTCTCGTCCACCGCCATCTGGGGCGCGGGACGGACATCGACAAGGCGGGCCTGCGGAAAAGCCGCCAGAACCGCCTGGACCAGCGGCAGGCTGCGGGCCTGCGCGAAGGCGGCCTCGCGGGTGGCGGCGCGGGTCTCGGCCACGGTGGGGGCGCCGCCCTCGCGGGCGATGGTCACGGCCCAGCGATGGCCCTGCGCCCAGCCGCGCAGCCGCTCCGAGAGGCGCTGCACCAGATCGCCGGGCGGGTCGCCCGCCAGCGCGAATTCGATGCGGCCGGGGGCATAGCGGACCAGGCGGACATGGTTCTCCACCAGCACCAGCAGCGGCACGTCGCCCATGCGCCGGATCAGCTCCAGCACGTCCTGCCAGGTCGGCCATTGCGCGAACACGGCCGCGGAATCGGATTGCGGCTGCGCCTGCGCGATGGCCCCGCCCGCCGCCACGGCGCGCAGCGGCGCCGGCGCATGGGCCGAGGGGCCGGCCGGGGCGGGCGCGGCGGCGGAGGGGGCGCGCAGGGGCGCGGTCATCTGGCCGGCGGATTGCGCCGACTGGATCTTGCGGATCAGCGCCTCGGGGTCGGGCAGGTCGGCGACATGGGTCAGCCGGATCACCGCCATCTCGGCCGCCATCATCGCATTCGGAGCGATGGCCACCTCCTCCAGCGCCTTCAGCAGCATCTGCCACATCCGGGTCAGCACCCGCATCGCCACCTCGCCGGCCAGCCGTGTGCCGCGGCTGCGGGCGTCGGGGGTCAGGGTGGGGTCGTCGATGGCCTCCGGCGTGATCTTCAGCACCGACAGCCAATGCGCCGCCTCGGCCAGGTCGCGCAGCACCGCCACCGGGTCGGCGCCGTCGGCATACTGGGTCTGCAATTCAGCCAGCGCGCCGGCGGCATCGCCGCGCAGGATCAGCTCGAACAGGTCGAGGATGCGGCCGCGATCGGCCAGGCCCAGCATGGCGCGCACCTGCTCGGCCGAGGTGGCGCCGGTGCCGTGGCTGATCGCCTGGTCCAGCAGGCTGGTGGCGTCGCGGGCCGAGCCCTCGGCGGCGCGGGTGATCAGCGCCAGCGCCTCGTCGTCGATCTGCGCGCCCTCGCGGCTGGCGATGGAGCGCAGCAGGTCCAGCATCTGCTCGGGTTCGATCCGGCGCAGGTCGAACCGCTGGCAGCGCGACAGCACCGT
>JBEBVF010000028.1:0-27236 GCA_040392885.1 Paracoccus sp. (in: a-proteobacteria) | reverse complement strand
GTGCCCCATTTCAGGTCGTTGAACCGGGTGGTGTTGACGAAATACACCTCGGACTTGAACGGGCTCTGGAAGCCGTGGTCCCAGTGCTGCAACCGGGTCAGCACCGGCAGGTTGTTGGTCTCCAGCATCCACAGCCCGGGGCCGAACACGTCGGCCAACTGGCCCTCGTGGATGAACACTGCCGCCTGGCCCTCGCGCACGGTCAGCTTGGCGCCGTATTTGATGGCATTGCCGCGGGTCTCGAAGCGCCAGACCATGGTGTCGCGGGTATCGTCGGTCCAGGCGATGACCTCGATGAATTCGCCCGAGAGAAAGTCGAAAAGTCCCATCTGGCCCTCCAGTCGCCACGCGTCAGGCGCGCGGCACGCCCTTGACAATGACTAAGCGTCGCGCCGGTTCCATGCAAGGCACGCCCCCGCGAGGGCGTGGGGCGGGCGAGTGCGTGAGGGCGTAGCCCGCGAAGGGGCGTCATGTCTTGCCCATCCCTTCGCGATGGTTCCCCGGGTGCGATCAAGCTTTTGCGGGCGGTCCGGGCATATGGGCGCCGGTATGCGCGGGTTTCCCTGCGCGGGGTGCCCGCCTGCGGCCGGGCGGCAGCGCCGCGTTCGGCATGGCCTTGGAGGCCATGCCGGACGCGCTGCACCCTTCGGTGCAGCCGTGGCGCGTGGCCCGACTTGCCCACCCCCTCCGACTCGTGGCGGTCTCCGGGCGTGGACAAGTCTGCGTGGTCGCGCGGATCAGGCTTCCGGCGGCGGGATCAGCTCGGCGGCGATCTGGCGGATCAGCGGCAGCGCCTCGGCCTCCTGCATGCCCGGCTGCAGGCGGCGGTCATAGAGGATCTTCAGCAGCAGCTCGTCCAGCCAGGTGAGATGCGCGAATTCCTCGTCGTCGTTGAAGATCGACGGCCGGGCGCCGGGATCGTCATTGGCCAGCCCCAGACCCTGCGCCATTTCCTCGTGCAGGCAGGAGCTGCGCAGCCGCGGCGGAAGCTCCGCCCGGATCACCGCGACGGCGCGGGTATAGACCGGCGAGACGCCCTGCGAATAGGTGAACACCGTGCAGAAGATCTGCGGCGACAGGTCGGTCAGCGCCTGGATGTCCGAAACCGGCATGCCCGGCACCAGGTCCGCCAGATGCGGGCCGATGGCGCGGCGCTCGTCCTCGTTGAGGATCAGGATGGTGAAATTGCCGCCCGAGCCGGTCAGCGCGGCCGGATGGCCGCTGGCCGATTGCAGTCGCGCGGCGAGGCCGGCGATGCTGGCGCGGTCCTTGCGGCGCTGCTCGGGCGTCACGCTGTCGCCATATTCGATCTGGAAGCGCAGCGGGCCGGCCCAGCGGCGCAGGGGCGCGGGCGTGGTGCGGCGCACCAGGCGGCCGCCCTCGCGCACATATTCGTCGCGCAGCGCGACATTGACGAAGATCTGCGCCAGCCCGGCGGCATCGACCGCCACCTCGCGCCCGTCATCGGCGCGCAGCAGCCCGCGCGCCGCCAGCCGTTCCTCGACCCCGGCCAGATAGGCATGCATGTTGAGGCTGGCGGGCGAGGGGGTGGCGGGCTCCGGCTCGGCCGGTTCGGGCCGCGGCGGCGAGGGCAGCGGCCGGGTGGCGCCGGGCGCCGGCGAGGGCTCGGGGGCGGGCGAGGGCGCGCAGGCCGCCAGCGCCGCCAGCAGCAGCGCGCCGGCGGCGGTGCGCAGGGAGGCGCGGCGCCGGGACGGGGCGGATCGGCTGGACGGCTGCGGGCTCACGGTCGTGATCAGGCGGTCGGCTGTTTTCCTTGCGCCACCTGGGACTGGCGCGCATGGGCGGCGGCCAGCGTGTCGCGCAGTTCCGCCTCCATCTTGCGCAGGTCCTGCTCGGCGGCGACGCGGCGGGCCTTGCCCTCGTCGGCGATGCGCAGGCTGTCCTCGATGGTGGCGATCAGCTCGGCATTGGCGGTGCGCACCGACTGGATGTCGAAGACGCCGCGCTCGATCTCGGTGCGAATGGCGGCATTGGCCTCGCGCAGGTTCCTGGCGTTGGCGGTCAGCAGGTCGTTGGTCAGGTCGGTGGCGCCCTTGACCGCGCGCGCCGCCTGGGCCGAGCGGTTGATGGTCACCGCCTGGGCCAGCTGGGTCTCCCACAGCGGCACGGTGTTGACCAGGGTGGAGTTGATCTTGGTGACCAGCGACTTGTCGTTTTCCTGCACCAGCCGGATCGAGGGCAGCGACTGCATGGTGACCTGCCGGGTCAGCTTGAGGTCGTGGATGCGGCGCTCCAGGTCGTCGCGCATCTGGCGCAGGTCGCGCAGCTCCTGCGCCTCCATCACCGCGCTGTCCTCGGGGGAGGCCTCGACCTCGGCGGCCTTGGCGGGGATGGCGACCTCGTCCAGCTCCGTCAGCTTGGCCTCGCCGGCGGCAATATAGAGGGCCAGTTCGTCATAGAAGTTCAGCGTGCGCTCATAGAGGACATCCAGCGATTTGATATCCTTGAGCAGCGTATGCTCGTGGTTGAGCAGGTCGTCGGTGATCTTGTCGATCTGGGCCTGCACGTTCTCGTATTGCGCGACGAATTTCGCGAAGGGGGCGCTGCGGCCCAGCAACTTCTCCCACCAGCTGCGCTCGCGCCGGGTGTCCAGCTCGCTGACGGAAAAGCCGCGGATGGTGGTGACGATGTTGCGCAGGCTGTCGCCGGCGGGCCCCACGTCCTTGTTGCGCACATCGGCCAGCATCTGCTGGCTGATCTCCTGCAGCCCGGTCTGGGCGCGGGCGCCGAACTGCACCACCGAGGCGGTGTCGCCCAGGTCGATCTCGTCCATGCGGCGGCGGATTTCCTCGGCCAGCGGGGCGTCGGCGGTTTCCAGCGGCACCACCTCGCCGGCGGGCTCCGGCAGCACGAGCGCGGTGGCCTGTTCGATGTCGGCCAGGGTGGCCTCGGCCTTGCGCTGGGTCTCAATGGTCATGGTCGTCTTTCCCTTCCCTGCGGCAGCTTCGGGCGCCGGCATGGCCGCGATCACGGTCGCAGCGTCAACGGAAAGCGTAAAGAACGGTTCCGCGAAACTTGCAAGGGATCGCTGCGAGACCTTGCGTCAGCGGGCCGACCAGACGGCCATTTCGGTGCCGCCCGGCTCGCGGAAATGAAAGCGGCGGCCGCCCGGAAAGGCGAAGATCGGCCGGATGATGGTGCCGCCGGCGGCCTCGACCGCGGCCAGCGCCGCCTCGAGGTCGTCGGCCTTCAGGATCGGCAGCGGCGGAGCGGTGCCGGCGGCAACGCCGCCGGCCTGTCCGGCATCGGCGAATTCCTGATAGTCAGGGCCGTAATCGTTGAAATGCCAGCCGAAGGCGCGGGTCAGGAAGGCGGTGGTGGCCGCGACATCGGGGCTGGACAGTTCCAGATAGTCGAGGGCAAGGCGGTCGGTCACGCGGGTCTCCTCGGGTCGGACAGGATCAGAATGGCGCGGAAATCGCCGATATTGCTGCGGGTGGGGCCGGTGACGACGCTGCCGCCGATGGCCGAGAAAAAGCCGTGCGCGTCATGGGTGGCCAGCGCCCGGCGTGGGTTCAGCCCGGCCCCGGCGACGCGCTGCGGGAAATCCGGGCCGATCAGCGCCCCGGCCGCCGGCGAGGCGCCGTCGATGCCGTCGCTGTCGCCGGCAAGGGCCCAGACATGCGGATTGCCGTCCAGCGCCATGCCCAGCGCCAGCATGTATTCCGCATTCGGCCCGCCCAGCCCGGTCGGGTCCTCGCCGCGCTCGACCGAGAGCTCGCCCGCCGAGAGCAGCACCAGCGGCGCCGAGCCGGGGGCCAGCCGCGTGCGCCGGGCCAGGGTGGCATGCTCGCGGGCCAGGGTGCGGGCCTCGCCGCCGATGCGGGCGCCGAGGATCTCGACCCGGCAGCCGGCGGCAATGGCGGCATCGCCGGCCGCGGCCAGCGCCTGCGTCGGCCCGGCGATGATGCGGGTGGTGACGCGCGCGAGCCGGGGGTCGTCGGGCGCCGGCGGCGGTGGCGCCTGGGCGATGACGGCGCGCAGATGCGGTGCCAGGTCGATGCGCCAGTGGTCCAGCACCCGCAGCGCATCCTCGGCGGTCGAGCCCTCGCCCACCGTCGGGCCGGAGCCGATCACCGCCGGGTCCTCGCCCGCCACCTCCGCCAGCACCAGCGCCAGCATCGGCGCGGGCCAGGCCGCCGCGGCCAGCCGCCCGCCCTTGACCCGCGACAGGTGCTTGCGCACCAGGTTGATCTGCGCCAGCGGCGCCCCGGATTCCAGCAGCGCAGTGTTCAGCGCCTGCTTGTCGGCCAGGCTGATGCCCTCGATCGGCGCCGCCAGCAGCGAGGAGGCGCCGCCGGAGATCAGCGCCAGCACGAAATCCGCCTCGCCGCAGGTGGCCAGCAGCGCCAGCATCCGCTGGGTCGCCGCCACCCCGGCGGAATCGGGGACCGGATGCGCGGCCTCGGCCACCTCGATCCCGGCCAGCGGCTGCGCCTCGCCGCCCCGGGCGATGACCAGCCCCTCGCAGGGGCCCCAGGCGGCCTCGACCGCCGCGGCCATGGCGACGCTGGCCTTGCCGGCGCCGACCACCACCACCCGCCCGGCCGGGCGCGGCGGCAGGCTGGGCGGCACCACGCGCATCGGATCGGCGGCGGCGACGGCCGCATCGAACAGGCTGCGCAGCAGGGCAGGGATGTCGAAACCGGGGGGCGTCGTCATGGGCGTCTCGGTTGCTGCGGCCCGCACAGGATGCCACGCCGCGCGCGTTCAGGAAAGCGTGATCGCGGCGTGACAGCGGCGCCGGCTTGCGTCACTGTAACGGCGTCCCGAACCCTGCGAGGTCCCCATGCTGACCCATCTTCTGCGCGGTGCCGCCCTGGCGCTGTGCCTGACCGCCCCGGCGCTGGCGCGCGAGGTGACCGACAGCGCCGGCCGCGTGGTCGAAATTCCCGATACCGTCGACCGGGTGGTGGCGGCGGGGGTGCCGGCCTCGGTGATCCTCTATGCGCTGGCACCGGACAAGCTGGCCAATTGGGCGCGGGCACCCGCCGACCCCGAACTGGTGCTGCCGGCGGCGCGGGTGCTGCCGGTGACTGGGCGGCTGACCGAAAAGGGCGGCGAGGCCAATCTGGAGGCGGTGCTGGCGCTGAACCCCGACCTGATCGTCGATTACGGCACCATCAGCCCGCGATTCAGCGATGGCGCCGACCGCATGCAGGCGCGCACCGGCATCCCGGTCCTGCTGATCGACGGTGATTTCGACGCGATTCCCGCGGCCCTGCGTAGCCTGGGCGCCGCGCTGGACGTGCCGGAGCGCGCCGAGGCGCTGGCCGCCGATGCCGAGGCGCGGCTGGCCGCCAATGACGCGCTGGTGGCCGCGGCGGCGGCGGCCGGGACCGAGCCGCCCTCGGTCTGGCTGGCGCGCGGCCCGGACGGGCGCGAGACCGGGCCGAAAGGCTCGATCACCACCGAGATCGTCGAGCGCGCCGGCGCCCGCAACGCCGCCGGCCCGGGCGACGGCAGCGCGACGCTGATCGAGGCTTCGGCCGAGCAGCTGTTGCAGGCCGACCCGCAGCTGGTGGTGACGCTGGACCGCGATTTCGCCGCCCATTACGCCGAGGATCCGGTCTGGGCGGAGACGGCGGCCGGCAAGGCCGGCCGGGTGCATCTGGCGCCCTCGGCCCCGTTCGGCTGGATCGATTCGCCGCCCTCGGTCAACCGGCTGATCGGGCTTTCATGGATGGCCGGCCTGCTGTGGCCCGAGCACGCCGGCACCGATCTGCGCGCGGAGACGCGGGACTTCTATGCGCTGTGGTATCAGGTGACGCCCGGCGAGGCGCAGCTGGACGCGCTGCTGGGCGGTGAGTGAGCCCGGCCCGGCCCGGGTGGCGACGGCGCCGCTGCTGCTGGCGCTGGCGGCGCTGATCGCGCTGCTGGCGCTGGTCTCGTTGCGGCTGGGCGCGGTCAGCCTCGGCTGGCGCGAGATCGTGCAGGCGCTGCTGGGCGGGGCGCCGTCGCGGGCGGAACTGGTGGTCTGGTCGATCCGCCTGCCGCGCATCCTGGCCGCGATCCTGACCGGCGCTGCGCTGGCCGTGGCGGGGGCGGGTTTCCAGATCCTGTTCCGCAATCCGTTGGTGTCCCCGGATATTCTCGGCGTCAGCTCCGGCGCGGCGCTGGGCGCGGTGCTGGGGATCTTTCTGGCGCTGCCCGCCGCGGCCATCCAGGGCGCCGGTTTCGCCGGCGGGCTGGCGGCGGTGGCGCTGGTGGCGCTGATGGCGCGGGCGCTGCGCGGTCCGGCGGCGGATCGCGGGCTGTCGCTGGTGCTGACCGGCATCGTGATCTCGGCGCTGGCTGGGGCGCTGGTCTCGCTGCTCAAGCTGATGGCCGATCCCTATCAGCAATTGCCGGCGATCACCTTCTGGCTGCTCGGCAGCCTGGCCTCGGCCGGCTGGCGCGACCTGACGCTGGCGCTGCCGCCGATCCTGGCCGGGCTGGGGCTGATCCTGGCGCTGCGCTGGCGCATCGAGTTGCTGGCGCTGCCCGAGGACGAAGCGCAGGCGCTGGGCCTGGCCACCGGGCCGCTGCGCGCGGCGGTGATCCTGGCGGCGACGCTGATGGTGGCCGCGGTGGTGGCGCTGGCCGGGATCATCGGCTGGGTCGGGCTGGTGGTGCCGCATATGGCGCGCGGGCTGGCCGGGGCCTCGGCGCCGCGCATGCTGCCGGTGGCGGCGCTGGCCGGGGCGGCGTTCATGCTGGCCGTGGACACCGCCTGCCGCACCATCGCGCCGGTCGAGGTACCGCTGGGCGTGCTGACCGCGATCATCGGCGCGCCGCTGTTCCTGTGGCTGCTGGCGCGGCGCGGCGCGGGATGGGCGTGATGCTGGCGGCGGACGGGCTGGTGCTGGGGCATGGCGGCCGGGCGCTGGGCGCGCCCTTCGACCTGACGCTACACGCCGGCGAGGTGACCTGCGTGCTGGGCACCAATGGCAGCGGTAAGACCACGCTATTTCGCACCCTGCTGGGCCTGATCCCGCCGGTTTCCGGGCGGGTCACGCTGGACGGGCACCCCCTGCATGGCTGGTCGCGCCAGGCGCTGGCCCGGCGGCTGGCCTATGTGCCGCAGGCGCATCTGCCGCCGTTTCCCTGGCGGGTCGAGGAGGTGGTGATGATGGGCCGGCTGGCGCAGCGCGGCCCGTTCTCCGGTCCGGCCCCTGCCGACCGGCAGGCGGTGGCCCATGCGCTGGAGGCGATGGGGCTGGGCGGTTTCGCCGGGGCCGATTATGCGCGCCTGTCGGGCGGGCAGCGGCAGCTGGTGCTGATCGCCCGTGCCCTGGCGCAGGAGGCGGCGCTGATCGTCATGGATGAGCCGGCCGCCAATCTGGATTTCGCCAACCGCGCCCGGCTGCTGGCGCGCATCGGCGCGCTGGCGGCACAATCGGGCCATGGCGTGGTCATCGCCACGCATGAGCCGGACCATGCCTTTGCCCTGGAGGCGCGCGCCGTGGCGCTGCGCCGAGGCACGCTCTGCGGCGACGGGCCGGCACGCGAACTGCTGTCGGGGGCGTTCCTCAGCCGGCTTTACGGCATTCCGGTAGCGGTGGAACTGACCGCCTCGGGCCGCGTCGCCTGCACCGCGCAGGCGACGGCCGCGACCACGGGCAACGGCGCCGGGGTCAGTCGACCGGGGTGACGCTGGTGCGGATGATGGATTTCAGCCGCAGGCTGGCGGGATCATAGCGCACCAGCATCCCTTCCACGACGCCGAAACTGTCGCCGGTATTGCCGCTGAGGCCGTAGAGCCCCGGCCGGGTGATGACATGCAGCCGCGCCGGATCGAGGCGGTCGCCCACGGCGAGCCCCTCGACCTGCACCGCGCGCGGCGCCGAAAGCTGCATCTGCTGTGCCAGCCGCAGCGGCTCCATGGCCGCCTTTCCCTGGGAATCTGCCCCGATGGTCTCGGCAGCGAAAGGGCCGAGCCCGGCCACCAATGCGCACAAGCCGATCAGGACATATTTGCCTGTGTTCATGTCCATCAACAGAACCGGACCGCTTCCGGTCCCGACCTCCATTTGTATCCGCCAGCCGGCCAACCCGCGGGGTGGCGGCGGAATTGCGAATGTGTTCCTGCACGATCTGGTCCAACCCCCTGCCGCGGGTGCCGGTTCCGGGACGGTTCACCGACCGGTCATCAATCGCCGGTGACTGTCGCAAAAATGATACGCATCGGCGAGTCCCGGCGCAAGATTGCGAAAGCCAAGTCCCTGCACCGGCAAGAAAAATCGGCTGGCGGCGGAATGCGGCGAATTCACGCCTCTTCGGCGGGCCAGGCCAGTTCCGCGGCGCCCAGAGGCGCCAGCATCATCGCCACCGCCTCCGGCCCGCTGGCGGCGTGCCAGACCGGGCTGCGGTCCTTGTCCAGCAATTGCGCCCGCACACCCTCGACGAAATCGCCATGTTCGGAGGCGCGGAAGGTAAAGCGGTATTCGCGCGACAGCGACTGCTCGATGCGGCGATCGGCGCGGGCGGCGCGGATCAGCGCCAGCGTCGCCCGCTTGGACAGCGGCGAGGCCGCGGCCAGCGCCCGCGCGGCCTCGCCGGTGGCGCCGGCCTCGATGGCAGCCAGGTCGCGGCCATAGAGCGACAGGTCCATCGCCTCCAGCGGCGCCGGCGGCGGCTCGTGATGCGGCAGGTGGTCGGGGCTGCCCGAGGCCGCCATCGCCTCGATCAGCGCCGGCCATTCGGCTTCGGGAACATAGTGATCGGCGAAACCGGCAAAGATCGCGTCGCCCGGCCCCATCCGCGTCCCGGTCAGGCCCAGATACTCGCCCGCCCGGCCTGGCGCCCGCGCCAGCAGCCAGGAGCCGCCGACATCGGGGATCAGGCCGATGACGGTCTCGGGCATGGCCATGCGGGTGGTCTCGCCCACGATGCGGACCGCGGCATGGCCGCCGACGCCGACGCCACCGCCCAGCACATAGCCCTGCATGAAGGCGACGATCGGCTTTGGGTAATGCGCCACCTTGGCGTTCATGCGGTACTCGTCGGCAAAGAAGCGGCGCGAGGCCGCGTGGTCGCCCGCCTGCGCCGCCCGGCAGACCGCCGCCACGTCGCCGCCCGAACAGAAGGCGCGCGCCCCCTCGGCGTCGATCACCACCAGCCGCACCTGCGGATCGGCGCGCCAGCCGTCCAGCGCCGCCTCGATGGCCAGCGCCATCTCGTGCGTCAGCGCGTTCAGCGCCTGCGGGCGGGTCAGAGTGATGCGGCCGGCATGGCGGTCCTTGCGGATGTTCAGGTCGGTCATTGCGCGCTCCGCCAGAGATGTGCCTGAAAAGGGCCTGATTCCCCGTGCAGGATAGCGGCAACCGCCGCGGCGGCGCAGGGGGTTTCTGGGCCGGGCAGGGAAAAGGCCGCCGGCATCGCCGGCGGCCGCCCCGGTTCAGTCCATGGCGCGGAAGTTGAACTCGCCGCCTTCCTTGATGCCCGAGGGCCAGCGCGAGGTCACGGTCTTGGTGCGCGTGTAGAAGCGGAACCCGTCCGGCCCGTACTGGTTCAGGTCGCCGAAGCCGGATTTCTTCCAGCCGCCGAAGGTATGGTAGGACAGCGGCACCGGGATCGGCACGTTGATGCCGACCATGCCCACGTTGACGCGGCTGGCAAAGTCGCGGGCGGTGTCGCCGTCGCGGGTGAACAACCCGATGCCGTTGCCGTATTCGTTGCGCATCGCCAGGTCCAGCGCCTCCTCGTAGCTGGCGGCGCGGACGGTGGACAGGACCGGGCCGAAGATCTCGGTCTTGTAGATGTCCATGTCCGGCGTCACGTGGTCGAACAGATGCGGGCCGACGAAGAAGCCGTTCTCATAGCCCTGCAATTTGAAATCGCGGCCATCGACGACCAGTTTCGCGCCCTGGTCGATGCCCGACTGCACCAGCCGCAGGATATTGGCCTGGGCGGCGCGGGTGATGACCGGGCCGTAATCCATGTCCTCGCCGGCGGTATACGGCCCGATCTTGAGGCGTTCGATGCGGGGGATCAGGCGCTCGATCAGCGCGTCGGCGGTCTTTTCGCCCACCGGCACCGCGACCGAGATCGCCATGCAGCGCTCGCCCGCCGCGCCATAGCCGGCGCCGACCAGCGCATCCGCCGCCTGATCCAGATCGGCATCGGGCATGACGATCATGTGGTTCTTGGCGCCGCCGAAGCATTGCACGCGCTTGCCCGTCGCCGCGGCGCGCGCATAGATGTATTGCGCGATCGGGGTCGAGCCGACAAAGCCCACCGCCTGGATGGTCGGATTGTCGAGAATGGCGTCCACCGCCTCCTTGTCGCCATGCACGACCTGGAGGATGCCGTCAGGCAGCCCGGCCTCCTTGAGCAGCGCCGCCAGCATGTTCGCGGTGGAGGGGTCGCGCTCGGACGGTTTCAGGATGAAGGCATTGCCGCAGGCCAGCGCCGGCGGGATCTTCCACAGCGGCACCATGGCCGGAAAGTTGAAGGGGGTGATGCCGGCGACCACGCCCAGCGGCTGGCGCATCGAATGGATGTCGATGCCGGGGCCGGCGGAATCGGTGAACTCGCCCTTCAGCAGATGCGGGGCGCCGATGCAGAACTCGACCACCTCTAGCCCGCGTTGCACGTCGCCGCGCGCATCGGGCAGGGTCTTGCCGTGTTCGGAGGAGATCATCTCGGCCAGCTTGTCCATGTCGCGGTTCAGCAGCCGGGCGAATTCCATCAGCACGCGGGCGCGGCGCTGCGGGTTGGTGGCGGCCCATTTCGGCTGCGCCTGCGCCGCGCGCTCGACCGCGGCGTCGAGTTCCGCGGCCGAGGCCAGCGCGACCCGGGCCTGCACCTCGCCGGTGGCCGGGTTGTAGACATCGGCGAACCGGCCCGAGCCGCCCGCTACTTCCTTGCCGTCGATCCAGTGATGAATGTCGCGCATCGGTTCCCCCATGATCGGATTTGCGCGCAGTTTATCCTTGCGAAGTTGCTTGATGAAGCGGCATGATGGCAAAGATGCCTTGCGCTTTTGCAAAGGTGACGGCGATGGACTGGGATGACCTGCGCATCTTTCTGGCGGTGGCGCGGGACGAGGGCCTGTCGCGGGCCGGGCGGCGGCTGGGCATGGACCCGTCGACGGTCGGCCGGCGGGTGGCGCGGCTGGAGGCGGCGACCGGGCGGGTGCTGTTCCTGCGCTCGGCCCAGGGCTACGAGCTGACCGCCGAGGGCGCGCAGCTGCTGCCCCATGCCGAGGCGGCCGAGCGCGCCGCCGATTCCGCCGCCGATGCGCTGGCCGGCGGCGGCGGGGCGCTGACCGGGCAGGTGCGCATCGGCGCGCCGGATGGCTGCGCCAACTATCTGCTGCCGCAGATCTGCGCCCGCATCTGCGCCGCCAATCCGGGGCTGGAGGTGCAGATCATCGCCCTGCCGCGGCTGTTCAACCTGTCCAAGCGCGAGGCCGATCTGGCGGTGACCGTCTCGCCGCCCCGCGCCGGGCGGCTGACCGTGCAGCGGCTGACCGAATACCACCTGCATCTGGCGGCGCATCGGGACTATCTGGCCCGGCACCCGCCGATCGCCAGCCGTGCCGACCTGCGCGCGCATCCGCTGATCGGCTATGTCGCCGACATGATCTTCGACCGCGAGTTGGACTATCTGTCCGAGACCGGGGCGGAGGGGGCGGCGCTGACCTCGAACTCGGTCGCGGTGCAGTTGCAGGCGATTCGGGCGCAGGCCGGGCTGGGCATCGTCCACGACTTTGCGCTGCCCTTCGCGCCGGGGGTGGTGCGGGTGCTGGCCGGGCAGATTTCCCTGCGCCGCAGCTTCTGGCTGGTGCGGCATGCCGACGACCACGCCTCGGCCCGGCTGGGGCGGGTGGCGGAGGCGCTGGCCCTCGGCATCCGCCGTGAGGTGGCGCGGCTGGAATCCGCCGTCGCCGCCGCCGAGGCCGGCCTGCAAGCGGTTGTAACCCCCGCCCATGCCCCAAAAATCGCCCCCGGGGGCTGATGCACGCTCAGGGTGCTTGACCGCAGGGGGCATGCAGTCGCAGCATGAATCCAGGCGGTATGCACAAGGGGGGCGAGATGCTGGTCACGCAAATGCTGAAGGTGAAGAAACAGACGGCCGAGAGCATCGTCTCGGTGGCGCCGGCGGCGACCGTGGCCGATGCCTGCGCCCTGCTCTCCGCCCATCGCATCGGGGCGATCGTGGTCAGCAGCGACGGTGTCACCCCCGAGGGCATCCTGTCCGAACGCGACATCGTGCGCGAGCTGGGCCGTCGCGGCCCGGCCGTGCTGGAGGTCTCGGTGGCCGAGCTGATGACCCGCAAGGTCGAGACCTGCACCGCCGCCGACGACGCGATGGAGGTGCTGGACCGCATGACCCAGGGCCGGTTCCGCCACCTGCCGGTGGTGGACGAGGCGGGGAGGATGATCGGCATCGTCTCCATCGGCGACGCGGTGTCGGGCCGGCTGGCGGAACTGGCCGCCGAAAAGGAGGCGCTGACCGGCATGATCATGGGCACCTGACCGCGGCAGTGGGCAGGGGGACCGTCTGCGTGGGACCACCCATCGCAGCCCGTAGGCTGTATGCCTGCGGGCACCACCTCTTTCCGTCCCGCCGAAGGCCGTGCCCGCCGCCCCTTGAAATGCCGCACGTCATGGTGTTGCGTGAACCGCGCGCTTTGCGAAAGGACGCCCATGCGGATCGGCCTCTATCCCGGCACCTTCGACCCCATCACGCTGGGGCATATCGACATCATCCAGCGCGCCACCGCCCTGGTCGACCGGCTGGTGATCGGGGTGGCGATCAACCGTGACAAGTCGCCGCTGTTCCCGCTGGAGCAGCGCGTCGCCATGGTCGAGGCCGAATGCACCCGCATCGCCCGCGAATGCGGCACCGAGATCGTCGTGCATCCGTTCGAGAACCTGCTGATCGACGCCGCCCGCGACGTGGGCGCGCAGGTGATCGTGCGCGGGCTGCGCGCGGTGGCGGATTTTGAATATGAGTTCCAGATGGTCGGCATGAACCGGGCCATGGATTCGACGATCGAGACCGTGTTCCTGATGGCCGATGCCCGCCGGCAGGCCATCGCCTCCAAGCTGGTCAAGGAAATCGCCCGGCTGGGCGGCGACATCAGCCGCTTCGTCACCCCGGACGTGAAGGACGCCCTGCACCGCCGCTTCGGCCGCGACTAGGCACCCACATCGCCGCACCCACCCGCTCTGCCTCGCGGGGGGCGAGGCCCGTTGCCGTTTCGACGGCCGGGGAAGGGTGATTCACGGTCAAGAAAAAACCCCCGCGGGCGGTGCCTGCGGGGGTCTGGTCTGCGGCCGGCGGGAACTCAGTCCTCGGCGCTGTCGGTCTTGGCGCCAAAACTGCTGGGCGGAGCCAGTTTCGGGGTCGGGCCGTCGGCGATGGGGTTTTCCTGCCGCTGCACCGAGCCCTCGAAATGCGCGCCGGCCTCGATGGCGATGGTCTTGTGGATGATGTCGCCTTCGACGCGGGCGGTCGCGGACAGCCGCACCTTGAGACCGCGCACCCGGCCGATGACGCGGCCGTTGACGATCACTTCCTCGGCCACGATCTCGCCGCGGATGGTCGAGCTTTCGCCCACGGTCAGGTGATGGGCGCGGATGTCGCCCTCGACCTCGCCTTCGACCTGCACGTCGCCCTGGGTGCGGATATTGCCGGTGACGATCAGGTCCGACGACAGCACCGAGGGCGCGCTGCGCGGCCGCGCCGGCGCCGAGACGGAGGTGTCGAAGGAGGAACGCTCGGGCTCGGAGGGGATGCTGGGCTGGGTGGCCGGGGTCGGAGCGGGATCGGTCACACGGGTTTTAGAAAACATTCTGAGCCGCCTTGATGAACTTCATGGGATCGACGGCCGTGCCGTTCACCCGAACCTCGTAATGCAGATGCGGGCCGGTGGACCGTCCGGTGTTACCACTATCAGCGATGCGCGTGCCGCGCGAGACTCTTTGCCCTTGGGTGACGTGGATCTTGGACAAATGTCCGTAACGGGTCTCGATGCCCAGTTCGTGCTGTATCTTGACCACATTGCCATAGCCGCGCTGCCAGCCGGCATAGATCACCACGCCGTCGGCGGTGGAATAGACCGCCGAGCCGACCGGCAGGGCCATGTCGATGCCCTCGTGCTTGCGGCCCCAGCGGCTGCCGAAGCCCGAGGAATAGCGGAAGGCCGCGCGCAGCGGCATGGCCAGCGGCACCTTGGCCATGGCGATGCGGTAGGTGTTCACCTCGTCCAGCGAGATCAGCACCTTGGTCGCCCGCGCCTCGGCCTCGGAGATCGCCGAATCGCCATGCGAGGACACCGAGGCCGGCACCAACGGCCCGCCGGTGCCGGAATAGCCGCGGCGCACGGTGGTCAGCAGGTCGTCGGGATTCACGCCGACCGAGCGGAACACCTTGTCCAGCGGCTCGGTCGAAAGGGTCATCGCATCCTCGAGCTGTGCGAGGATGGCGTCGTTGCGGGCCACGATCGAATCACGCTCCACCGCCAGGCGGCGGGCCTCGTCGCGGGCCTCGCTGGCCTGCGCCTCGGCGGCGTCGAGCGAGGCGGCGGTGGCCTCCAGCTCGTCCGACAGCAGGTCGAGGGCGACGGAATATTCCTGGCTGCGCGCCGCTTCCGGGGTGTTGCCGGCATCCTCCAGCAGGGCGGCGAGGCGCGTGGCCTCCTCGCGGGCGCCGTCGCGGTCGGTGATGGCATCGTTCAGCGCCGCCTGGGCCACGGTCAGGCCGGCCTCCAGCTCCTGCCGGCGCTGCTCGGAGGCCAGCAGCCGCGACTGCATCTGCGAAACCTGGTCCAGCGCGGCGGCAAAGCGGTCCTGCGCGGCCAGGGCCTCGGCGGCGCGGGCGTCGCGCTCGGCGGCGAGGTCGGTCAGGCGCTGCTCGAAGGCGGTCTGGGCGCGATGGGCATGGGCATGGGGCGAGCCGGCGCCCAGCATGTCCACGGCCAGGATCGCCGAGGCCGCAACCATCCAGCCCAGAACGAGCACGCCGCCCATGAGGGCGGCGAGCTGGGCGCCGGGACGCAGCCGCAGGTAGCGGGTTCCGCTCCGCGAGCGCAGGAACAGACGTTGTTCCGGCAACAGGCGCTCCAGCGAGAAACGAGATTGAGACAAGGCCAGCAGTCCACTTTCGGGTCAGGGTACCGGGCCGGGCCGAAAGGGCGGCGGCGCGGCGGCTGGCTTCGATAAACCGGAACCGTGGCGCTGGCGCAACATTGGTGAAGGTCACGACCCGGCCGATAGGCGAAACCTTGCGCACCGGAGCGCCGGAAAGCGTGTTTTCGTGCCGATCATGGAACCGGATGCACGGCCAGCGACAATCGGTCGCGCCGAGCGGGGCGCGGCCGGGCGCGGATGCCGGCCGCGAATCGGGGGCCGGCGCGGGCCGGGCGGCTCAGGAACCGCCGGGCGGCGCGGCGGCGCGTTCGGCACCGGCCTGGATGGCCTCGCGCAGCTTGCGCTCCAGCAGCTCCAGCCGGTCCTTGCGCATCAGCTTCAACCCGAACATGTCCTTGACATAGAAGGAATCCACCACCTGCGCGCCATAGGTGGCGATCTGGGCGCTGACGATCTGGATGGCATTGTCGGCCAGCGTCCGGGTCAGATCGTAAAGCAGGCCGGGCCGGTCGCGGGTATCGACCTCGATGATGGTGTGGATGTCGGAGCCCTCGTTGTCGAAGGTGATATGGGTCGGAAAGCGGAAGGCGCGCTCGCGCTTGCGCACCTTGTCGCGATCGGCCAGCGCCTTTTGCGGCAGCACCTCGCCGCGCAGGATGCGCTCGATCGACTGGCGCAGGCGGGGCAGGCGGTTGGGGTCGTAGGGATGGCCCTCGGCATCTTGGACCCAGAATACCGGCGTCGCATAGCCGTCGCGCGAGGTATAGGTGCGGGCATCCACCACATTGGCGCCGATCAGCGCCAGCGCCCCTGCCAGGCGCGAGAAGATGCCGGGATGGTCGGCCATGGCGAAGGCGGCGCGGGTGGCGTCGCGATCGGGGTCGGGATGCAGGTCGATGCGGATCTCGTCGGCGCGGATTCCGGCCAGCAGATGCGCAAAGGTGACCTGGGTCTCGGTCTGCAGGCCGGCCCAGTAGCCCTCGTAATGGCGGCGGATCTCGTCGCGGATGGCGCGCGGCTCCCAGCCCAGCTCGGTCAGCCGCTCGCGCAGCGCGGCATGGGCCTCGCCCGAGCGGCGGGCGCGGTTGACCTCCTCCAGCCCGGTTTCCAGCGCCCGCGCGGTCTCGGCATGCAACCGGCGCAGCAGCATGGCCTTCCAGTTGTTCCAGGTGCCCGGCCCGACGGCGCGGATGTCGCAGACGGTCAGCACGGTCAGCAGGTCCAGCCGCTTGCGGGTGCGCACCGCCTTGGCGAAATCGCGCAGGGTGCGCGGGTCGCCGATGTCGCGCTTCTGGGCAGTATCGGACATGACCAGATGGTTGCGCACCAGCCATTCGACGGTCTCGACCTCCTCGGCGCCCATGCGCAGCCGCGTGCAGACCCGCCGGGCGATCTGGGCGCCGAGAATGGAGTGGTCCTCGGGCCGGCCCTTGCCGATGTCATGCAGCAGCACGGCCATGTAGAGGGTGCGGCGGTTGACCTCGCCCCGCATCAGCGCGGTGGTCAGCGGCAGCTCGGCCTCCAGCTCGCCGCGCTCGATCTGGGCCAGCACGCCGACGGCCTGGATGGTGTGCTCGTCCACCGTATAGTGGTGATAGACGTTGAACTGCATCATCGCCACCACCGGCTCGAATTCCGGGATGAAGGCGGCCAGCACCCCCAGCTCGTTCATGCGGCGCAGGGCGCGTTCCGGGTTGTCGCGCTTCAGCAGCAGGTCGAGGAAGATGCGCCCCGCCCGCGCGTCGCGGCGGGTGGTGTCGTCGATCAGGTGCAGGTTGGCGACCACCAGCCGCATGGCGTCGGGATGGATCAGGATGCCGGTGCGCAGCCCCTCGTCGAACAGCCGCAGCAGGTTGACCGGATCGGCCAGGAAGGCGGCATCGTCGGCGATGGCCAGCCGGCCGTTGGCGGTCTTGAAGCCCTTGCGCAGCCGGACGCGGCGGCCCTCGCGGCGCTGGGGCGCCTTGCGCAGGTGGCGGGCCTCCAGATCGGTCAGGAAGACGCGGGTGATCTCGCCGACCTGGGTGGCGTGGCGGAAATAGTCCTGCATGAAATGCTCGACCGCGCGGCGGCCACCGGTGTCGCGATAGCCCATGCGGGCGGCGACCTCGGGTTGCAGGTCGAAGGTCAGCTGCTCGGTGGCGCGGCCGGTGATCAGGTGCATGTGGCAGCGGATCGCCCAGAGGAAATCCTCGGCCTGCCAGAAGGCGCCATGCTCCTCGCGGGTGAACACGCCCAGGTCGACCAGTTCGATGGCGCGGTGGACGCCGTGAATGTATTTCGCGATCCAGTAGAGGGTCTGCAGGTCGCGCAGCCCGCCCTTGCCTTCCTTGATGTTGGGCTCCAGCAGATAGCGCTGGCCGCCCTGGCGGGCATGGCGGGCGGCGCGCTCGGCCAGCTTGGCCTCGATGAATTCCGGCACCGAATCGGTGAACAGTTCGTCGCGCAGGCGCAGGCGCAGGTCGTCGGCCAGCAGGGCGTCGCCGGCGACCAGCCGGTGCTCGATCAGGCTGGTGCGGATGGTGATGTCGCTGGCCGCCAGCCGCAGGCATTCGTCCGGGGTGCGGGTGGCATGGCCGACCTTCAGCTTGAGGTCCCAGAGCATGTAGAGGATCGATTCGATCATGCTCTCGGCCCAGCCGGTGGGCTTCCAGGCGGTCAGGAACAGCAGGTCCACATCCGAGGCCGGCGCCATTTCCGCCCGGCCATAGCCGCCCACGGCGAGGATCGACAGCCGCTCGGCCGCGGTGGCGTTGTGCAGCGGGTGCAGCCAGGTCGCGGCGACGTGATAGAGCGTGGTGACGATGCCGTCGGTCAGCGCGGCGATGGCGCGCAGGGTCTCGCGCGCGGCGCGGGGATGGCTGGCGAAGCCGGCCTCGATATCGGCCATGGCCTCGGCGCGGGCCTGGCGGAGGATGGCGACGGTCTCGGCCCGGCGGGCGCGGGCATCGGCCAGCGGCGCCAGGTGCGCATCGACCACCGGCAGGAAGGTGGCGGGCGAAAAGATGTCATGCGCGCCGGGCAGGTCCGGCGCGCTCTGCGGCAGCGGGGCGGGGGCGGGGTCTGGCTCGGCCATGCGCGGCCTGCTCGGGCTGTCGTGGCGGGTCAGAAACCCGCGCCCGAGGTGCCCTGCGGCGCCGGATCGAGGATGACCAGCTGCCCGCCGCGAATCGTCGCCACCGCCAGCGCCCGGCTGTTGGTGCCGTCGCGGTTGAGGCGGAAGACGCCGGTGACGCCCTGAAAGCCGGCGCGCTGGGTCAGCCCGGCGGTGGTCAGCGCATCGCGGCGCCCGGCGCGCAGCCCGGCGGCGACGGCGGAAACCCCGTCATAGGCCAGCCCCGCCAGCGGATGCGGCGCCTCGCCGAAGGCGGCGCGATAGCGGGCCTCGAAGGCGCGCACCCGGCTCATGTCCGGGACGGCGAACCAGCCCGCCTGCAGCCCGGGCAAGCCCATGCGCTCGGCCGGCTGGTCCCAGCGGGTCAGGCCCATCAGCTGCGCGTTCGAGGGGTTGACGCCGGCATCATGCAGCAGCTGCGACATGTAGGGCAGCACCGCATCGTTGTTGGCGGTCAGGAACACGGCATCGGTCTGGCCGGCGGTGGCGGCGGCGGCGATGCCGGGCACGACGCCGGCCACCCCGGCCTGCGAGACCGGGTGCGGCATGTCGCCGACCAGCATGGCGCCGCGGTTGCGGGCGATGGCGGCCTTGATGGCGCGGGCGCCGATCTGGCCGGCCAGGTCGTTTTCCGAGACCACGATGAAGCGGCGCTTGCCCTGCGACAGGGCATAGCGCACCAGCCGCTGGGCGGTGTTGTCGAAGGTGTTGCCCAGCAGGAAGACATTGCCGCCGGCGACCTCGGGATTGTTCGAGAAGGTCAGCACGTTGATGCCCTGGCCGGCGACGGCGCGGCCGACGGCATTGGCCCCCTCGGCATGCAGCGGGCCGATGACGATCCTGGCGCCGTCGGCCACCGCCTCCTGCGCGCGGGCGACGGCGGTGCCGGTATCGGTGCCGACCGGCAGCACCCGCAGGTCGATATGGGCGCCCTGGGCGTCGCTGGCGGCCATGCGCGCGGCATTGCCGAGCGAGCGCGCCAGCCATTCCAGATTGGCGTCGCCGGTGCCGCCGGGCACCAGCAGCGCCACGGTGACGGGCTGCGAGGGATCGACCGCCGGCCCGCGCGAGGGGCCGCTGGCGGTGTCCTGGCCGCCCGGCTCGCAGGCGGCCAGCGTCAACGCGGCCAGGCCGGCCACGGCGAACCGCGCCAGGTGCCGTGCGCGCGCCGCCAGCCCGGCCAGCCCGGGGGCGGCGGGACGGCGGCTGGGCATCGCGGAGCGAAGGGGCAGGGCGCGCGGCATGATGATCTTTCCCGTCTGCAAGGGTGGCAATTCCTGCCCGAAGCGTATTCAGATCGAAAGCCGAACGCAAATGTCCGGGACGAGGGTGATGAGGCAAGGCGAGGGAACCGGCAAGGCATTGCCCATGCAGGCGGCGGCGGAGCCGCTGGCGGCGCGCATCGAGGCGCCGGCGCTGCCGGCCGGGCTCTATCTGGTGGCGACGCCGATCGGGGCGGCGCGCGACATCACGCTGCGGGCGCTCGACGTGCTGAA
This sequence comes from Paracoccus sp. (in: a-proteobacteria), assembly GCA_040392885.1. GTDB lineage: Bacteria > Pseudomonadota > Alphaproteobacteria > Rhodobacterales > Rhodobacteraceae > Paracoccus. The sequence goes on along the minus strand of JBEBVF010000028.1, from coordinate 7,521 downwards.
CGGCGCCGGGATGCTGGCGGCCGAGGATACCAGGCGGCTGCGGCAATTGCTGGCGCTGCACGGGATTCCGCTGCGCGGCCGCCGGCTGCTGGCGCATCACGACCATAACGAGGCCGCCTCCAGCCCGGCGCTGGTCGCCGCCATCGCCGCCGGCGCCTCCGTCGCCTATGCCTCGGATGCCGGCACGCCGCTGGTCTCCGATCCCGGCTACCGGCTGGCGGCGGCGGTGCGCGAGGCCGGGCTGGAGGTCCATGCCCTGCCCGGCCCCTCGGCGGTGCTGGCGGCGCTGATGGTGGCGGGCCTGCCCTCGGATGCCTTCGTCTTTGCCGGATTCCCCCCGGCCACGGCCGCGGCGCGGCGCAAGTGGTTGGCGAGATGGGACGGGGTCGAGGCGACGGTGATCCTGTTCGAAAGCCCGAGGCGCGTTAAGGAAACCTTGAGGGATTTGTGTGAAAACCATCCCGAAAGGCGCATCGTGATCTGCAGGGAGCTGACCAAGCGATTCGAGGAGAGACTGGCCGGCAGCGCGCGTGAGTTGCTGGACCTGGTTCCCGAGGAGGGGCTGAAGGGCGAGGTGGTGATGCTGCTCGACCGGGTGGCCGGTGCTGTGGCGACGGAGGCGGGGCTGGAGGCGGCGCTGGCCGCGCGCCTGGGGGCCGGCGACAGCCTGCGCGACGCGGCGGATGCGGTGGCCCGCGCCACCGGCACGCCGCGCCGGGTGGTTTATCAGATGGGCCTGCGGCTGGCGCAGGAAGGAAAGGGTTAGGCATGGGATTTCATTCGACCACGGCATTCGCCTCTGCCACCCGCGTCGCCCGCGGGGCGCGTAACCACGCCGCCGGCCGCCTGGCCGAGGACAGCGCCGCGGCGCATTACCTGCGCCGGGGCGGCCGCATCCTGGCGCAACGCTGGCGCTGTCCCTGGGGCGAGATCGATCTGATCGTGGCGCTGGGCGATTCGGTGATCTTCGTCGAGGTCAAGAGCGCGCGGACCCATGACCAGGCTGCCTGGCGGCTGGGCCGGCGGCAGATGGACCGCATCTGCGCCGCGGCCACCGCCTATTGCGCGCATCTGGAACAGGGGCTGCTGACGCCGATGCGCTTCGACGCGGCGCTGGTCGACGGGCAGGGCCGGGTCAGCGTGATCGAAAACGCCTTCGGCGACTGGTAGGCGGCCTCTTGCGATCCGGTGCCGGCCGGGCGACAAGCGAGCCACCAGTTTGCGGAGGATTTGCCATGAGCCTGAAGGTCGCGTTGCAGATGGACCCGATCGAGGCGGTCTCGATCACGGCCGACAGCACCTTCCGGCTGGGCCTGGAGGCCGAGGCGCGGGGGCATGTGCTGTTCCAGTACACCGTGGACCGCCTGTCCTATGTCGAGGGCCGGGTGCGGGCACAGGGCCGGCCGGTGACGCTGCGCCGCGAGGCCGGAAACCATGTCGCCTTCGGCGACTGGGCCGATGTCGACCTCGCCGATTTCGACGTGGTCTGGCTGCGCCAGGACCCGCCCTTCGACATGGGCTACATCACCTCTACCCATCTGCTCGACCGGCTGGCGCCCGGCACGCTGGTGGTCAACGATCCGTTCTGGGTGCGCAACTGCCCGGAAAAGCTGATGGTGCTGGATTTCCCCGATCTGACGCCGCCGACGCTGATCTCGCGCGATCTGGGCGCCATCCGCGCCTTCCGCGCCCGCCATGGCGACATCATCATCAAGCCGCTCTACGGCAATGGCGGCGCCGGCGTGTTCCATTTGCGCACCGATGACAGCAACCTCGCCTCGCTGGTCGAGCTGTTCTCCGGCATGAACCGCGAGCCGGTGATCGCGCAGACCTATCTGCCCGCCGTGGTCAAGGGCGACAAGCGCATCATCCTGGTCGATGGCGAGCCGATCGGCGCCATCAACCGTGTTCCCGCCAAGGGCGAGGCGCGCTCGAACATGCATGTCGGCGGCCGCCCCGAGCCGATCGGCCTGACCGAGCGCGAGCGCGAGATCTGCGCCCGCATCGGCCCGGTGTTGCGCGAAAAGGGCCAGATCTTCACCGGCATCGACGTGATCGACGGCTGGCTGACCGAGATCAACGTGACCTCGCCCACCGGCCTGCAGGAACTGGAGCGTTTCGACGGTATCAACGGCGCCGCCCTGATCTGGGAGGCGATCGAGCGCCGCATCGCCGAGCGTACCCCGGTGATTCGCGACCGCTGAGCGGCTGCCGGGCGGTTCCATGAGCGCCGCCCGTGGAAGCCGCGCCATTCGGTAGCGCGGCGGGTGCTGTGCCGCCCGATTCGCCCCCGACGCGCGTTTCCGGTTTTTGCCATCCATCCCTTTACCGGTGCCGACCGTCGAGCCCGGAGCGGGACTAGCCCGCACTCCCTGTTCCCGGCCGAATCTATCCGGCGGCATAGGGCAGGCGATAGCTGATCGCCTCGGCGACATGGTCCGGGGCGATCCGCTCGGTCCCCGCGAGGTCGGCGATGGTGCGCGAGACCCGCAGCACCCGGTAATAGCCGCGGGCGGTCAGGCCGATGCGCTCGGTGGCGCGGCGCATCAGGTCGCGGCCTTCCGGGCACAGGGCAGCCACCCGTTCCAGCACCGGGCCGGTGGCATCGGCATTGGTGCGCAGGCCGCCCTCATCGCCGGCGAATCGCGCCGCCTGCACCGCCCGCGCCGCGATCACCCGGGCGCGGACTGCGGCGCTGGCCTCGCCATCGGCCGGGCGGGTCAGGTCGTCGATGGACAGCGCCGGCACCTCGATGCGCAGGTCGAAACGGTCCATCAGCGGCCCCGAGACCTTGGCCATGTAATCGCTGCCGCAGACCGGGGCGCGGCCGCAGGCGCGGGCCGGGTCGCCCAGATAGCCGCAGCGGCAGGGATTGGCCGCGGCGACCAGCAGGAAGCGGCAGGGATAGCGGGCATGGGTGGCGGCGCGGGCGATGCTGACCGTGCCGGTCTCGATCGGCTGGCGCAACGTGTCCAGCACCGCGCGGCCGAATTCCGGCAATTCGTCCATGAACAGCACGCCGTTATGGGCCAGGCTGACCTCGCCCGGCCTGGCGCCCTTGCCGCCGCCGGTCATCGCCGCCATCGAGGCGGTGTGATGCGGCTCGCGGAACGGGGCGGTGCGGGTGATTCGCCCCTTGTCCAGCATGCCGGCCACCGACTGGATCATCGCGGTTTCCAGTGCCTCGGCCGGATCGAGCGGCGGCATGATCCCCGGCAGGCAGGAGGCCAGCATGGATTTGCCCGCCCCCGGCGGCCCCACCATCAGCAGGTGATGGCGCCCGGCGGCGGCGATTTCCAGCGCGCGGCGGGCGCGATACTGGCCGCGCAGCTCGGCCAGGTCGCGGGCCGGCGGCGGCGCCTCCGGGGCGAGCGCCTCGGCCGGCGGCAGCGGCGCCCGGCCGGTGATGTGGTCGACGGCGGCGCGCAGGCTGTCGGGGGCGAAGACCGCCACCGCGCCGACCAGCGCCGCCTCCGGCCCGCAATCGCGCGGGCAGATCAGGCTGCGCGCCTCCTCCGCCGCGGCCATCGCCGCCGGCAGCGCGCCGGCCACGGGTTTCAGCCGCCCGTCCAGCGACAGCTCGCCCATGGAGACCACCCGCTCCAACTCCTCGGCCGGGATCACCTCCATCGCCGCCAGCACCGCCAGCGCGATCGGCAGGTCGAAATGCGAGCCCTCCTTGGGCAGGTCGGCGGGCGAGAGGTTCACCGTCACCCGCCGCGGCGGCAACCCGACCTTGATGGCATCGAAGGCGGCGCGCACCCGGTCGCGGGCCTCGTTGATCGCCTTGTCGGGCAGGCCGACGATGCCGAATCCGGGCATGCCCGAGCCGACCGAGGCCTGCACCTCGACCAGTTGCGCGTCGATGCCGATGAAGGCGACGGTATAGGCGGTGGCGGGCATGCCCATCCTCGGCTGTTGCCGTGCCAGCCTGCGCCGCCCGCCGTAAAGAAAGGGTTAACGCGACCGCGAATTGCCGCTGTGTCGGGGTGGTGGCGCCTATTCGCCGCGGTCGAACAGCCCCTTCAGCCCCCGGCCGAGCAGCGCCGTCACCCGCGGCCGCGGTTGGGCGAGGAAGGGCAGCGGGCGGCAGACCTCCATGGCGGCGATGCCGACACGGGCGGTCAACGCGCCATTGACCACGCCCTCGCCGAAGCGGCGCGACAGCTTGGCCAGCGCACCGCCGCCGGCGACGGTGTGGATCAGGTCGTCGCCGGCCGCCACCGCCCCGGTCGCCACCAGATGCGTCAGCACCGAGCGGGTCAGCCGCCAGCCGCCGAAGGTGCCGGCGCGTCCGCCATAGATCTCGGCCAGGCGGCGGATCATGCGCAGATTCAACGCCATGGCGGCGAGCATGTCGGCGAGGGGCAGCGGCACCAGCGCGGTGGCGGCAGCAACGCCACGGGCGGCGGTCTCGACCTCGCGGCGCGCGGCCTCGTCCAGCGGCGCCAGCAGCGCGCCTTCGGCGGCGCGCAGCAGGTCCTCTGCGCCATAGGCTTCGCGCGCGGCCTCGGCCAGCCGCTCGCGGCTCCAGCGCATCTCCGGGCGGTCGGCATAGAGCGCGTCCATCTGCGCCACCACCGCCCGCGCCTGCGCCACCTCGCCGGTGGCCAGCGCGCCCGCGGCGGCGCGATGGATGGCGTCCAGCCGCGCCAGCCGGCGATAGGCCAGAAGCTCGCGCCCCGCCACCAGCAGCGTCGCCAGCGTGAAGACCACCATCAGCGCCAACGCCAGCCAGCCCAGCAGCGGCCAGCGCGCCAGCATGGCGTCGATGAAGCGCAGCGCCGCCATGGCGGCGAGGAAGGAGACCAGGGCCGCCGCCGTGCCGAGGAAGAACCGGGTCAGCCGCGAGCCGGGCCGGGCCGCCAGCCGCGCCGCGACCTCCAGCCGGGTCGGCGGGCGGGCGGCGATGTCCTCGACCGGGGGCGCATCGGCGGGCGAGGGGCCGGCATCCTCCAGCAGCACCGAGGCGGGGGCGCGGCCGGCCTCCGGCGGTGGCGGCGGGTCGTCGGGCAGTTCCATGACGAACGGGCGGCGGCGGTCGGTCACAGGCGGTCCCCCAGCAGGAATTCGGCGGCGCGATCGAGGCGGATATGCGGCGGCCCGTCGCCAGGCTTCAGCGTCGAGGGTGCCGGCGCGAAGTTCATGATCGCGTAATCGGCGCCCAGCCAGGCCGAGGCGCCGTCGCGCGCCGGGGTCAGCAGCTCGGCGGGGTCGTCGGGCAGCTCGCCCGGATAGAGGGCGGCGCGGCGCCCGTCCAGCAGCGTGCCGCGCACCGCCGGCAGCGATTCGCCGTCGCGCTCGATCATGGTCTCGGTGGTCGAGCGCAGGGCGGCGATGGCCAGCGCCTCGGTGCGCGCGCCGGAGAAATCGGCGCGGTCGCGGGCCTCGCGCAGCAGCGCCGACAGCACCGCCGCCAGCCGCGGATGTTGCAGATGGTGCAGATGGTCGGCCTTGGTCGCCGCGAACAGGATGCGCTCGACCCGCCTGGCGCCGACCAACTGCGCCAGCCAGCCGGCGCGGCCGGGGCGGAAGGCGGTCAGGATCGAGGCCATCGCCCGGCGCATGTCCTCGACCGCGGCCGGGCCGGAATGGATGGCGCCCAGCACGTCGACCAGCACCACCTGCCGGTCGATGCGGGCGAAATGGTCGCGGAAAAAGGGCTTTACGATCCGGGCCTTGTAGGCCTCGAAGCGGCGGGCGCATTCGCGCCACAGCGGGCCGTCGCGCAAGCCTTCGGGCAGGGGGGCGAAGGTCAGGGCGGGACTGCCGGCCAGCTCTCCCGGCAGCAGGAACCGCCCCGGCGTGCAATCCGACCAGCCGGCCTCGCGCGCGGCATGCAGATGCGCGGCATAGAGCCCGGCCAGATCCTGCGCCAGCACCTCGTCGAAGGGCGTCTCCGGGCCCAGCCCGGTCAGCGCGTCCAGGAAGGGCGCCGATTGCGGGCGCAGCGGCAGCCGTGCCAGCACCTCGGCCGACCAGGCGGCGAAATCCCGCTCCATCAGCCGCAGGTCCAGCAGCCATTCGCCGGGATAGTCCACGATGTCGATATGCACGGTGCGCGGCCCGCGCAGGCCCGACAGCATGCCCCGCGCCTCCAGCCGCAGCGACAGCCGCAACTCGCTGACATGGCGGGTGCCCTCGGGCCAGAAGGGTTCCGGGCCGGTCATGGCGGCCAGATAACGCTCGAAGTCGAAGCGGGGCACGGTGTCGTCGGGCTGCGGTTGCAGCCAGGCGGCGCGCAGGCTGCCATCGGCCACGGCGCGCATGCCGCCCATGCGGCCGCGATCCATCAGATTGGCGACCAGCGAGGTGATGAACACGGTCTTGCCGGCCCGTGACAGGCCGGTGACGCCCAGCCGGATCACCGGGTCGGCCAGCCCCAGCCCCTGCAAAACCTCGCTTGCCAGCCCTGCCATGCGTCCCTCGCCTCGCGCTTGCCTTGGCGCCAAGATAGGATGCCGGGGCGGCGACTTACAGGGTGGAGCGGCGGCGGCGCCGGAAACCCGCCCGGCGGTGGGTTGTGGCCCTTGCGGGCTGGTGCGGAGGGCGGCTTGCCGGGCTGTCCGGGCGCTGGGCCAACACCTGGGGCCGGGCGCGATCCGTGCTGGTCCATGTCACTACCGCTGGTGCTTGCGGAACCGCCGGCCTGCGCGGCCGTCACCGGCGCGCCGGCCGGTCCGGCTGGAGGGGTGCTGCCGCCGGCAGGAGCCCCGCTGCGGATGCGGCTTGCCGGGCGGTGCGCCGGAAAGCCGCCCCGGCGCGGCGGGCCACATCGCCGCCGAGACGCCGCGGAGAAGCGTGGCCGGGGCGCAAGCGCCGGTGCGGCCTCGATTTTCGCCGCTTCGTCACGGCTTGCACGGGCGCAAGGCGACGGATAGGAGTTCGGCCATGTCGGATCGTCGTTACGCCTTTCATGCCCGCGCGCTGCTGGCGCTGGGGCTGCCCCTGATCGGCACGCATGTGGCCCGCGTGGCCATCGGCGTGGCCGATACCGTCATGGTGGGCTGGTACAGCGTCGATGCGCTGGCCGGGCTGATCATCGCCGTGTCGATGCAGTTCGTGCTGTTCATGCTGGGTTCGGGCTTTGCCATCGCCCTGCTGGGGGTACTGGCCAACGCGCTGGCGCGCAGGGACGAGGTGCAGGTGCGCCGGTCCACCCGCATGGCGCTGTGGCTGTCGGTGGCGCATTCCGTGCTGATCATGCCGCTGCTGTGGTGGTCGGGGCCGCTGCTGCTGGCGCTGGGCCAGGCACCCGAGGTCGCCCATTATGCGCAAGATTACCTGCGCATCAGCGGCTGGGGCGTCGGGCTGATCCTCGCCGGCGTGGCGCTGAGCAGCTATCTGGCGGCGATGGAGCGTACGCAGATCCTGCTGTGGATCACCGTCGCCGGCATCCCGGTCAATGTCGCGCTGAACTGGGCGCTGATCTTCGGCCATTGGGGCTTTCCCGAGATGGGCGTGCGCGGGGCTGCGCTGGCCTCGGTCTCGGTGCAGGCGATGCAGCTTGCCGGCATGCTC
>JBEBVF010000027.1:0-27350 GCA_040392885.1 Paracoccus sp. (in: a-proteobacteria) | reverse complement strand
CAAGCCGCTCTACATGAACTGACCGGCCCGTCCCGGCAGCAAGGCCCCGCCCCTCTCGGCGGGGCTTTTCGTTGCCGGTCCCCTGCTGCGCCGCGCCATCGACTCTTCCCGCAGCGGTCGGCGCCCGCTGTCCTCTCTCACGACACCTCCCGTCATTGCGATCCCGACGGGCCCACCTTGCGCCGTCCGGCGCCCAGCATCGCCGCAGCCGCGCGGCGCCTTTCCGCTCTGCCTCTGCGCCAAAATGACCCAGCGTCACGACGCCGCGGAAGCCTCTGGACAAGCTATGCGCTCCGCGCAATGCTGACCCGAGGAAAATGGGTAACGCCCGGAGAGGAGCATCGTGCGCACGAACAGGCAGACGACCCGCCCCGGCCGTGCCCTTTCCCGCGTGACCGCCCCGGCGGCGCATCGCCTTTTCCCCTTCGCCATCCGGGAGTGCCGATGACCACAGACGTGATCCTGGAAGCGCGCGACCTGACCAAGGAATTTCGCGGCTTCTTTGCCGTGGAGGGCGTGGACCTTGCCATCCGGCAAGGCGACATCCATGCGCTGATCGGCCCGAACGGCGCCGGCAAGACCACCTGCTTCAACCTGCTGACCAAGTTCCTCCAGCCCTCGCGCGGCGCCATCACCTTCAAGGGCCGCGACATCACCGCCATGACCCCGGCCGACATCGCGCGCCTCGGGCTGGTGCGCAGCTTCCAGATCTCGGCGGTGTTCCCCTATCTGACCACGCTGGAGAACGTCCGCATCGCGCTGCAGCGCGAGCGCGGCGGCAGCTTCGACTTCTGGCGCTCGGACAGCGTGCTGCGCCGCTACGATGCCCGGGCCGAGGCGCTGCTCGAGGATGTCGGCCTGTCGGATTTCGTCGATACCCCGGCCTCGGACCTGTCCTATGGCCGCAAGCGCGCGCTGGAGATCGCCACCACCCTGGCACTGGACCCGGAAATGCTGCTGCTGGACGAGCCGATGGCCGGCATGGGCCAGGAGGATGTCGAGCGCATCGCCCAGCTGATCAAGCGCATCAGCGCCAACCGCACCATCCTGATGGTCGAGCACAACCTGTCGGTGGTCGCCAGCCTGTCGGACCGCATCACCGTGCTGGCCCGCGGCAAGGTGCTGGCCGAGGGCGATTATGCCAGCGTTTCCAAGGACCCGCGCGTGGTCGAGGCCTATATCGGAGCCGAGCATGCCTGACGCCCTGACCGCCGCCGCGCCCGCCACCACCACCGGCACCCCGCTGCTGAAGGTGCGCGAATTGCAGAGCTGGTATGGCGAGAGCCACGTCCTGCACGGCATCGATTTCGACGTGATGCCGGGCGAGGTCGTCACCCTGCTGGGCCGCAACGGCGCCGGCAAGACCACGACGCTGAAGGCGATCATGGGGGTGCTGGGCAAGCGCGCGGGCAGCGTCACCTTCGAGGGGCGCGAGATCGGCCGCCTGCCGGCCCGGCTGGTGGCGCGGTCCGGCATCGCCTGGTGCCCGGAGGAGCGCGGCATCTTCGCCTCGCTCTCGGTCGAGGAAAACCTGATGCTGCCGCCGCGGGTGCGCCCAGGCGGCATGTCGGTCGAGCAGATCTTCGAGCTGTTTCCGAACCTCAAGGAGCGCCTGAACAGCCAGGGCACCAAACTGTCGGGGGGCGAGCAGCAGATGCTGGCCATCGGCCGCATCCTGCGCACCGGCGCCAAGATGCTGCTGCTGGACGAGCCGACCGAGGGCCTCGCCCCGGTCATCGTCCAGCAGATCGGCCACACCATCGCCCGCCTGAAACAGGAGGGTTTCACCATCGTGCTGGTCGAGCAGAATTTCCGTTTCGCCGCCTCGGTCGCCGACCGGCATTACGTGGTCGAGCAAGGCCGGGTGATCGACATGATCCCCAATGCCGACCTCGCGGCCAGCAGCGAGAAACTGCATGCCTATCTGGGCGTGTGACGATCCCCGCCCCCGCAGGCGGAGGGGAGCCAACAGGAAGGAAAAGGAAATGAAGAAAACCGGATTCGTGGTTGCCTCGGTGATGGCCACGCTGCTGGCCGGCACGGCGCTGGCCGATACCGCGGTCAAGCTGGGCGTGCTGAATGACCGTTCGGGCGTCTATGCCGACCTGTCGGGCGAGGGCTCGGTCGTCGCCGCGCAGATGGCGGTCGAGGATTTCGATGCCGCCGCCCATGGCATCACCGTCGAGATCGTCTCGGCCGACCACCAGAACAAGCCCGACGTGGCCTCCAACATCACCCGGCAGTGGCTGGACCAGGACGGGGTGACGGCGATCCTCGACGTGCCGACCTCCTCCGCCGCGCTGGCGGTGAACGAGCTGGTGCGCGAAGCCAATGCTGTGATGATCAATTCCGGCGCCGGCAGCACCGACCTGACCGGCAAGTCCTGCTCGCCCCACACCATCCACTGGACCTATGACACCTGGGCGCTGGGCAACGGCACCGGCAAGGCCATGGTCGCCGATGGCGGCGACACCTGGTTCTTCATCACCGCCGACTATGCCTTCGGCCATTCGCTGGAATCCGATACCGCCGCACTGGTGGAGGAGGCCGGCGGCACGGTGCTGGGCAGCGTGCGCCACCCGTTCCCGGGCGGCGACTTCTCGTCCTATCTGCTGCAGGCGCAGGCCTCGGGCGCCAAGGTGATCGGCCTGGCCAATGCCGGCGGCGACACCATCAACGCCATCAAGCAGGCGGCCGAGTTCGGCATCACCCAGGCCGGGCAGACGCTGGCCGGGCTGCTGATCTTCATCAGCGATGTCCACGCCCTGGGGCTGGAGACCGCGCAGGGCCTGGTGCTGACCGAGGCCTTCTACTGGGATCTGAACGACGGCACCCGCGAATGGTCGGCCCGGTTCGAGGAAAAGCACGGCTCCAAGCCGACCATGGTGCATGCCGGGGTCTATGCCGGCACCATGCACTATCTGAAGGCGGTCGAGGCCACCGGTACCGCCGATGCCGACGCGGTCATGGAATGGATGAAGGCCAACCCCTCCGAGGACCCGCTGTTCGGCAAGGGCGAGGTCCGCGCCGACGGCCGCCACATCCATGACATGTACCTGTTCCGGGTGAAGTCGCCCGACGCCTCCACCGGCCCCTGGGACTATTACGATCTGGTGGCGACCATCCCGGCGGCCGAGGCCTTCCGCCCGCTGGAAGAGGGCGGCTGCCCGCTGGTCCAGTAACCGAAACACCGGCGCGCGCGGGGCCCTCTGCGCGCGCCACCCTCGCCCGGAACGGCCTCAGGACGGATAGGGACGCATGTTCGAGCTTTTGGGAATCACGCCGCAGGCGCTGTTCGGGCAGCTTCTGCTGGGCCTCATCAACGGGTCCTTCTATGCCATCCTGTCGCTGGGGCTGGCGATCATCTTCGGCCTGCTGAACATCATCAACTTCGCCCATGGCGCCCAATACATGCTGGGGGCCTTCGTGGCCTGGATGCTGCTGAACTGGCTGGGCATCGGCTATTGGTGGGCCCTGATCCTGGCGCCGCTGGTGGTCGGCGCCGGCAGCATCGTGCTGGAACGGCTGATGATCTCGCGCCTCTATCACCTCGATCACCTCTACGGTCTGCTGCTGACCTTCGGCCTGGCACTGATCATCCAGGGGCTGATGCGCAACGAGTTCGGCATCTCCGGCATGCCCTATTCGATCCCCAAGGCGCTGGCGGGCGGGCAGAATCTGGGCTTCATGTTCCTGCCCAACTATCGGGCCTGGGTGGTGGTGGCCTCGCTGGTGATCTGCATCGCCACCTGGTTCGTGATCGAGAAGACCCGGCTGGGCGCCTATCTGCGCGCCGCCACGGAAAACCCCACCCTCGTCGGCGCCTTCGGCATCAACGTGCCGCTGATGATCACGCTGACCTATGGTTTCGGCGTGGCGCTGGCCGGCTTTGCCGGCGTGCTGGCGGCGCCGATCTATTCGGTCAACCCCAATATGGGCGCCGAACTGATCATCGTCGTCTTCGCGGTGGTGGTGATCGGCGGCATGGGTTCGATCATGGGCTCGATCGTCACCGGCTTCGGCCTCGGGCTGGTCGAGGGGCTGACCAAGGTCTTCTATCCCGAGGCGGCCTCGGTCGTCATCTTCGTGATCATGGCCATCGTGCTGCTGGCGAAACCCGCCGGCCTTTTCGGGAGGGCCTGAGATGACCGACGTGACCCAGAGCCCCGTCGCCCGTCCGCCGCGTTCGCGCACGCAGGCGCATATCCCGCTGATCGCGCTGGCGCTGCTGGCGCTGGCCATTGCGGCGCCGTTCTTCCTCTATCCCGTGTTCCTGATGAAGGTGCTGTGTTTCGCGCTGTTCGCGGCCGCCTTCAACCTGCTGCTGGGCTATGGCGGGCTGTTGTCCTTCGGCCACGCCGCCTTCTTCGGCGGCGCCGCCTATGTCTCGGCCCATGCCGCCAAGGTCTGGGGCTTCACCCCCGAACTGGCGATCCTGACCGGGACGCTGGCGGCGGCGGTGCTGGGGCTGGTCATCGGCGCGCTCGCCATCCGCCGGCAGGGCATCTATTTCGCCATGGTCACCCTGGCCTTCGCGCAGATGGTGTATTTCTTCTCGCTGCAGGCGCCGTTCACCGGCGGCGAGGACGGCATCCAGGCGGTGCCGCGCGGCAAGCTGTTCGGGCTGCTGGACCTGCATTCCAACCTGACGCTGTATTTCGTGGTGCTGGCCATCGTGGTCGCCGGGCTGCTGGCGATCTATCGCATCGTCAACTCGCCCTTCGGCCAGGTGCTGAAGGCCATCCGCGAGAACGAACCCCGCGCCATCTCGCTCGGCTACCGGGTCAGCCAGTACAAGCTGGCGGTGTTCGTGCTGTCGGCCACGCTGTCGGGGCTGGCCGGGGCAACCAAGGCCATCGTGTTCCAGCTGGCCTCGCTGACCGACGTGGCCTGGACCATGTCGGGCGAGGTGGTGCTGATGACCCTGATGGGCGGCATGGGCACCATTTTCGGCCCGCTGCTGGGTGCCGGGATCATGGTGGCGATCCAGAACTATTTCGCCACCGCCGGCGCCTGGGTGACGGTGATCCAGGGCGTGATCTTCGTGGTCGCGGTGCTGCTGTTCCGCGAGGGCATCTTCGGCGTAATTTCGCGCTGGCTGAAGCGGCCGCTCTGAGGCACAGCGGGGCACCGCAGGGCGCCCCGCCTCCATCGCGCACTTCCCGCCGCATGGCCGCGACCGGGGCACCGGGCGGCCGCGGCGGGACCGGCGTCCGGCCGCGGGCGGACCCTGCCGCCGGGGCAGCCATCGCGTGATCCCGCAAAGGAACCACCGCCGCCGCTGTGCCAGACAGCAGCGGCGCCCCTTGCTTTCCGTCACAAATCCCCTCTCCTTGCGCGCCCCGCGCAATAACCCTGCAGGCGCGGGGCAAGAAACCGGACGAAAATGTCTTGCCATGCCGGGGCGAATGGAATTTATAGGTGAACCAATCAGCCATTGGTTCAAGGTCGATGTCCCTGTCCACCCAAACCGACGCCCCGCCGCTGCTCGCGCTCGACGAGCTGACCATCCGCGTCCCCCAGGGCGAGGAGCCGCTTCTGGACCGGGTCTCGCTCTCCGTCCGCCGCGGCGAGACGCTGTGCATCGTCGGCGAATCCGGCTGCGGCAAGAGCCTGACCTCGCTGGCGATGATGGGGCTGCTGGCGCCGGGGCTGCGCAAGGGCACCAGCGGCCACATGCGTTTCGACGGCAGCCGCATCGACCTGACCGACCAGGAGGCGCTGGCCGCCCTGCGCGGCAAGCGCATCGGCATGATCTTCCAGGAGCCGATGTCCAGCCTGAACCCCTCGATGCGCATCGGCGAGCAGATCGCCGAGGGCTGGCGCCGCCACAATCCCGGCGACGGGCGCGAACAGGCGCTGGCGATGCTGAAACGGGTGGGCATTCCGGCGCCCGAACGGCGCTATCGCGACTATCCGCACCAGCTTTCCGGCGGCATGCGCCAGCGGGTGATGATCGCCATGGCGCTGGTGAACAACCCCGCCCTGCTGATCGCCGACGAGCCGACGACGGCGCTGGACGTGACCATCCAGGCCCAGATCCTGCGCCTGATCGCCGAATTGCAGGCCGAGCGCGACATGGCCACGGTGCTGATCACCCATGACCTCGGCGTGGTGGCCGAGGTGGCGACCGCGGTGGCGGTGATGTATGCCGGCCGCGTGGTCGAGGTCGGGCCGGCGGCATCGGTGTTCTCCGACCCCCAGCACCCCTACACGATCGGGCTGATGGCCTCGGTGCCGCCCTTGCGCGGACCGCGGCACCGGCTGTCCACGGTGCCCGGCATGGTGCCCTCGATCGAGACCATGCCCAAGGGCTGCCGCTTCGTCACCCGCTGCCCCTTCGCGCAGCCGGTCTGCGCCACGGTACCGCCGATGGCGCCGGTGGCGCCCGGCCATGCCGTCGCCTGCCACCTCGCGCCGCTGGAGCGCAGCCTGGAGGGCGCCGCATGACCAGCCCGGTGATGATCGAGGCCAGGGGCCTTGCCAAGCGCTTCCCGGTCGGCGGCGGCCTGCTGCGCAAGCCGCGGCTGCTGCATGCCGTGGATGGCGTCGATCTGGAGATCCGCAAGGGCGAGACCTTCGCCATCGTCGGCGAATCCGGCTGCGGAAAATCGACGCTGGCCCGGCTGCTGATGCGGCTGCTGGAGCCGACCGAGGGCAGCATCCGCATCGACGGCGACGACATCTCAACCGTGGGCGGCGCGGCGCTGAAATCGCTGCGCCGCGACGTGCAGTTCATCTTTCAGGACCCGTTCTCCTCGTTGAACCCGCGGCTGAGTGTGGCGCGGCTGGTCGGCGAGCCGCTGGAGGCGCACCGGCCGGAGCTGTCGGCCAGCCAGCGCCGCGACGAGGTGGCGCGGCTGCTGCGGCAGGTCGGGCTGCGCCCCGAGCATATGGACCGCTATCCGCACGAATTCTCCGGCGGCCAGCGCCAGCGCATCGGCATCGCCCGGGCGCTGGCCTCCGGCCCCAAGGTGCTGATCGGAGACGAGCCGGTCTCGGCGCTGGACGTGTCGGTGCAGGCGCAGGTGGTCAACCTGCTGTCGGACCTGCGCGACAGCCTCGGCCTGACGCTGGTGGTGATCGCCCATGACCTGGCCATCATCCGGCAGATGAGCGACCGCATCGCCGTGATGTATCTGGGCCGGGTGGTCGAGACCGGGCCGACCGACCAGATCTTCGAGAACCCGCACCACCCCTATACCCGCGCCCTGCTGGCGGCGATTCCGGGGCCGGAGGGCGGCGGCGGCTCGGACCTGTCCGGCGAGACGCCGAGCCCCATCGACCCGCCCTCGGGCTGTCACTTCCGCACCCGCTGCCCGCATGCGGTGGCGGCCTGTGCCGCCGCGCGGCCGCCGCTGGAAGCGGCCGGCGACGGCTCGGCCGTGGCCTGCATCCGCTGGCGCGAGATCGGCAGCGACCACGGTGCCCTGCCCGACCCGGTGACCCGCAGCCCCGGCGCCGAGACCCGTTTCCGCCTCTACCGCGACGCCCTTGCAAAAGGGGCGGCAAAACCCGTCCAACAGGAGACCTGAACCATGAAGATCACGCATACGCTGGCCCTGGCCGCGATCCTTGGCAGCACGGCACTGGCCGCGCAGGCGGCGACGCTGCGCATCGGGCTGGAAAGCGATCCCGACGCGCTGGACCCGGCGAAAAGCCGCACCTTCGTCGGCCGCATCGTGTTCACCGCCATGTGCGACAAGCTGATCGACGTGGCGCCGGACCTGACGCTGGTGCCGCAGCTGGCCACCGAATGGACCGTCAGCGAGGACGGGCTGACCGTGGACCTCACCCTGCGCGAGGGGGTCAAGTTCCATGACGGCACCGATTTCACCGCCGAGGCGGTCAAGGCCAATATCGAGCGCTCGCTGACGCTGGAAGACAGCGCCCGCAAATCCGAGCTGGCCTCGATCGAATCGGTCGAGGTGGTGGACCCGCTGCATGCGCGCCTGCACCTGAAAGCCCCCGATGCGCCGCTACTGGCGCAGCTGGCCGACCGCGGCGGCATCATGCTGTCGCCGGCCAGCCTCGACGGCGACGTGGCCGCGCATCCGGTCTGCGCCGGCCCGTTCGAGTTCAAGTCCCGCGTCGCGCAGGACCGGATCGAGCTGGTGAAATTCGCCGATTACTGGAATGCCGACGCGATCAAGCTGGACGGCGTGACCTATCTGCCGATCCCGGATTCGACGGTGCGCTTCGCCAACCTGCAATCGGGTGACCTCGATCTGGTCAACCGCCTCGGCGCCACCGATGTCGAGGCCGTCGAGGCCGCCGCGAACCTGGTCTATGCCCGCTCCGACGGGCTCGGCTATCAGGGCATCACCTTCAACATCGGCAACGGCGCCCGCGCCGACAATCCCTTCGGCAAGGATGCCCGCCTGCGCAAGGCGGTGTCGCTGGCCATCGACCGCGAGGCGATCAACCAGGTGGTGTTCGCGGGCGTGAACGCCCCGGCCAGCCAGTTCGTCTCGGCCGCCAGCCCGTTCTTCGACCCGGCCTTCCCGGTGCAGACCCGCGATGTCGAGGCCGCCAAGGCCCTGCTGGCCGAGGCCGGGTATCCCGACGGCATCAAGCTGGAATTCATCGTGCCCAACCGGCCCGAGAACCAGCAGGTCGCCCAGATGATCCAGGCGATGGTGGCCGAGGCCGGCATCCAGATGGAACTGGTGTCGATGGAATTCGCCACGCTGGTCGCCGCGGGCGTCGCCGGCGACTATCAGGCCGAATATATCGGCTGGTCGGGCCGCCTCGACCCGGACGGCAACATCCACAGCTTCGTGCGCACCGGCGGCGGCAACAACGATGCCGGCTATTCCAACCCCAAGGTCGACGAGCTGCTGGACGCCGCCCGCGCCACCTCGGACATCGAGAAGCGCAAGGCCCTCTATCATGAGGCCAATGTCATCCTGAACGAGGACATGCCGATCGCCTATCTCTACAACGAGGCCTGGCTCTATGGCGTGTCGGACAAGGTGCAGGGCTTCACCCCCACCGCCGACGGCATGATCCGCCTGCAAGGCGTCTCGCTGGCCGAGTGACCGCAAGCGCGCCGGGCGGCAACCCCGCCCGGCTGCCCCTCCTCCGCATTCCGAGGTGAAGGCCCCTTCATGCTCAGCTACATGGCCCGCAGGCTGCTCATCACCATTCCGACGCTGGTGCTGATCTCGCTTTTCGTGTTCGCGCTGCAAAAGATGCTGCCCGGCGATCCGGCGCTGGCGCTGGCCGGCGAGGAACGCGATGCCGACACCCTGGCCCGCCTGCGCGAGGTCTATCACCTCAACGACCCGCTCTGGATGCAGTATCTCAACTGGATCAAGGGCGCGGTGCAGGGCGACCTGGGCCGCAGCCTGCGCACCGGCATGCCGGTGACGCAGATGATCGTGTCCAAGCTGCCGGTGACGCTGCAACTGGCGGTGATGTCGATGTTCTTCGCCGCCATCATCGGCATTCCGGCCGGCATCATCGCCGCCATCCGCAAGGGCCGCACCGCCGATTACGCCGCCAATATCGTGGCGCTGACCGGGCTGTCGGTGCCGAACTTCTGGCTGGGGATCATGCTGATCATGCTGGTCTCGGTGCGCTGGCAGTTGCTGCCGGCCTCGGGCTATGTCTCGCCGCTGACCGATTTCTGGCAATCCATGCGCACCATGGTCATGCCCGCCTTCGTGCTGGGCACCGGGCTGGCCGCGTCGCTGATGCGCCACACCCGCAGCGCCATGCTGTCGGTGATGCGGCAGGATTACGTGCGCACCGCCCGCGCCAAGGGCCTGCGCGAGGGCACGGTGGTCATGCGCCACGGTTTCCGCAACGCCCTGACCCCCATCGTCACGCTGGCGGCGCTGCTGTTCGGCGAGTTGATCGCCGGCGCGGTGCTGACCGAGCAGATCTTCACCATCCCGGGCTTCGGCAAGATGATCGTCGATGCGGTGTTCAACCGCGACTACCCGGTGGTGCAGGGCGTGGTGCTGTTCACCGCGCTGGGCTTCATCCTGATGAATCTGGTGGCCGACATGGCCAATATGGCGCTGAACCCGCGGCTGAGGGCTGGCTGATGACCGACATTCCCAACCCGGCCGCCGCCGCGGCCGCCCCCGCGCCCCGCCGCCCGAAAAGCCGCGCCTGGGCCAAGTTGCGGCGCCATCCCTCGGCCATCATCGGCGCCGTGCTGGTCGGCGTGTTCGTGGCGTTGGCGGTTCTGGCGCCTCTGCTGCCCATCGCCGACCCCAATGCGACCAACTGGGGCACGGTGCGGCTGCCGCCCTCGCTGGCCTATCCGCTGGGCACCGACGATCTGGGCCGCGACATCCTTTCGCGGATGATCTGGGGCGCGCGGGCCTCGCTGCAGGCCGGGGTGGTCGCCGTGGCCATCGCCATCGCCATCGGCGTGCCGCTGGGCATCGCCGCCGGCTATTTCGGCGGCTGGGTGGATGCCGTCATCTCGCGCTGCACCGAGGCGCTGCTGGCCATCCCCTTCCTGATCCTCGCCATCGCACTGGCGACCTTCCTCGGCCGCTCGCTGACCAATGCCATGATCGCCATCGGCATCGCGGCGACGCCGATCTTCATCCGCCTGACCCGGGCGCAGGCGATCAACGTCGCCGCCGAGGATTACGTCGAAAGCGCCCGTGCCATCGGCCTGTCCACGCGGGTGATCCTGACCCGCTACATCCTGCCCAACACGCTGCCGCCGATTCTGGTGCAGGCGACGCTGGCGGTGGCCAGCGCCGTGATCGCCGAGGCCTCGCTGTCCTTCCTCGGCCTCGGCCAGCAGGCGCCGGCGCCAAGCTGGGGGGCGATGCTGGACGTGGCCAAGCGCTTCATGGCGCAGGCGCCGTGGATGGCGCTGTGGCCGGGGATCGCCATCTTTCTGGTGGTGCTGGGCTTCAACCTGTTCGGGGACGGGCTGCGCGACGCGCTCGATCCCCGCGAAGACTGACGAACGGAGAACGAGATGACCGCCTTCACCACCCGCCCCGACATCAGGGGCACCTTCGGCACCGTGGCCTCGACGCACTGGATCGCCTCGGCCGCGGGCATGGGGATTCTGGAAAAGGGCGGCAATGCCTTCGACGCCGCCGTGGCCACGGCCCTGGTGCTGCAGGTGGTCGAGCCGCATCTGAACGGCCCGGCCGGCGACCTGCCCGCCATCGTGCATCTGGCGCAGACCGGCGAGACCCGGGTGCTCTGTGCGCAGGGCGTGGCGCCGAAGGGCGCGACGCTGGAACATTACCGGGCCCAGTTCGGCGAGGGGCTGATCCCCGGCTCGGGCCTGCTGGCGACCGTGGTGCCCGGCGCCTTCGACGGCTGGATGCTGATGCTGCGCGACCATGGCAGCATGGAACTGGCCGAGGTGATGGCCCCCGCCATCGCCTATGCGCGCGACGGCCATCCGGTGCTGCCGCGGGTGTCGAACACCATCGCCGGCCTGGCCGAGTTCTTCCGCGAGGAATGGCCGACCTCCGCCGCCACCTGGATGCCCGAGGGCGAGGCCCCGGCACCCTGGTCGCTGTTCAGGAATCCCGACCTGGCGGCGACCTGGCAGCGCATCGTGGACGAGGCCGCGGGCGAGACCCGCGAGGCCCGCATCGACGCCGCCCGCCGCATCTGGTCGCAGGGCTTCGTCGCCGAGGCGATCTGCGACTACCTCAAGGATGCCTGCGTGATGGATGTCTCCGGCAAGGCCCATGCCGGGGTGCTGTCGCGCGAGGATCTGGCCGAATGGCAGGCGCATTGGGAGGCGCCGCTGTCGATCGACTATCACGGCTGGACGGTCCACAAGCTGCCCACCTGGTCGCAGGGGCCGGTGCTGCTGCAAGCCCTCCAGATCCTGAAGAATTTCGACCTCGCCGCCATGGACCCGATGGGCGATGAATTCGTCCATACCGTGATCGAGGCCATGAAGCTGGCCTATGCCGACCGCGAGGCCTATTACGGCGACCCGGATTTCTTCGACGTGCCGGTGGAGCGGCTGCTGTCGGAAGCCTACGGGGCCGAGCGCGCAAAACTGATCTCGGACCGCGCCAGCCTGGAGCAGCGCCCCGGCCGCCTGCCGGGGCTGGAGCATCTGGCCGATGCCGCCATCGCCCGCGCCGGCCGCGATTTCGAGGCCGCCCGCGGCATCAGCGCCGGCGAGCCGACCATGGCCCACCTGACCGAGCGGCGCGGCGATACCGTGCATCTGGACGTGATCGACCGCTGGGGGAACATGGTCAGTTCGACCCCCTCCGGCGGCTGGCTGCAATCGAACCCGGTGATTCCGGGCCTGGGCTTTCCGCTGAACTCGCGCGGGCAGATGTTCTGGCTGGAGGACGGCCAGCCGCTGACCCTGCGTCCGGGCGCGCGACCGCGCACCACGCTGACCCCCTCGATGGCGGAAAAGGACGGCATCCGCATCGCCTTCGGCACGCCGGGCGGCGACCAGCAGGACCAGTGGCAACTGATCTGGTTCCTGCGCTATGTCCATCACGGGCTGGGCCTGCAGGAATCCATCGACGCGCCGCTGTTCCACAGCCTGCATTTCCAGGCCAGCTTCTACCCGCGCGAATGCAAGCCCGGCGAGATGATGCTGGAGCCGAATTTCGGCGCGGCCACCATCGAGGCGCTGCGCGCCCGCGGCCACAAGGTCATCGTCGCCGAGCCCTGGAGCATCGGCCGCATGACCGCGGCGCGGCGCGACCCCGACGGCATGCTGACCGCCGCCGCCACGCCGCGGCTGATGCAGGCCTATGCGGTCGGGCGCTGAAACCGGAAGCGACAAAAGGGACGGGATGACATGGACGGCATGACGACTGCGGCGCTGCTGCAACTGGCGGCGGTGGCGGTGGGCGCCGGCGTCGCCGGGGGGATTCTGGCGGGGCTTCTGGGCGTCGGCGGCGGCATCGTCATCGTGCCGGCGCTGTATTTCGCCATGACGCTGGTGGGCTGGGACCCCGACATCACCATGAAGGTGGCGGTGGCGACCTCGCTTTCCACCATCGTGTTCACCTCGCTCGCCTCCTCCAGCGCGCATTACCGGCGCGGCGCGGTGGACACGGCGCTGATCCGGCGCTGGGCGCCGTGGATCGTTACCGGCGTGGTGCTGGGCAGCATCATCGGCGGCTTCGTCTCCGGCAAGGTCTCGCTGGCGGTCTTTGCCACCGTGGCGCTGGTGGTCAGCTTCGACATGATCCTGCGCAAGGGCCGCGCCGACCCCGAGCCGCGCGACTTCTCGCCCGCGGTCTGGGCCGGTTTCGGCATCTTCACCGGCGGGGTTTCCACGCTGATGGGCATCGGCGGCGGCACCGTCGGCGTGCCGCTGCTGAACTTCCTCGGCTACGACATCCGCCGCGCGGTCGGCACCTCGACGGTGCTGGGCTTTCTGATCGGGGTGCCGGGCACCCTGGGCTACATCATCACCGGCTGGGGCGCGCCGGGCCTGCCGCCCTTCTCTCTGGGCTATGTCAACCTGCTGGCGGCGGTGGTAGTGATCCCGCTGACCATGGTGTTTTCGCAGCTCGGGGCGAAACTGGCCCATACCATCCCGCGCCGGGCGCTGCGGCTGTGCTTTGGCGCCTTCCTGCTGATAACCTCGCTGCGGATGTTCATGGACCTGTTCGGAGGCTGAGTTGCGGGCGGAAGCGCGGGAGGAGGAGGGGGACGCGGTCATCCGCGCGCTGGCGCCGCTGCTGGCCGAGGCCGCGGCCGGCGACGGCCGCCTGCCGGCCGAGCGCGCGCTAGCCGAAACCCTGGGCATTCCCCGCCGCCGGCTGCGGCTGGCCCTGGACGAGCTGGCGCGGCGCGGCGCGCTGTTTCGCCGCCGCGGCCAGGGCACCTATGTCGCGCCGCCGCCGCCCACCGACAAGGCGCGCCCGCGGCTGCTGGCCGGGCGGCTGACGCTGGCGCAGCTGATGGATGTGCGCCGCCAGGTCGAGCCGCGGCTGGCCGAGCTGGCCGCGCTCAATGCCGGGCCGGAGGAATTGGCGACGCTGGAGGCGCTGATGATCCGCACCCGCAGCGTCGAGGCGCCGGCGGATTACGACCTCGCCGACGAGGTGTTCCATTACCGCATCGCGGAACTGGCCGGCAATGCGCTGTTTCTGGAGATCTACGACCTGATCCGCCAGACCCGCCACGAATCCGACTGGCGCCTGCGCCGGGCCGAGGTCAACCGGCCCGAGATCCTGCGGGTGCTGGGCCAGCAACATGGCCGCATCTTCGAGGCCATCGCCGCCGGCGACAGCGCCGGCGCCGGCCGGGCGCAGCTGGCGCATATGGATTTCGTCGCCAGCACCATCCGCTAGGCGTCCGGGACCGCGCGGGCGCTCAGAAGCGCCGCCGCCCGCGGGTCGCCCGCCGCCAGGCCACGGCAAAGGCGCCGATGCCGGAGCCGATCAGCGCCAGGTTGATCAGCGCCGACAGCGCCTCCTGGCGGCCGGTCGCGGCCAGCGCCTCGGTGGCGGGCAGGGGCTCGGCCCCCTCGCGGCGGGCATCCATCATCATCACCATCGCCCGCCTGGTGCAGCGCGGCAGCAGCCGCTCCAGCGCGGCGGGATCGGCCTGGTGATCGGCCTCGACCATGGCCTCGCAGCGCAGCCGCTCGTCGAGGGTCACGTTGCTGTCCAGGAACTGGCGCCAGGAGGCCAGCGCCAGCATCGCCAGCCCCAGCGCGATGAGAAGCCAGATCTTCATGGCCTGCGCCCCATGCGACCCTTGCACGGAAAGGGTAGCGCAAAACCCCCGCCACGCAAAGCCTTGCGCCGTCAGGGGTCGATGCGGGCCTCGCTGGCGGGATCGAACAGGTGCAGCATGTGCGGATCGGCGCCGAACCAGCGGGTGTCGCCGGGGCTGGCCGGCAGGCGCTCATGCGACTGCACGGTCAGCTCGCGCCCCTGCCGGCGGCCCTGCAGATAGGTCTCGGCGCCGGTGGGCTCGACATTGAAGATCTGCATGGCGAGGCCCTGGCCCTCGGGCGCCGGGCGCAGATGCTCCGGCCGCACGCCGAGGATCACCTTGCCGCTGCGGGTGGCCGGGACGGGCAGGTCCAGCCCCTCGCCCTCGCCGAGATCGGCGCGCACCTGCCCGGCGGTCAGCGTGGCGTCGAGGAAGTTCATCGCCGGCGAGCCGATGAACCCGGCCACGAACAGGTTCTGCGGATGATCGTAGAGGTCCAGCGGCGTGCCCATCTGGGCGACATGCCCCTCGCGCATGACCACGACCAGATCGGCCATGGTCATCGCCTCGATCTGGTCATGGGTGACGTGGATGATGGTGGCGCCCAGCCGCCGGTGCATGGATTTCAGCTCGGCCCGCATCTGCACCCGCAGCTTGGCGTCGAGATTCGACAGCGGCTCGTCGAACAGGAACACCTTGGGCTGGCGCACGATGGCCCGGCCCATCGCCACCCGCTGCCGCTGGCCGCCCGAAAGCTGGCGCGGATAGCGGTCCAGCAGCTCCGACAGGCCGAGGATCTGCGCCGCGCCCTCGACGGCGGCGCGGATCTCGGCCTTGGTCTTGCCCAGCAGGCGCAGCGAAAAGCCCATGTTCTGCGCCACGGTCATGTGCGGATAGAGGGCGTAGTTCTGGAACACCATGGCGATGTCGCGGCTTTTCGGCGCCACCTCGTTGATGACGCGGCCGTCGATGGCGATGGTGCCGGCGGTGATCTCCTCCAGCCCGGCGATCATGCGCAGGATGGTGGACTTGCCGCAGCCCGAGGGGCCGACAAGCGCCACGAAGGCGCCGTCGGGGATGGAAAAGCTGACGCCGTGGATGGCCTCGTGCTGGCCATAGGTCTTGCGCAGGTCGGTGATGTCAACCGAGGCCATGAGGTCTCCTTTGCGTCAGGCCGGCCAGCCGGCGCGCGGCAAGGGCGGCCGCATGCAGGCTGAGGGCGGTATGATAGCCGGGATCGAGGTCGGGCGTCGCCGGAACGTAATCGACCGGCCCCCCGGCGGTCAGGGTCTGATGGGCATAGCCGTGGCGGCCCTGCCAGAAATTGCCGAAGAACATGCGGTCGGCGGCCTTCCAATGCGCCAGCAGGTCGGGGGCGCCGGCCTCGACGGCCAGGGCGCAGGCCCGGATGGCCTCCGGCAGGCTCCACCACGGATGATAGGGCGAGGCCGGGCTGCCGTCGCCGGCGATGAACAGGGCGATGCCGGGGCCGGTCATCGACAGGTCCAGCGTGCGGGACAGCAGGGCGGCCAGCCGCCGGGTCAGCCCGGGATCGGGGGGCAGATGGCGCAGATAATCCAGCGCGAAGCCGACGAATTCGACGCTGTGCCCGGGATTGCGCCGGTCCTCGCCCGGGACGGTCCACAGCAGGCCGGTGGCGGGGTCGTCATGGCGGATCAGGATGGCGTCGATGAAACGATCGGCGAAATCGGCATGGGCACCGAGGCCCAGCCGGTGCAGCAGCCCGGCCGCGCCCAGCAGGATCATGCGCGGGCCGAAATCATCCGGCTCGACGGCGACGGAATCGGGGACGATGGCGGCACCCTCGCCCATCTGGAAGCGACCCTCCTCGATGGCGGCGATCACCCGCATCAGATAGGCCAGTTGCCGCGGCACGTCCTGCGGCGCGAACAGCGCCGCCGCCGCCAGCAGGCCCTTGGCGAAGAAGGCGTCCGAATAGGTGAACACCTCGCCCGCCACCGCCTGCGGCTCGCCGCTGCCCGGCCGCACCGGGCGCCCGTCGCGATAGAGGAAGGCGCCATGCCCGTCGCGCGCCACCAGCCCGTCCAGCGCCGCGTAAAGCGGCCTTGCGCGGTCCAGCAGGCGCGCCGACAGCGCCGGGTCGCGCCCGGCCAGGTCGCGGGCGAAGGTCACCAGCGCCTCCAGCCCGCGCCCCTGAATCCAGCCATAGACCCAGCCCGGCCCGCGCTGGCCGTCGCCCGGCCCGTAATCGGCGCCGGTCAGCGGGTTGACCTTGGTGTCCAGGAACGGCCCGGCGGGCGGGCGCGCCAGCATCCAGCCCAGCGCCTGCCGGTTGGCGGCATCATAGCGCCGCGCGGTGAGGTCCAGCCACAGGCTCATTCCTTCATCCCGCTGGCCGAGATGCCCTGCACGAATTGCCGCCGCAGCAGGATGAACACCAGCACCGAGGGGATCAGCACCGCCGCCGAGGCCGCTGACAGCCGCCCCAGATCGACGGTATAGCCGGTCTGGAACTGCGCCAGCCCGACCTCGATCGTATAGGCCTGCCGCTTGGTGGCGACGATCATCGGCCAGGCAAAGGCCGTCCAGGACTGGAAGAAGGCCAGCACCCCCAGCGCCGCCAGCGGCCCGCGCAGCAGGGGCAGGCCGATGCGCCAGAAGATCCACCATTCCGAGGCGCCGTCTATACGCGCGGCCTCGATCAGCTCGTCGGGGATGGCGGTATCGGCGTTCTGGCGGATCAGGAAGATGCCGAAGCTCATCACCAGATAGCCGATCAGCAGCCCCCAAACGGAATTCAGCGCCCCCACCGCCTTCACCTGGAAATAGAGCGGGATCATGTAGACCTCGAAGGGAATGATCGCCGTGGCCAGGAACAGGAAGAAGATCAGATGGATGGTCCGGTAGCGGAACTTGCCGGTGACATAGCCGGCGATGGAGGAGGTCAGCACGATCGAGGCGCTGGACATCAGCGCAAAGGCCAGGCTGTTGCCGATCCAGCGCAGCAAGGGCGTGTCGCCCAGCACCGAGCGGAAATTCTCCAGCGTCGGGTCATGCGGGACGAGGGTCGGCGGCCAGGCGATCATCTCGGCCGGGGTCTTGAAGGCATTGGCGATCAGCAGGACCAGCGGCAGCAGCATCAGCAGGCCGAAGATCCCCAGCGCCAGGTCGATGGCCAGCGCGCTGCGGCGTTGGGCATTCATCGCCGGCCCCCTTTCTGGCGCAGCAGGCCGAACTGCACCCCGGTCAGCAGCAGCACGATCAGCAACAGGATCACCGCCTCGGCGGCGGCATAGCCGACGCGATAGTTGCGGAAGCTGTTTTCCAGCATGTCGATGACCAGCACCCGCACCAGCCGCCCCGGCGCGCCCTGCGTGTCGGAGGCCAGCACGAAGGCCTGCGCATAGACGTTGAAGCCGGAAATCAGCGTCACCACCGAGACATAGAGCGTGATCGGCTTCAGCAGCGGCACGGAGATGTAGAGGAAGGATTGCAGCCCCGAGGCCCCGTCCAGCCTGGCGGCCTCGTAGACGCTGGTCGGCAGGTTGCGGAATCCCACCATATAGATCAGCACCGCATAGCCCAGCGCCTGCCACGAGCACAGGATGATAATCGACAGCACCGACAGAACCGGGTCGAACAGCCAGGGCTGCGCCGTGCCCCCCAGGCCCACGATCAGCGCGTTCAGCGGCCCGACATTGGCATCGAATATCCATTTCCACGCCATCGCCGCCGGCACCAGCGACACCACATGCGGGATGAACACCGCGGTCTCGAAAAACCCGGAAAAGCGCGAGCGCAGCCTGGTGTGGATCAGGGCCGAGATCACCAGCGCCAGCGGGATGGTGATGACCAGCACCCCGAAGGCGATGATCGCGGTATTGGTCAGCGCATTCAGGAACAGCTGATCGCCGAACAGCTCGCGGAAATTGCGCAGCCCGATGAAGGGCTTGTTCTTAGACAGCAGGTTCCAGTCATGCAGGGACAGGCGCAGCGTGTCCGCAATCGGGATCAGCCGCACCCAGGCGAAGATCGCGAAGGTGGGCAGGATCGCGATCAGTGCGAAGGCGAAACGGCGTCTGCGCAGCATGGAACCTCCCTTCGGGGTGGCGGGGGGTGTGGCCCCCCCGCGCCGTGGTCATTGCTTAGGGGGCGTGCCTGCACGCACCATCCCCTCACTCGGCCAGCAGGTCCTCGCGGGCGAGGATCTGGTTGGTCTCCTCGGCGGCCTTCTCCAGCCAGGCCAGGATCGCCGCATCGTCGCCGGCGAGGCTCTCGTTGGCAAAGGCCGCTTCCAGCTGCGCGGCCAGCCGCGTCAGCACCTCCTCGATCGGGCCGATGGCCGGCAGGGTGAAGAACTGGTAGCCCTCCGGATAGTCGACGAAGGCGGCGAAGGCCGGCGAGTCGCCGGTCACGCTGGAATAGTCCACGCCCGAGCGGTTGGGCAGCCAGCCGACATTGGCCAGCATCCAGACCAGGTTGTCGGGCTCGTTGGCGGCCTGCGCGAAGGCCCAGGCCGCGGCGGCCTCGTCATCATCGCCGCCGGCGACATAGAGGTTCGTCGGCAGCGCGATCGAGCCGACCGGCAGCGGCGCCGTGGCATAGGGCAGGTCGGGCGCCTTGGCGGCGATGTCGCCGATCACCCAGCTCTCGCGGATGAACATGGCGGTCTGGCCGCGCTCGAACGCCTCGGCATCGGCCGGCATCTCGACCGAGACCGTCTTCTCGACGAACAGGTTGTCGAGATACTGCCCCAGCGCCTTGACCCCGGCCTCGTTGGCGTAATCGGCCTTCCACTTGCCGTCCCCGGTCTCGACGATGACATTGCCGCCATACTGGAACAGGTTGATCCAGAACTTCTCGGCAATGCCCTGGCCGCCACCCGACAGCCGCAGCGACCAGCCCGAGACCGTGGCCTTGCCCGAGGCGTCGCGCTGGGTCAGCTTGGCGGCATAGTCGGTATATTCCTCCATGGTCTTGGGCGGGCCGGAGAGGCCGGCCTTCTCGAACATCTCGGTATTGTAGAACAGCGAGCCCTGGCCGCGCATGAAGGGGATGCCGTAGACGGTGCCGTTGCGCGAGGCCGAGTTCACGAAGAACTCGCCGAAATTGGCCGGGTCGCTGACGAAGGCGGCGACATCCTCGGGTGCCGCCGGCAGCAGGTCGTTGTCCACGTAGCGGCTGGCGGTGGAGCCGGCGAGCTCGATCACCGTGGCCCCTTCGAGGCCCGAAGACAGCGCCAGCGCCAGGCGCTTTTCATGCTCGCGCAGGGCGATGGCCTCGACGGTGACGTTCAGGTCGGGCCAGGCCTCCTTCATGCCTTCGGCCACATGTTCGTAATAGGGGGCCAGCTCGGGATAGCCGCTCCAGACGGTGATGTCCTGTGCCTGCACGGCCCCGGCCAGCGTGGCGAAACCCAGCGTCAGCGCGGTGGTGCGGGCAAGACGGGCGGTGGTATCGGTCATGTCATCTTCCCTGTTGTTCGAGGTCGTTCACTCGGTCGTCGTTGCGGGGCGCGGACGGGCCCCGGTGTCGCTGGCCGCAGCGAGGGCCGCTTCGGCCAGGGATTCGGCGGCGCCGGGGGCAAAGCCGGCGGGCAGGCCATAGAAGCGATGCGCCTCCTCGACCTCGTAGCCGCCAAGGGCATGCTCGGCGCGCGGCGGGATATAGCCGGGATTGTCGTCGGCATAGGCCAGCACGAAGACGGGCGCATCCGTCCCGGCATCCCGCCCCGCCCCATCGCGCGCCAGCCGGGCGCGCAAGTCAAGCGCGGTCTGCGCAAAGATCTCGCCGGGCAGGGCGGCAAGGCAGACGCCCGCCCAGTCCAGCACGGAGACGCGCGCCGGCAGCGGCCCGGGCGGGGTCGCGGGCAGCGCCTCGGCCCAATCCGCCCAGATGCGCAGCAGATGCGCCCGGACGGGCGGGGCGGCTGCGGCCTGGGCGCGCCAGTCGCGGGCCAGTGTGGCGGGGTCGGATTCGCGGCGGGCGAAGGGCAGCGCCAGATGCGCCTGCGCCGCCCGGACCGGGCCGGAGACCGGGGCCAGCGGCGCGGCCAGCACGGCCTCGGCCAGCCCCTCGCCGATGCGGGCGGCCTCCTGATAGGTGCGGCGGGCCTGCGGGCCGGGGGTCAGCGAGGCCTGCGCGGAATGGCCGGTATTCACGTCGCCGGCGCAGCCGGTGGCGAACAGCGCCACGGCACCGGGCAGCGCCGATTCCAGCCGGGCGCGCAGGAAATGCGGGTAATCGGCGGTCCACAGCCGGTTGTCCGCCCCCAGCACCACCGGGTGACAGCCATAGCTGGTCAGGATCGCCAGCGTGCTGCCGTCCGGCCGGTCCAGCCGCAGGACCGGCAGGATGCCATCGACCGATCCGCCCTCATGGCGGCGATTGCGGGCAAAGCCCGGATCGGGGGCCTGGCCGGCCAGCAGCCGCACCGGCTGGCGCGCGGCGGCGGCCCTGTCGATGGCCTCGACCAGTGCCGATTCGAGGCGCGCCATCCAGGCCGGATCGGCGGGGGCCGACAGCCGGCCCGGCATCGAGACCGGCCCGCCATGGTTGTGCAGCGCCGTGATCACCACATTCCGCGCCGGCAGGCAGCAGGCTGCCCGCACCCGCGCCGACAGCGCCGCGTCGATGCCGATCACGTCGGCGGTGACCAGCGCCGTGTCGCCGACCACCATCGCCCGCACGCTCAGCGCGTCATGGGCACCGGTCGCGCCCTCCAGCCGCGCCCCGAAACCGGCCATGGCCAGACCGGCCGGCGGGGTGATGTCGATGACGCAGGTGCCGGCGCGGATCATGGCCCCCGCCTTTCCCCGGCGATCACCGAATCGCGCAGCCGGATCAGCGGGTCGTCGGGCGACCAGTCAAACAGGATGAAATCGGCGCGCCCGCCCTCGCGGAGCGCCACCTCGCGCCCGATCAGCGCCGCCGGCGCCGTGGTAGCGAGGTCCAGCACCGCGCCCAGCGTCAGGCCGGCGGCACCGGGTACCCGGCCCAGGAACTCGACCAGCGCATGGCCGGAACCGGCCAGATAGGGGGTGCCGGCGACGGAGATCCGGCCGGTGGCGTCGATCTCGACCGCGCCGCCGATGGGGTTGTCGTAGCGGCCGGGCGGCATCCCCGCCAGCCCCACGGAATCGGAGACCAGGAAGGCCCGCCCCGCCTTGGCGCGCAGCATCGCCTTCAGCGTCGCGTCGGGCAGGTGGTCGCCATCGGCGATGAAACCGGCGGTCAGCGCATCCTCGGCCAGCTGCGCCCAGATCAGGTTCGGGTGGCGCGGCAGCATGGCCGCCGCCCCATTGCCCAGATGCGTCGAGATGCGGGCGCCCGCCGCCACCGCCTCGCGGATCTGCGCCGGGCTCGCCGCCGAATGGCCGATGGCGACCAGAATGCCGCGCCCGGCCAGCGCCCGGATCAGCGGCACCGCGCCCGGAACCTCCGGCGCCAGCGTGACCTTGCACACCAGCCCGTCGCCGGCCGCCTGCCACTCCTCGACCTCCTCCAGCGTCAGCGCCCGCACATGCGCCGCCGGATGGGCGCCGCGCGGGCCATCCTCGGGCGAGATCATCGGCCCCTCGACATGCACCCCGGCGATCATCGCCGCCGCCAGCGGGTGGGTGCGCCTGGCCTCGGCGATCGCCGCCAGCCGCTGCCGGATCGCCGCGCGCGGGGCGGTGACCAGCGTGGGCAGAAAGCACCCCACCCCGCGCGCCGCCAGCACCGCGCACAGGGAGGCCACCGTCGCGGGCGCAAGCGCGCCCTCGTTCAGGTCCAGGCCCAGAAAGCCGTTCACCTGCAGATCGACCAGCGCCGGGGCCAGCCAGGGCAGGCCCGCGCCATCGCAGGGCTCCATCGCGCGGATCACATCGCCTTCGGCCAGAAGCACCCGCCCCTCGCCGCTGGCCAGCCGGCCGCGATATGCCCCGCCCGCGCTCACAATGCGCGCACCCGGTCGCGGAAGCGGTGGATGAAGCGGGCATTGGCCTCGTCCCCGCCCGGCGCATTGCCGGAGCGCCAGACCGGCACCTCCACCCCCGCCTCGACCAGCCGGGCGATGGTCGCCATCACCAGCCAGTTCAGCGCAAAGGCATTGGCAAAGGTGGAAACCGCCGCCACCGGCTCGCCCATGCCCGGAATGCGGATCACCGCATCGCCGATGGGCACCTTGGTGTCGATGGCGAAATCCACCAGATCGTGCAGGTTCCGCTTCGTCGGGTGGCGCGCCGGATGATCGGGGGCGGTGCCCTCGGCATGGGCGCGCGACGACACCCCGATCAGCGTGGCGCCCAGCGCCTTGGCCTCCAGCGCCGCGTCGATCAGCGCGGCATTGATGCCATAGGCGTTGACCAGGATCAGCAGGCTCTCCGGCCCCAGCCCGGCATTGCGGATCACCACCCGGCCATAGCCCGGCATGCGCTCCATCGCCATCGAGCGCAGGGCGCCGTTGGACAGCAGCGTGCCTTCGTCGAGGATGGCGCTGACATGCATCAGCCCGCCGGCGCGGAAGAACACCTCCTGCGCGGCGAGGTTGGAATGGCCGCCGGGGCCGAAGATATGCACCAGCCGGTCGGCGGCGATCTGCTCGGCCATGCGGGCGGCGGCGGCGTCGATGGCGGCCGCCTCCTCGGCGCGGATGCGGTTCAGGTGGGCGTCGATCTGCGCCTGATATTCGGCGGCGAGGGCAGCACTGTCAGACATAGGGATTGGCCTTTGCGTCGATATGCAGCCGGGCGCCGTGCCGGCGCAGGATCGAGGCCGGGCAGGCGGTGGAGACCGGCCCGGAGACCGTGGCGACCAGCGCCGCGCGCTTGTGGGCGCCGGGCACCACGCCGATGCGGGTTCCGGCCGCCATCAGGCAGGGAATGGTCAGGGTGATGGCCCGCGCCGGCACCTCGGCAAGGGTCGGAAAGCAGCCGTCATCCACCTGCTGCTGGCGGCAGGTGCGGTCCAGTTCCACCACCTTGACCCAGGCGGGATCGTCGAAATCCGCCACCGGCGGGTCGTTGAAGGCCAGATGCCCGTTCACGCCGATGCCGAAGCACAGGATGTCCAGCGGCGCCTCGCGCAGCAGCGCCTCGTAATCGGCGCAGATGCGGGCGGGGTCGCCCTGGGCGGGGATGCGGTGGATGGCCCGGAACGGGACATGGCCGAACAGGTGCCGGTCCAGCCAGTTGCCGAATCGCTGCGGCGCCGCGGCCGGCAGGTCGAGATAGTCGTCCATATGGAAGGCGGTCACCCGGTCCCAAGGCAGGCCCGGCATGGCGATCAGCGCCGCCATCATGTCGGCCTGGCTGGGCGCGGCGGCAAACACCATCCGTACCCCGCCCCTTTCGGCCGCCACCCGGCGCATGGAGGCGGCAACCTCGGCCGCCGCCGCCCGGCCCATCGCGGCCAGGTCGGCATGCACCACCACCTCCAGCGCGTCTGCCCGACGCTCCATCAGCGGCGCCTCCGTGAACCCGTCCATCCCCCGGCCTCGCGACTGTCTCCCTGTCGCCAGCGTCCCATGCAACCGATTGCAAGTCAACAGGGATGCGCGAGGCCGCCGGATCGAGGCGGCGCGCGATCAGTCGGCGGGGGCGTAATGCGCGTCGCGGGGCAGGCCGGACAGCACCTCGGCGCCCTCGGCGCGCAGCACCACGATTTCCTCCAGCCGCACCCCGAAACGGCCGGGCAGATAGATCCCCGGCTCGATCGAGAACACCATGCCCTCCTGAAGGATCAGGTCGCTGGTGGCGGTGATGTAGGGCGGCTCGTGGATGTCGATGCCCAAGCCGTGGCCGGTGCGGTGGACGAAATATTCGCCATAGCCGGCATCGGCGATGACCTTGCGGGCGGCCTCGTCCACCGTGCGCGCCGGCACGCCGGGACGGGCGGCGGCGATGGCGGCGCGCACCGCCTTGTCGACGACATTATGGATCTGGCCGAAGCCCTCCGGCGGGTCGCCGACCACGGCCATGCGGGTGATGTCGGAAGGATAGCCGCCGACGCGGCCGCCGATGTCGATGACCACGGCATCGCCGGCGCGGATCACCGAATCGCCGGTATGGTGATGCGGGAAGGCACCATTGGCACCGGCGCCGACGATCCAGAATTCCGGCACGGCACCCTCGGCGGCGAAATGCGCCCGCACCACGTCGGCCAGCTGATTCTCGGTCATGCCGGGGCGGATGGCGGCAAAGGCGGCCCGCACGGCGCCATCGGCAATGGCGGCATTGCGCTTGAGGATGGCAATCTCGCCGGCATCCTTGCGCATGCGCAGCGCGCCCAGCGTGTCGATGGTGAAGGCGTGGCGGGTCCCGGCGGGCAGCGCGCCCAGCACCAGCAGCGCGAAATCGGCGCGCATACATTCGTCCAGCGCCACCAGCCCCGGCCGGCCGGCGCCCACGGCGGCCAGCGCCGCGCCCAGGGCCTCGGCGGGGCCGGCCTCGTCGGCCCATTCAAAGAAGGGAATGTCGGTGCGCGCCCGGCTGTCGGCGGCGTTCAGCGCCGGCATCAGGAAGGCGGCACCCTGCGGCCCGACCAGCAGCAGGCAGGGGCGCTCGTCGGGATAGGGGTGGAAGCCCAGTACCCATTGCATATGCGAGCCGGGCGCCAGCGCCACCAGCCCGGTGCCCGTGCGGGCCATGATCTCGTGCAGCGCCTGCATCCGGGCGCGGGTCGGATCGCTCATCGCTTGTCCCCCAGTCGGAAAAGGGCACGGCTCGGCCCCGCTGCCGGTTTAGCCGCATCGGCCGGGCGGCGCCACCGGCCGGTGCTGCGACGCGGGGTCCCGGAGGCCGGGAGGGGGCGCCGCGAAGTTGCGGGCTTCGATGCAGGGCATCCCGCCGCACCCTCCCCCATCGGCGCCCGGCGGGGCTTGCGCCGTTAGGTCCAACCGCAGCCGGCCGCGCGGCCCCGTCGCCACCCGGATCGCTTCGCCACGCACCCGACAGGGGATTTCCGGCGGTCCAGCCCGGCCATGATGGCGCCGGGCGGGGTCGAGCCACCATGGAGCAGGGCCATCACCCGGCGCCCGGCCAGCAGCGCAAAGCCGGCCACCAGGAAGGTCGCGATGAAGGCACCGATCAGCGGGGTCCGCTGACCCCGGCTGCGCGCCTGCCGGTCCGCCACCTTCCGCTAGGAACTGCGCGCCCCCCGCCCCACCATTGCGCGGGATGCCATCGCCGATGCACCTGCACGCGAGCACTCATGCCCCGGCATTCGGCCGCCTTATGCGGGGCACTGCGGCGCGCAAGCGCCGAGGCGCGGCCACGCGGCCGGGCCCCGGCAAACTTCCACATCCGATCCATTTCGGGAATGCCAAGTCGAGGCGAAAACCGCGATCCTGCGCGGGATATATCCGCCCCGCGCCCGATCCCCGATGCCGGATGAAGCACACCCCCCGCTACATGCGGCCCGCGGCTCCCCCTCAGACCAGGTCGTTGAAAAAGCGCGACATGCGGTCCATCGCCTCGGTCAGTTGCTCATGCGTGACCGAGCCGAAGCAGACCCGCAGATGCCCCTCGCCGCCCGGCCCGTAGAAGGCGCCGGATTCCACCACCACGCCCGCGCGCTCCAGCAGCGCATCCGCCGCCTGCTGCGAGGTCAGCCCGGTGCCGGTGATGTCGGGGAAGGCATAGATGGTCCCTTCCGGGCTGTGGCAGCGCACGCCGGGCATCTGGTTCATCCGCGCCACCACCAGGTCGCGCTTGGCGCGGTCGTCGGCGACCATCGCCGCCAGCACCGGCGCCGGGCCGGTAATCGCCGCCAGCGCCCCGTGCTGGATGAAGGTGTTGACATGGGTGACCACGGTGGAATGCAGCTTGACCAGCGGCCCGATCAGCGCCGCATCCGCCGCCAGCCAGCCCAGTCGCCAGCCATCCATGGCAAAGGCCTTGGTGAAGGCGAACATGCTGACCACCCGGTCGCGCATCCCCGGCAGCGAGGCGATGGAGACATGCGGCACATCGAAGGTGATCCGCTCGTAGACCTCGTCGCAGACCACGGCGAGGTCGTGCTCGATGGCGAGGTCGGCGATGATCTGCAACTCGGCCCGCGAATAGCAGCGCCCGGTGGGGTTGGAGGGATTGACCAGCGTGATCACCCGGGTCCGGGGGGTGATCGCGGCCTCGATCAGTTCGCGCTCGATGGTGAAGCCGGGGCCGGTGCGGGCAATCACCGGGCGGGCGCCGGCCATCTCGATCTTGCCGACATGCTGGGGGTAGTAGGGGTCCAGCAGGATGGCCTCGTCGCCCTCGTCCAGCAGGGCCATGAAGGCCAGATAGGAGGCCTCGGTGAGGCCGTTGGTGACGATCACCTCGTCGGCGCCATAGTCCAGCGCGTTCTCGGCCCGCATCTTGGCGGCCAGCGCCTCGCGCAACGGCGGCAGGCCGCGGAAATCGCTGTAATGCACCGCACCGGCAAGCAGGGCGTCGATGGTGGCCTGCTTGATATGCCCCGGGGTGTCGTGGATGGGCATGCCCAGTTCCAGATGGATCAGGTCCGGCCGCGGCCCCAGCGCCGCCGCCCGGGCGAACATCCCGTAGCTTTTGGCCGAGGTGCGGGTCAGGCGGCGGGCGAGGCGGGGCATGGTCTGTCTTCCTGATTGCAAACAAGGCGCCGGCGGGCATGAGGAAGGCGCCCGCTGGGGGACGCCGCCGGATTCGTATCATTTGATCAAAGTAACCACCGCCCCGGATCGCTGGCAAGGGCTTTCGGGCGGCAGCGGCCCG
>JBEBVF010000026.1:0-28050 GCA_040392885.1 Paracoccus sp. (in: a-proteobacteria) | reverse complement strand
CGACAACCCGCTGCAAATCTCGCCGGAGGCGATCATCCGGGAGTTGCTGCGTTAGCGTGTCGCCCCTACTACGAGGCGGAGGTGGGCGGCATCGGTGATGGCGCCTCCGTCCGATGCCGCAGCCCGGAATTTCCGGCGCCACCGATGCCGGAATCTGCGGCCTTTACATGCCCGAACCGACCCGAGGCACGGCCGGCCGTGCCGCCCCACCAATCCGCACTGAATAAATCAGGATTGACTTTTCGCCCCCGATGCGCTGTGCCTGACGGCAGGAAACCGTGGCCGGCGCTGCCGGCGCAAGGCACATTCCCTGACGCGCCCGCCCTGATGCGCCCGCGTCTTCGATTCGTGTCGCATCGTGGATCGGAGGGGGCCATGCTGGCACCGTTCCTCATCATGCTCCGTGAGGGGCTGGAGGCGTCGCTGATCGTCGGCATCATCGCCGGCTATCTGCGCCAGACCGGGCGCGCCGCCTGGCTGCCGGCGGTCTGGATCGGCATCTTCCTCGCCGCTGCGCTGGCGCTGTTCGTCGGTGCCGGGCTGCAACTGGCCAATGCCGCCTTTCCGCAGAAGGCGCAGGAGCTGTTCGAGGCCCTGGTCGGGCTGGTCGCCGTCACCGTGCTGATCTGGATGGTGTTCTGGATGCGCCGCGCCGCGCGCTCGATGCGCATGACCCTGCCTCACTCGGTCGATCAGGCGCTGGAGGGCCATCACGGTGGCGGCGCCGTCTGGGCGCTGATCGGCATGGTGTTCTTTGCCGTCGCCCGCGAGGGGCTGGAATCGGTGTTCTTCCTGCTGGCCATCTTCCAGCAGAGCACCGGCCCGGCGGCACCGCTGGGGGCGCTGCTGGGGGTGATGGTCTCGGTCGTGGTGGGCTGGCTGATCTATGTCGGGGCGCTGCGGCTGAACCTGCGCCGCTTCTTCCGCTGGACCGGGGTGTTCATCATCTTCGTCGCCGCCGGATTGCTGGCGGGCTCGGTGCGGGCGCTGCACGAGGCCGGGCTGTGGAACGGCCTGCAGGAACGGGTCTGGGATCTCAGCCGGCACCTGCCGGAAACCGACCTCCTGGGCACGATCCTGTCGGGCATCCTCGGCTATCGCGAAAGCCCGACGCTGGGCGAGGTGCTGGTCTATGCGGGTTTCCTGGCGGTGACCCTGTGGCTCTATCTGCGCGACACCCCTACACCCGGCGCCGGGCTGGTGCGGAGGGCGGAACATGGCTGAGCGTGGCGGGCCGGGCCGCAAGGCGGTGCTTTACCTCGGCATGGCCGGGGCGGTGGTGCTGATGCTGGCCGGTGGCGGCGCGTTCTGGTACGCGGCGCAGCGCAATGCCGCCAGCACCGCAGGGCAAGCCGCCGACATGGTGGTGCGGGTCGGCGCCAGCGAATGCCGGCCCAACGAGATCACCGTGCCCGGCGGCCGCCGCAGCTTCGAGATCGTCAACGAATCCGACCGGCCCATCGAATGGGAGATTCTGGACGGCGTGATGGTGGTGGCCGAGCGCGAGAACATCGCCCCCGGCTTTCGCCAGATCCTGACCGTGCAGCTGGCGCCGGGGAGTTACGAGATCACCTGCGGGCTGCTGTCGAACCCGCGCGGCACGCTGGAGGTGACGCCCTCGGACGAGGCGCAGGCGGCGGCATCCGAGGTGACGCTGAAGAAATTCCTCGGGCCGCTGTCGGAATACCGGGTCTATCTGGTCACCCAGGGCCGCCGCGCGGTGTCGGGGGCCGAGGCGCTGCGCGACGCCATTGCCGCCGGCGATCTGGAGGCGGCGCGCGCCGCCTGGTTGGCCGCCCGCGCGCCCTATCGCCGCATCGAGGCGCTGGCCATGCGCTTCTCGGATCTGGAAAACGCCATCGACCCCAATGCCGCCTATCTGGCCGGGCGCGAGCAGGACCCCGCCTTCACCGGCTATCACCGCCTGGAATACGGGCTGTTCGCGCAGGGCAGCCTCGACGGGCTGGCGCCGCTGGCCGACCGGCTGGTGAGCGATCTGGAGGCGTTGGCCGCGCGGCTGGCCGAGGCCAGGCCGGACCCGCAGTTGCTGACCGACCTGCCCGCCGCGCTGGCCGGGCAACTGGCGCAGGGCCAGATCCCCGCCGGCGAGAACCTCTATTCCGGCAGCGATCCGGCCGATCTGCGCGCCAGTCTGGAGGGGCTGCAAAAGCTGGTCGGGCTGCTGCATCCGCTGCTGGCCGGCGCCGATCCGGCGCTGGATGCGGAACTGGGCGAGGCCATGCAGCGGGTCGAGGCCGCGCTGGCCGGCCTCACCGCCGCCGATTACCGCGAGGTGCCGCAGGCCGAGCGCGACCGGCTGGCCGAGGCCATGGCCGGATTGCAGGCCCCGCTGGAGAAACTGCCCGCCGTCATAGGGTTGTCGCCATGAAATGCCCGTTCCCGATGGCGCCGAACCGGCGCCGCGTGATGCTCGGGCTGGGCGCGGGCACGGCCGGGGCGCTGGCCGGGCTGGGCGCCGAAGCCGCTACCCTGCCCGCCGCCGGCCAGCCCCGCGTCGATGACGCCCCGCACCGGCTGGCCGAGCGCGCGGCGCAGCGGGTGCCCTTCCACGGTGCGCATCAGGCCGGCATCACCACCCCGCGCCCGGAAAACGGCCTGGTCGCCGCCTTCGACGTGGTGGCCGCCAGTCCCGATCAGGTCGAGGCCATGCTGCGCCGGCTGACGGCGCGGGCGGTGTTCCTGACCGCCGGAGGCCCGATCCCGGAAAGCGACCCGCTGCTGCCGCCGCCCGATTCCGGGCTGCTGGGGCCGCAGGTGGCGCCCGACAACCTGACCCTGACCGTGGGCCTCGGCGCCTCGTTCTTCGCGGCGCGCGACTGGCTGGCGCCGCTGAAACCGGCGCGGTTGCAGCGCATGGTGCAGTTTCCCAACGATGCGCTGGATGCCGGCATCTGCCATGGCGACCTGTCGATCCAGTTCTGCGCCAATACCGCCGACACCAACCTGCACGCCCTGCGCGACATCGTGAAGAACCTGTCGGAATTCCTGGTCCTGCGCTGGATGTACGAGGGCAACGTGCCGCCGGTCATCCCCGACGCCGATGGCGCCACGCCCAGCGCCCGCAACTTCCTCGGCTTTCGCGACGGCTCGGCCAATCCCGATGGCGAGGATGCGGCGCTGATGGACCGCCTGGTCTGGACCCATGCCGCGGACGAGCCGGACTGGGCCCGGGGCGGCAGCTATCAGGCGGTGCGCATCATCCGCAACATGGTCGAGCGCTGGGACCGCACCCCGCTGCTGGAGCAGGAGCTGATCTTCGGCCGCCGCAAGATGTCCGGGGCGCCGCTGGATGGCGCCGGGGACGCGACCGAGCGCGACGTGCCCGATTATGCCGCCGACCCGGAGGGCGCGCTGACCCCGCTCACCTCGCATATCCGGCTGGCCAATCCGCGCACCGCGGATTCGGACGCCAACCTGATGCTGCGCCGGCCCTTCAACTATTCCCGCGGCGTGCTGAGGAACGGCCAGCTCGACCAGGGCCTGCTGTTCATCGCCTGGCAGGCCGATCTGGAAGCCGGCTTCATCACCGTCCAGAACCGCCTGAACGGCGAGCCGCTGGAGGAATATATCAAGCCCGTCGGCGGCGGCTATTTCTTTGCCCTGCCGGGCGTGCGCGACGCGGACGACTATCTGGGATCATCCCTCATCCAGGCAGCCCGGTCCCGGTGACCGAGGCCACCCAGCCATCGCGGCAAACAGGAGAAAGCCGATGCATACCAAACTGTTGAAGGCCGTCGGGCTGGCGCTGGTCCTAGCCGGGCCCGGCACCGGCGCGTTCGCGCAGGACCCTTCGCTGGACCTGGTCGGGCCGCTGTCCGACTATAAGCTGTTCGTGACCGAGAACACCGAGCAGCTGGTCGCGGACACCACCGAATTCGTCGCCGCCATCAAGGCCGGCGATGTCGAGAAGGCGCAGGCCCTCTACGCGCCCACCCGCACCAGCTATGAGCGCATCGAGCCGATCGCCGAGCTGTTCGCCGATCTGGACGTGTCCATCGACGCCCGCGCCGACGATTACGAGGCGGCCGAGAAGGACCCGGCCTTCACCGGCTTTCATGCGCTGGAATACGGCCTCTGGGTCGAGGGCTCGACCGAGCCGCTGGGGGATCTGGCCGACCGGTTGCTGGCCGATGTGACCGAGCTGCAATCGCGCATCGACGCGCTGACCTTCCCGCCGGAGGTGGTCGTCGGCGGCGCCGCCGCGCTGATGGAGGAGGTCGCGGCCACCAAGATCTCCGGCGAGGAGGACCGCTACAGCCATACCGACCTGTGGGATTTCGACGCCAATTTCGAGGGCTCGCGCAAGATCCACGAGCTGCTGAAGCCGCTGGTCGAAAAGACCGACCCGGATTTCGTCGCCAAGGTCGATGCGAATTTCGACGAAGCGGCCGCCGTGCTGGCGAAATACCGCACCGAGGACAAGGGTTTCGTGTCCTATGAGGAACTGACCGATGCCGACCGCAACGTGCTGGCCGCCAAGGTCAACACGCTGGCCGAGGACCTGTCGACGCTGAAGGGCAAGCTGGGCCTGCAATAAGCCTGCGGCCCGCCCGGCACCGGCCGGGCGGGCGGTTCCGGGCCGGGCTCAGCCCTCGCCCATGCCCTCGGCGGGCTTGCCGGCATGGCCGGCGCGGACCTTGGCCTCGATGCGGGCGCCGACATCGGCATCGATGCTCTGCCAATAGGCGAGGGCGCGGCCCAGCACCGGCTCGCGCACGCCGCCGAGCAGGCTGCCGGCGACCTGATCCACCAGCCGCGCCCGCTGCGCGTCGTCGAACACCTCGCGCACCAGGATGCCGGGCTGGGTGAAGTCGTCGTCATCGGCGCGCAGCGTATAGGCGCTGCGGACCATGGCGCCATCCGCCTCCCAGCCGTCCGGCATCGGGCCGGTCTCGTCGGCCCAGGCGCGGCCGCCGCTGTTGGGGGCATGCACCGGCGCCGCGCCCGAATGGTGATAGGCCATCTGCCCGTCGAACAGATAGCTGTTCACCGGCACCCTGGGCTGGTTCACCGGCAGCTGGTGGAAATTGGTCCCGATCCGGTTGCGCTGCGCATCGGCATAGGCAAAGGCCCGGCCGAGCAGCATCTTGTCGGGCGACAGCCCGATCCCCGGCACCGTGTTGCCGGGCGAGAACGCCGCCTGCTCGATCTGGGCGAAGAAGTTCTCCGGGTTGCGGTTCAGGGTCATGGTGCCGACCTTGATCAGCGGCCAGTCGGCATGCGGCCAGGTCTTGGTCAGGTCGAAGGGGTTGAGGCGGTAGGTCTTGGCCGCCTCGTAGGGCATCACCTGCACCGACAGCGTCCAGGAGGGGTGTTCGCCCCGCGCGATGGCCTCGAACAGGTCGCGGCGGTGGAAATCGGCATCCGAGCCGGCCATCTCCGCGGCCTCGGCATTGGTGAAGAATTCCATGCCCTGCCGGGTGTGGAAATGGTATTTCACCCAGAACCTTTCGCCCCCTTCATTGATCCACATATAGGTGTGCGAGCCATAGCCGTTCATGTGCCGCCAGGTCCGCGGCAGCCCGCGATCGCCCATCAGATAGGTGACCTGATGCGCGCTTTCGGGATTCTGGGTCCAGAAATCCCATTGCATGTGGTTGTCGCGCAGGCCGCTGTCGGGCAGCCGCTTCTGGCTGCGGATGAAATGCGGGAACTTCATCGGGTCGCGCACGAAGAAGATCGGGGTGTTGTTCCCGACCAGATCGTAATTGCCCTCGCTGGTGTAGAATTTCAGGCTGAAGCCGCGCACGTCGCGCCAGGTGTCGGGGCTGCCCTGCTCGCCGGCGACGGTCGAGAAGCGGGCCAGCATCTCGGTCCGGGCGCCCTTCTGGAACAGCGCCGCCCTGGTATAGCGCGACACGTCCTCGGTGGTCTCGAAGACGCCGAAGGCGCCGGCGCCCTTGGCGTGGGGCTGGCGCTCGGGCACCTTCTCGCGGTTGAAATGCGCCATCTGCTCCAGGAAATGCACATCATGCAGCAGGATCGGCCCGTCGGGACCGAGGGTCAGCGAGTTGCGGTCGCTGGGCGCCGGGGCGCCGGTACCGGTGGTGGCGGGCTGGCTGAAATCGGGATTCTTCGGATCGCCGGGCATCGAGACCTCCTGTCGGATTCTTCTGGCTGGGACGGGGTCAGGTTACGCCAGCCGGCGCGAAGGGCAAGCCATGCCGTCCTGCGCCCGGTTGACGCAAGCGGGATATTTTCATACCACTTGGCCGGTAATTCCGCCCATCCCCGTCCGAGGACCGAGAAGATGAGCCTTCCCAACCAGTTGAACGGTGCCGAGAGCCTGGTTCACACTCTGCTGCGCGCGGGGGTGGAGACCTGCTTTGCCAATCCCGGCACCTCGGAGATGCATTTCGTCGCCGCGCTGGACCGCATTCCCGGCATGCATTGCGTGCTGGGCCTGCAGGAGAATGTGGTGACCGGGATGGCCGACGGCTATTACCGCATCAAGGGCAAGGCGGCCTGCACCCTGCTGCATTGCGGGCCGGGCTTTGCCAATGGCATGGGCAACCTTCACAATGCCCGGCGGGCGCGGGCCGGGGTGGTCAATATCGTCGGCGACCAGGCCACGCATCACCGGCCGTTGGACGCGCCGCTGACCGCCGATACCGAGGGCATGGCGCGCACCGTCTCGGAATGGGTGCGCAGCAGCAGCCATGTCGCCGATGTGGGCCGCGATGCGGCGCTGGCGGTGCAGGCGGCGAATGCGCCGGTCGGGCAGGTGGCGACGCTGATCCTGCCTGCGGATGCCTCGTGGAATCTTGGCGGCGTGGTGGCCGAGCCGCTGCCGCCGCTGGCGCCGCCGCCGATCGACCCCCATGCCGTGACCACCGCCGCCCGCATCCTGCGCGAAGGGGGCAAGGTGCTGATCCTGCTGGCGGACCGGGCGACCCATGCCCCGGCGCAGGCGCTGGCCTGGCGGGTGGCGCAGGCCACCGGCGCCGATCTGCTGGCCAGCTATGCCAATGCCCATATGCAGCGCGGCCGCGGGCGGCTGGCGCTGGAGCGGGTGCCCTATGGCCATGACGCGGCCATCGCCGCGCTGGCGGGCTACAGCCATGTGATCCTGGTCAATACCGGGGCGCCGGTGGGGTTCTTCGCCTATCCCGGCAAGCCGTCGCAGCAACTGGCGCCGGGGGCGCAGGTGCATGTGCTGTCGCGCCCCGATCAGGACGCGGTGGCGGCATTGCAGGCGCTGGTGGACGAGCTGGGCGCGCCGGAGGCCGCCATTCCCGATCCCGGTCCGCGCCCCGACGCCCCCGGAGGCGCGGTGACGCAGGAGGGGCTGGCGCAACTGCTGGCGGCGGTGATGCCGGACGATGCCATCGTCTCGAACGAGAGCATCTCCTTCGGCCGCGATTTCTACAAATTCACCCATGCCGCGCCGGCGCATGACTGGCTGAATCTGGCCGGCGGGGCGATCGGGGACGGACTGCCGGTCTCGACCGGGGCGGCGGTGGCGGGCGGGGGGCGGCGGGTGATCAGCCTGCAGGCCGACGGCTCGGCCATGTATTCGCTGCAGGCCCTGTGGACGCAGGCGCGCGAGCGGCTGCCCTGCACCACGGTGCTGCTGAACAACCGCAAATACAACATCCTGATCGGCGAATATGCCAATGTCGGCGCCACGCCCGGCCCGACCGCGATGGGCATGCTGGACCTGTCCGATCCCGACATCGACTGGGTGGGCATGGCCGCCAGCCTGGGGGTCGAGGCGGCGCGGGCGACGACGCTGGAGGAATGCGCCGACCTGATGCGGGCCAGCTTTGCCCGGCCCGGCCCGTTCCTGATCGACCTGGTGATCTGAGGCGGTCCGGGCGGACGGCGCCCGGATCAGCCCGCTCAACCCGGCTCGCGGGCGAGGTCGCGCAGCATGTTGCGGGCGATGACGATCTGCTGGATCTGGGTGGTGCCCTCGTAAATGCGGAACAGCCGCGCATCGCGATAGAAGCGCTCGATGCCCTGCTCGGCCATGTAGCCGGCGCCGCCATGGATCTGCACGGCGCGGTCGGCCACCCGGCCCACCATCTCGGAGGCGAACAGCTTGCAGCAGGCCGCCTCGGTGGCGACATCGGCGCCGGCATCCTTGCGGCGCGCGGTTTCCAGCACCATGCAGCGGGCGGCATAGGCCTCGGCCTTGCTGTCGGCCAGCATCGCCTGCACCAGCTGGAACTCGGCAATCGGCTGGCCGAACTGCTGGCGCTCGGCGCCATAGTGCAGGCTATCGTCGATCAGCCGCTCGGCCATGGCCACGCAGACGGCCGAGATATGCAGCCGCCCGCGGTCCAGCACCTTCATCGCGGTGCGGAAGCCCTGGCCCTCGCGCCCGCCCAGCAGCGCATCATCGGGCACCAGGCAATCCGCGAAGACCACATCGGCGGTATGGGCGCCGCGCTGGCCCATCTTGCGGTCATGCGGGCCGACGGTCAGGCCGGGCCGCCCGGCCTCGACCAGAAAGGCCGAGACGCCGCGCGCGCCGGGCTGGCCGGGATCGGTGCGGGCAAACACCGTGAACAGCCCGGCATGGGGGGCATTGGTGATGAAGCGCTTGGTGCCGTTCAGCAGCCAGCCGCCCGGCACCCGCCGCGCGCTGGTGCGCAGCGCGCCGGCATCCGAACCCGCCTCCGGCTCGG
Organism: Paracoccus sp. (in: a-proteobacteria); assembly: GCA_040392885.1. Classification (GTDB taxonomy): domain Bacteria; phylum Pseudomonadota; class Alphaproteobacteria; order Rhodobacterales; family Rhodobacteraceae; genus Paracoccus. The sequence continues at coordinate 19,396 of JBEBVF010000026.1, read as the reverse complement.
TCAGCGCGAAGGCGGCGATCACCTCGCCGGTCGCCAGCCGCGGCAGCCAGGCGCGCCGCTGTGCCTCGGTGCCGTCCATGATGATACCCTGGCTGCCGATGCCGTTATTGGTGCCGATCAGCGAGCGGAAGGCGGGCGAGGTCCGGCCCAGCTCCAGCGCCACCAGCACCTCCTCCTCCATGCCCAGCCCGAGGCCGCCATAGGCCTCCGGGATCGACAGGCCGAACAGGCCCAGCGCCGCCATCTCGGCGCGGATCCCGGCGGGGATGGCATCCTCCTCGGCGACCTGCGCCTCCAGAGGCCGCAGCCGCTCGCGCACGAAGCGAGCCACCGTGTCGGTCAGCGCCGCCAGCGTTTCCGGGTCGAGGGCCATGATCGCACCTTTCCAAGGCTTGTGTCTCGCCACGGTATTTATATTCTGCGCGGCAGGTAAATAGAATACGCGGCGCGAGGGGGCAGGCATGGCGGCGGCGTTGGAGGGGGTGCGGGTTCTCGACCTGTCGCGGGTGCTGGCCGGTCCCTGGGCGACGATGACGCTGGGCGACCTCGGCGCCGAGGTGCTGAAGGTCGAGCAGCCCGGCACCGGCGACGATACCCGCCGCTGGATGCCGCCCTCGGCCGCTGGGATCTCGACCTATTATCTTGCCGCCAACCGCAACAAGAAGGGGCTGGCGATCGACATGGCCCGGCCGGAGGGGCGGGCGCTGATCGTCGATCTGGCCCGGCAATCCGACATCCTGATCGAGAATTTCCGCCCCGCCTCGCTGCGCAAGCTGGGCCTGACCCGGGAGGAGCTGCACGCGGTCAACCCGCGGCTGATCATCTGCTCGATCTCCGGCTACGGGCGCGGGCACGAGCTGGAGGAGCGGCCGGGCTATGATTTCATCATCCAGGCCGAATCGGGCTTCATGGCCATCACGGGCGAGGTCGAGGGGGCGCCGATGCGCCTCGGCGTGGCCTTCATCGACCTGATTTCCGGCATGAATGCCGTGCAGGCGATCCTCGCGGCGCTCTATATGCGCGAGCGCACCGGGCGCGGGCAATGGCTGGACATCAGCCTGACCGACAGCGCGGCCTTTCTGCTGGCCAATGTCGCCTCCGGCTATCTGAACACCGGCAAGGAGCCGGTGCGCTTCGGCAATGCGCATCCCTCCATCGTGCCCTATCAGCTGTTCGACTGTGCCGACGGACCGCTGGCGGTGGCGGTGGGCAATGACGAGCAGTTCCGCCGCTTCTGCGCCGCCATCGGCCGGCCCGAACTGCCGCGCGACGACCGGTTCGCCACCAATCGGGGCCGGGCCGAGCATCGCGTGGCGCTGCTGGCGCTCCTGTCGGCAGCGCTGGCTGGCCTGCCGCGCGGCACGGTTCTGGCGGATCTGCGCGCCGCCGGGGTACCGGCGGGCGAGGTGCGCAGCGTCGGCGAGGCGCTGACCAGCGACATCGCGCAACTGCGCGGGACCGTGGTGGCGGTCGAGGATGCGCGCCTGGGCGAATATCGCAGCGTGCGCAGCCCCCTGCGCCTGTCCGAGAGCCCGTTCGCGCCGCCGACGCCGCCGCCCGACCTGGGCGCCAATACCGCGCAGGTGCTGGCCGAGTTGCTGAAGCTGCCCGAGGCCGAGATCGCCCGGCTGGCCGCGGCCGGCGTGATCGGGCTGGGCGCATGAGCGCCGCCCGCCGCCAGGGCCGGCCGCCGAGCATGGAAAACCCGCGCGGCCGCATCCTCGACGAGGCCGCCGCCCTGTTCGCGCGCGAAGGCTATGACGCTACTTCGCTGGGCCGGCTGGCCGAGGCGGTGGGGGTGACCAAGGCCGCGATCTATCATTATTTCCCCAGCAAGCAGGACATCTACGAGGCGATCATCGTCCAGACGCTGGAGGGGCTGCTGGCCCATGTCCGCCCGGCGGTGGCCGCCGCGCCCGAACCGCGCGCAGCGCTGGCGGGCTTCATGCGGGCGCATGCGGATTATTTCGAGGCCCATCACGACGGTTTCGCCGCCCTGCTGGTCGGTTATGGCGGCATGCGCAACCGGGCGCTGATCGAGCAGGCCCAGACCCTGCGCGCCGAATACGAGGCTCTGCTGCGCGGGGTGATCGCCCGCGGCGTGACCGAGGGCGCCTTTCGCGACCTCGACCCGGCGGTGACCAGCCGGGCGGTGCTGTCCATGCTGAACTGGATGGTCCGCTGGTTCCGCCCCGGCCAGGGCCGCAAGGCCAGCGATTTCGCACAGGATTACTGCGACCTGATCCTGCGCGGCATGAACGCCACCACCCCCTGAACCAGAGGAAACCCCATGGCTGACAGCATCCCGGCCCAGTTCCTGCCCTCCGACGCCCTGTCCAAGGTCGGCCCCTCGGCGATCTCGCGCATGATCGCCGCCGCCGCGGCGCTGCGCCGCGAGGGCCGCGACATCATCGGCATGGAGGTCGGCGAGCCGGATTTCGACACCCCCGACAACATCAACGAGGCCGCCATCCGCGCCATCCGTGCGGGCGACACCCATTATTCGTTGCTCGACGGCTCACCGGCGGTGAAGGCCGCCGTCTGCGAGAAGTTCCGCCGCGAGAACGGGCTGGAGGTCTCCCCGGATCAGGTGGTGGTGACCACCGGCGCCAAGATGCTGCTGTTCGCCGCCTTCTTCGCCAGCGTGCAGAAGGGCGACGAGGTGATCATCCCGGCGCCCTACTGGGTCAGCTATTCCGACATCGTCGAGATGATGGGCGCCACGCCGGTGATCGTGCAGACCCGGGCCGAGGACGGCTTCGTCCTGCGCCCGGAGGCGCTGGAGGCCGCCATCACCCCGCGCACGAAATGGCTGCTGATCAACTCGCCCTCGAACCCGACCGGCGCCGTCTATGGGCGGGCGGATTATCTGGCGCTGCTCTCGGTTCTCGACCGCCACAGGCAGGTCTGGCTGATGGTCGACGACATGTACGAGCACATCATCTTCGGCAACGAGGGCTTCGTCACCCCGGCACAATTGCGCCCCGATATGCAGGACCGCATCCTGACCATCAACGGCGTGTCCAAGGCCTATGCGATGACCGGCTGGCGGATCGGCTATGGCGCCGGGCCGCTGCCGCTGATGAAGGCGATCCGGGCGGTGATCAGCCAGTCCACCTCCTGCACCTGCACCATCGCGCAGGCCGCCGCCGCCGAGGCGCTGACCGGCCCGCAGGACGCGGTGCGCGACTATCTGGAGGTCTATCGCCAGCGCCGCGCGCTGATCGTGGCCGAGCTGGCCGCCATTCCCGGCCTGGCCTTCACCCCGCCGGCGGGCACCTTCTATGCCTTCGTGGACTGGCGCGCCCTGGTGGGCGCCCGGACCCCCGCCGGCGCGGTGCTGAGCGAGGACGAGGCGCTCTGCCAGTATCTGCTGGAGGAGTTCGGGGTGGCGGTGGTGCCCGGCTCGGCCTTTGGCAGCCCGGGCTTCTTCCGGCTGTCCTTCGCCAGCGGCGAGGCCAATCTGCGCGAGGGCATGGCCCGGCTGCGCAAGGGCTTTGCCGCGCTGAGCAAGGGCTGAGACCGAGGTCGAAACGGGGGCAGGGCGGACCCGCCCCCGCGTCCGGGTTCAGGCGGCGGCGGATTGCGCCTTGCGCAGCCGCACCAGATGGTCGCCGCCGACGCTGACCAGCTCGCTCGGCTCCGGCGGTGCCAGCACGTTCGGCGCGCTGCTGCCGTCATAGCCAAAGGCCCAGCCCGGCGGTGGCGGCGGCACCGCATGCGCCTGCCGCGCCGGGTGCAGCGCGGTGGCCGGGTTCGGGATCGCGTCCAGCAGCCGCATGGTATAGGGATGGCGCGGGTCCTCGAAGATCGCCTGCCAGCCGCCCTGTTCGACGATCTGGCCGAAGAACATCACCAGCACCCGGTCGCTCATGTGCTCGACCACCGACAGGTCGTGGCTGATCATCAGATAGGACAGGCCGAAACGGTCCTGCAGGTCCAGCAGCAGGTTGATGATCTGCGCCCGGATCGACACGTCCAGCGCCGAGACCGGCTCGTCCAGCACCACGACCTCGGGATCGAGGATCAGCGCCCGGGCGATGCCGATGCGCTGGCGCTGGCCGCCGGAGAATTCGTGCGGGAAGCGCTTGCCCTGCTCCGGGGTCAGGCCGACATTCTTCAGCATCACCGCCACCCGGTCGCTGGCCTCCGAGCCGGTGATGCCGTGCAGCCGCAGCGGTTGCAGCAGCGAGGCATTGACCGTCTGGCGCGGGTTCAGCGAGGCATAGGGGTCCTGGAACACCATCTGCGCCGCCTTGGCGCGTTCCTTGCGGCTGGGGGCCTCCGGGCCGGTCAGCGGCTGGCCCTTGAAGCGGATCTCGCCCTCGGTCGGCGGTTGCAGGCCCATGATGGCCAGCGCGGTGGTGGACTTGCCGCAGCCGGATTCGCCGACGATCGACAGGCATTCGCCCTTGCGCAGCTCCAGGCTGAGCCCGTTCACCGCATGCAGCAGCCGGGCATTGCGCCCCAGCCAGCCGCCGCCCGAGACCGGAAAGCGCACATGCAGGTCGCGCAGTTCGAGGATCGGTTCGCTCATGCCTGGCCTCCTTGACGGGCGGCGTCGCGGGGGACGACGAAGCGGGTGCGGGTCAGCAGCGAGCGGTCGGCGATGATGCTGTCGATATCCACCAGCCGCTGGCGGCCATGGGCGGCACGGCTGCCCAGCATGGGCAGCGCCCCCAGCAATCCGCGGGTGTATTCGTGGCGCGGATCGGCGAACAGCGCCTCGGTCCAGTTCTCCTCCAGCAGGCAGCCGGCATACATCACGCCGACCCGCTGGCACAGCGAGGCCACCACGCCGAGGTCGTGGCTGATGAACAGCACCGCGGTGCCGCGCTCGGCGCACAGCTCCTTGATCAGGCGCAGAACCTCGGCCTGCACGGTCACGTCCAGCGCCGTCGTCGGCTCGTCCGCGATCAGCAGGTCGGGGTTGCAGGCCAGGGCCATGGCGATCATCACCCGCTGGCGCAGGCCCCCGGACATCTGGTGCGGATAGTCGCCGGCCCGCCGTTCCGGGTTGGGGACGCGGACGTTGCGCAGCGCCTCGACCGCCAGCTTTTCGCCCTCCGCCCAGCTCCTGCCCTGGTGCAGCACGAACATTTCGGCCACCTGCCGGCCCACCGGGGCCAGCGGGTTCAGCGCCGTCATCGGCTCCTGGAAGATCATGGCGATGCGGTCGCCGCGCAGGTTGCGCATCTCGCGCTTGCTGGCCTTGAGCAGGTCCTTGCCGCGGAACAGGATCTGCCCCCCGCCGACCTTGAGCGGCTTTTTCAGCAGCCGCATGACGGCCAGCGAGGTCACCGACTTGCCCGAGCCGGATTCGCCGACCAGGCCGAAGATCTCGCCCGGCATGATCTGGAACGAGACCTCGCTGAGGATCGGCACGGACCGGTCGCGGCCCAGGTCGACCCCGATCGAGAGGTTGCGGATGTCGAGTAGCGGTTCGGTCATGTCCGGCGCGTCCTCATATGCGGGTCGAGACTGTCGCGCAGCCCGTCGCCCAGCAGGTTGAAGCCCAGCACGGCAAGGAAGATGGCAAGGCCGGGAAAGATCGCCGCCCAGGGCGCGATGCCCAGCATCTCGCGCGCATCGGTCAGCATCGAACCCCAGGAGGGGAAGGGCGGCTGGATGCCGAGGCCGAGGAACGAGAGCGCCGCCTCGGCCAGCACCGCCGAGCCCATGCCCAGCGTCGCCATGACCAGGATCGGGCCGAGGATATTGGGCAGGATCTGGGTGAACATGATGCGCAGGTCGGAATAGCCGAGGGTTTCGGCGGCCTGCACATAGCCCTGCGATTTCAGCGACAGGGTGGAGGAGCGTGCGATGCGGCAGGTCCAGCTCCAGTTGGTCAGGCCCAGCGCGATCAGCAGCGACATGAGGCCCGGGCCCAGCACCGCCATGATCGCCAGCGCGAAGATCAGCGAGGGGATGGCCAGCATCACGTTGGTGAGGCCGTTCACCAGGTCGTCCCACCAGCCGCCCCAGTAGCCGGCGGTCATGCCCAGGGTCACCCCGATGATCGAGTTGATGACCTGCGAGACGATGCCCACGGTCAGCGAGATCCGGGCGCCGTAGAGGATGCGGGAATAGATGTCGCGGCCCTGCGAATCGGTGCCGAACCAGAACTCGCCATCCGGGGGCAGCTCGGCATTCATCAGGTTGGCGTCGAAAACCGGGTCGAAGGGGGCCAGCCAATGGGCAAAGGCACCCCCCAGGATCACCAGCAGCGTCAGGAAGGCCCCGACGACGAGGTTGAAGCGAAGGCGCATCGGCTGGGCCTATCCTTGCTTGATCCGCGGGTCGATGGCTGCATAGATCAGATCGACGGCGGTATTGATGACCAGGAACCACAGCACGATGACGAGGATCGTGCCCTGGACCACGGGAATGTCGCGGATCGCCACGCTGTCCACCAGCAGCGACCCGATGCCGGGCCAGGCGAACAGCTTCTCGATGACCACCGCCTGCCCGATGAGCGAGCCGAATTGCAGGCCGATGGTGGTGACGATCAGCACCAGCGCATTGCGGGCGACATGGCGGCGGACGACGGCAGCCTCGGTCATGCCCTTGGAATGGGCGGTGCGGATGAAGTCGGAATTCATCACGTCCAGCACCCCGGCGCGTGTGGTCCGCGCCAGCAGCGCCAGCGGCGTGACGCCCAGCGCAATGGAGGGCAGCACCAGGTTGCGCAGCGCGCCGTCGCCATAGCCGAAGCTGGGCAGCCAGCCCAGATGCAGCGCGAACAGCAGCATCAGCAGCAGGCCCAGCCAGAACTGCGGCAGCGACAGGCCGGAGACGGCGCCGATCATGGTCACGGTGTCGAGGAGCGAGCCGGGACGCAGCGCCGCCATGAAGCCCAGCGGCACGCCGATCACGGTGGCGAACAGCATCGAAGCCACGGCCAGTTCCAGCGAGGCCCAGATGCGCTCGTTGATCATCTGCACCACCGGCAGGCGGGTGCGGAAGCTGGTGCCGAGGTCGAACTGCGCCAGATCCCAGATATAGTTGAAGAACCGCTCGTAGAGCGGCTTGTCCAGGCCCAGCTCGGCGGTCAGGCGGGCGATCAGTTGCGGGTCGGCATTGCTGCGCCCGTCCGAGAACAGGCTGGCGGCGAAGCTGCCGGGAACGACGCTGAAGATCACGAAGATCAGCAGCGCCACGACGATGACCGTCGGGATCATCTGGAGAATGCGCCGAAGCGCGAAACGTAGCATGGGCGGGGCCTCGTTTCAGGCCGCGTCAGCAGCGACGCGGATGGCGGTTGTCCCGCGGACGGGACCGGAAGCCGTCCACGGGGGGAAGCCTTGCCCCCCGTGGACGCCGTCGATGCTTACTTGCGGCTGTCGGGCGCGGTGTCGTCGATCCAGATCTCGTCATAGGGCTGGAGCGCCAGTTCGGTCGCGTTCGGCACCAGCCCGTGAACCCAGGGCTGATAGGCCATCACCGCCTTGTTGTAGTTGAAGAACCAGACCGGGGCATCCTCCTGGATGAAGTTGTTGGCCTGCTTCAGCAGTTCGAGCTGCTTGGCCGGGTCGCGCTCGGCGCGGGCGGCCTCGTAGATCTTGTCGTATTCCGGGTTGGAATAGGCGGTGTAGTTGCAGGCCGATTGCGGGGTCTGCGACCAGAAACAGCGCATCACCGTCAGCGGGTCGGGCCCGGTCAGGTTCGACCACATATAGGCCTGGAAGTTGCCGGCCTGCACCGTCGAGCCCAGCGTGGCCGATTCGATCGGGCGCGGCCGCACGGTGATGCCGACATCCGCCAGCATCGGCAGGATCGCCTCGACGATCGGCACGCCCCAGCTTTCGTTGGGGGTCGCCGTCACCTCGAATTCGAACCCGTCCTCGTAGCCGGCCTCCTTCAGCAGCTCGCGCGCCTTGTCGGGATCGTAGGGATAGGGCTTGGCCTCGGTGTCGAAAGCCGGCGAGCCGAGCGGCAGCCAGCTGACCGCGCGCACCGCCTTGCCCTTCAGCAGGCGCTCGATGATCAGGTCGGAATTGATGGCATAGTTGACCGCCTGGCGGACGCGCACGTCCTTGAACGCCTCGACCTGGGTCTGGCTGAAGCCGATGTTGCGGGTAAAGGTCTCCGCCACCTCCAGCAGGTTGTCCTTCAGCGCGTCATCGGCCTGATAGGCGGCATATTGCACCGGGCCGAGGACCGAGACATCGACCTCCTTGTTGCGGAAGGCCACGTCGCGGGCCGAGCCGTCGGCCATGACGATGATGTTGACCTTGTCGAGATAGGGCTTGCCCTCCTCGTAATACTGGTCGAACCGCTCGACCACGACCTGCGAGCCGGGGACATGCTCCTTGAAGACGAAGGGTCCCAGGCCGACCGGGTTGATCGCCTGCTGTTCCAGCGGCACGTTGGAGGGATAGATGGCGGTGGTCTGCTCCATCAGGTTGTAGCCGGGGTTGCTGGCCGCGATCAGGGTGATTTCCAGCGTGTGGTCGTCGATCTTGCGCAGGCCCTCGATCTCGGTCGCGGCGCCGGAGCCGAATTCCTCCACGCCCTTGATGACGCTGATATAGCTGGCGCCCGACAACGCATTGGAGGCGGTCGCCAGACGCTTGTAGGTGAAGATGATGTCGTCGGCGGTCAGCGGCTTGCCGTTATGGAACACCGCGTTCTGGCGCAGGTGATAGGTGTAGACCATGCCGTCCTCGGACACGTCCACGGAATCGGCCAGCTCCAGCACCGGCATGTTGTTGTTGGAATCCCACGAATACAGGCTGCGATGGATCGCGTTGGTGACGAACTGCTCCTGGATGTTCGGGCTGGTATGGCCGTCCAGCGTCGAGAAGGCCGAGCCATAGGGGGCGGTGAAATTCAGCGTACCACCGTGCTGCGGCTCCTGCGCCAGCGCCAGGGCGGCGGTGCCGAGGCTGAGCAGCGCAGCCAGTGAAAGCGATTTGAGCATTCCAGAACTCCCTTGAGATGCGCGGGTTTCCGACCCGCACTTGATTGTCGTGGCCGCCCGCGCCGGTCAGGTCGCGTGACGGTCCGTCTTGCCGGCCCGGTCTGGGCTTGGGGTGGGTCGCTGGGGCAGAGCCTGGCCGGGCGCCCTGCGGCGCCGCCTGGCAGTCTCGGATTGCAGGGCCGTCGCCGGCCAATGGCCGACCTCCCCCGTCGCGAGCGATGGCCCGCGCCACGCCGATTCTGCCGTCATCCTCCCCCCTTCGTTGCGCGAACCATGCGCCCCGAGGGAGAGCCTAGGGGTAATGCGCTGCGATCTCAATAAATTTATCGGAGTGAAAAAACGCCCGCCTGCGTCAGATGACCGCTTCCTCCATGAAAGGCCGGTTTTCGGGGATTCGCTCGTATCGGAACGGCGACAGGTCGAGGGTTTGAAAGCCGCCATCGACGATCAACTCGGCCACGCCGCGGCCGACCGCGGGCGACTGTTGCAGGCCATGGCCGGAAAAGCCGTTGGCGAACATGAAGTTGCGGATGCCGGGGTGAAAGCCGACGATGCCGTTATGGTCCAGCATGTTGTATTCGTAGTGCCCGGTCCAGGCGGTCTGCACCCGCAGCGCGTCGAAGGCCGGGATGCGGTGGAACAGCGCCGGCCAGATGCGCTCCTCGAATTCGTCGTGGCGCAGGTCGAAATCGTCGTAATCGGCCGGCTCGTCATCGAGGGGGGTATTGCCGGTCAGGAACAGCGGCCCCTCCGGGCGCACGAAGGTGCCGGAGAGGTCGATGACGTTCGGCATCCGCCCGGGGATCGGCGTCCCGCTGGCAAAGACGAAGCTGTAGCGCTTGAAGGGCGCCACCGGAATCGACAGCCCGGCCATGGCCGCGACCTGCTGGGCGCGGGGCCCGGCGGCATTGACCAGCACGCCGCAGGCAATGGTTTCCCCGGTCTGCAACCGCACCCCGGCGACGCGGCCGTCCGCGATGTCCAGCCCCGTCACCGCATTCTCGACATATTCGACGCCGCCGGCCCGCGCCGCCCGGCGCAGCCCGTTCAGCATGCCCATGGAATCGAACCAGCCCTCGTCGCGCGACCCCCAGGCGCCGCCGCCGAGATCGTCGACATTCAGCCAGGGGAAGCGCTCCTTCAGCGGCCCCGGCTCCAGAAACACCGTCCCGGCGCCCAGGCTGCGCTGCAACTCCACCCGCGCCCGCGCCGCCTCCACCCCGTCGGGCGAGACGCAATAGAGATAGCCATGCTCGCGAAAGCCCAGGTCCTGCGGCGGCTCACCGGGATGGAAGGGGGCCATGCGCTCGGCAAAGCCGCGGATGAACGCCACCCCGAACTGGCTGATCTTCACATTGATCGGGTTGGAATATTGCTGGCGGATGGCGCTGGTCGACAGCGCGGTCGAGGAGCGCGCATAGCTGCTGTCGCGCTCGACCACCAGCACCGAAGGGTTCGGCCCCAGCTTCTGCGACAGCCAGTAGGCGGTGGAGGAGCCCACCGCCGCGCCGCCCACGATCACCACGTCATAGCGGCGCGCCTTGGGGGCCTGATAGGGCAGGGACATGGCGGACCTCAGGCAAAGCTGGCGACGAGGTTTTCCGAGCCGCGCGCCAGCAGCCCGAGATCGGAGCCGACGGCGACCATGGTATAGCCAGCGGCGAGATAGCGGTCGGCATCGGCCTTGACCGGCGCCAGGATGCCGCCGGCCTTGCCCGCCGCCTTCGCATCGGCCAGCACCCGGGCGATGGCCTCCTGCACGGGCGCGGCATTGGGATTGCCCATCGCGCCCATATTGGTCGACAGGTCGCCCGGCCCGACGAACAGCGCATCGACCCCCTCCACCGCGGCGATCTCGGCGGCATTGGCGACGCCGGTTTCGCATTCGATCTGCACGGCCAGGAACTGATGGGTGCGGGCGTTCCGGTGATAGTCCTTGATGCGGCCGAACTGATTCGCCCGGTGCCCGGTCGAATAGCCGCGGATGCCACCCGCCGCCGCATAGGCCATGGCACCGGCGATGGCACGGGCCTGCTGGGCGCTGCGCACATTGGGGATCATCAGGCTGCGGGCGCCGCCATCCATGAACTGCTTGATCAGGGTGGCATCGTCCGAGGGCAGCCGCACCACCGCCTCGACCGGAAAAGCCGCCGCGACCTGCAACTGCCCGATCACACTGCGCAAATCGTTGGGGCTGTGCTCGGCATCGATCAGCAGCCAGCCGGCGCCGGCCCCGGCCATGACCTCCGTGGTCAGGGTGCCGGCCAGCGAGCACCACAGCCCGAGGCTGGCCCGCCCCGCCGCCAGCTCCGATTTCAGGACATTCGCGCGTTCTTGCATTGCCTGGCACTCCCCCGTTGCAAGATTTGTATGATGTCATATATCATACAGCCAAGGGCGCATTGCAATGCGCGATCGACGGGAGGGGGACGGGTGCGGATCGGCTTCATCGGATTGGGGGTCATGGGGGCGCCGATGGCGCGCAACCTGGCGGCGGCGGGGCATGAGCTGGTGGTGTCGCTGAACCGCTCGCCCCTGCCGGAGGGGCTGGCGGCGCGGGTCGTGGACGACCCGGCCGCGGTGGCCCGCGAATCGGAGGTGGTCATCACCATGCTGCCCGACACCCCGGATGTGGAGCGGGTGCTGCTGGGCGAGGGCGGCGTGGCCGAGGGCATCGGCGCCGGGGCGCTGGTCGTGGACATGAGCTCGATCAGCCCCATCGCCACCGCCCGCATGGCGCAGGCGATCCGGGCCAGGGGCGCGGGCTATCTGGACGCCCCGGTCTCAGGCGGCGAGGTCGGCGCCAAGGCGGCCAGCCTGACCATCATGGTCGGCGGCCCGGAAGCGGAATTCGAGCGCGCCCGGCCGCTGTTCGAGGTTCTGGGCAGGAACATCACGCTGGTGGGCGAGGAAAACGGCGCCGGCCAGACCTGCAAGATCGCCAATCAGATCATCGTCGCCCTGAACATTGCGGCCGTGGCCGAGGCGCTGGTCTTCGCCTCCAAGGCCGGCTGCGACCCGGCCAGGGTGCGGCAGGCGCTGCTGGGCGGTTTCGCCGCCTCGCGCGTGCTGGAGGTGCATGGCGAGCGCATGATCGAGCGGAGCTTCGATCCCGGCTTCCGCATCCGCCTGCATCAGAAAGATCTGGGGCTGGCGCTGGACGCCGCGCGCACCCTGGGCGTGGCGCTGCCCAATACCGCCACCGCGCAGGAGCTGATGAATGCCTGTGCCGCGCGTGGCGGCGGCGAGCAGGACCATGCGGCGCTGGTGCGGGCGCTGGAAATTCTGGCCGATCATCCGGTCGCATAGGGGGAAAGACATGCGTGGAACGGGCAAGGCGGATATTTTCGTGATGCTGGCGCATCCGGTCGGGCATGCGAAAAGCCCCGGCATCTTCAACGAGATCTTCGAGCAGCGCGGCCTCGACAGCCTGATGGTGCCGCTGACCTGCAAGCCGGAGGAGTTTGATACTTTCTGGGCGGGCCTGACGGCGGCGGAAAACGTGCGCGGCGTGATCGTCTCGGTGCCCTACAAGCAGCGCGTCTGGGAGAAATGTCGCGATGGTCATGACCGCGCCCGGCGCGTGGCCAGCGCCAATTCCGTGCGCCGCATGCCCGGCGGCGGCTGGTATGCCGATAATTTCGACGGCGTGGGTTTCATCAATGCGCTGAAGGCGGCGGGGCACGATTTCACCGGCAACCGGGTGTTGCAGGTTGGGGCAGGGGGCGCGGGCGCCTCGATCGCCTATTGCCTGGCCGAGGCCGGGGCGGCGGCGATCACGCTCAATGACATGGACCCGGCGCGGGCGGAACACCTCGCCCGGCTGGTGGAAAAGGCCTTTCCCGCCTGCCGGGTGACGGTCGGCCCGGCCGATCCCGCCGGCATGGACATGGCGGTCAACGCCACGCCGATGGGGCTGAAGCCCGACGACCCGCTGCCGATGGACGTGACCCGGCTGTCGCCCGAAACGCTGGTGGTGGACATCGTCATGGAGCCGGCCGAGACCGCGCTGCTGCGCGAGGCGAGGCGCATCGGCTGCCGCATCCAGCCCGGCCGGCCGATGATGGATTTCCAGACCGAGGCCATGGCCGAATTCTTCGACATCGACCGCAAGGACCGCACCCATGGCTGAGATCGCCAGCGCCGTGGTCATCGGCGGCACCGCCGGCATCGGCAAGGCCATCGCGCTGCGCTTTGCGGCCGAGGGCGCCCGGGTGATCGTCGCCGGCCGCGATGCGGATCGCGGCGAGGCCGTGGCCCGCGCCTGCGAGGCGGCCGGGGCGCCGCTGGCCCATTTCATCGCCACCGATGTCGGCAATGCCGGCTCTGTCGAGGCGCTGGGCCAGCAGGTCGATGCGCTGATCGGCGCGCCCGAGGTGGTGGTCAACTGCGCCGGCATCCTGCAGAGCGGCCAGCATGTGCTGGATCAGGATCTGGACGAGGACGAGCGCCTGTGGCGCATCAACTATCGCGGCACGCTGCTGGGCTGTCAGGTCTTCGGCCGGCTGATGAAGCAGGCGCGGCGGGGGGCGATCCTGAACGTGGGCTCGCTGGCCAGCTTCGCGCCGCTGTCGCTGCCGGCTTATACGCCGGGCAAGCATGCGGTGCAGGGGCTGACCGGCATGCTGGCGGCCGAGCTGGGCCCCTACGGCATCCGCGTCAATGCGGTGGCGCCAGGCTATACGCTGTCGGACGGGCTGCGCGCCAAGATCGCGGCGGGCGAGCGCGACCCGGAGGCGATCCTCGCCACCTCGGCCCTGCGCAAGTTCGTCTCGCCCGAGGACGTGGCCGAGGCGGCGCTGTTCCTGTGCTCGCCGCGCGCCGCCTCGATCACCGGGGTGACGCTGCCGGTCGATGCCGGCTGGCTGGTTCAGGCCCCCTATGCGCATTACCTGCGCGGCAATCCGATCCGGGGGGCCTAGGACATGGGCGCGATCAAACGCTTCGACTTCGACACCCGCATCCATCACGGGGTGATCCATAACGGCACCCTCTATCTGACCGGGCAGGTTGCCCGCCCCGGCCAATCCGCCGCCGATCAGATGCGCGAGGTTCTGGCCAAGATCGACGATCTTCTGGCCAAGGCCGGCACCGACAAGACCCGCATCCTGCATGTGCAGATGTGGCTGGACGACATGCGCGACTTTGCCGAGGTCAACACGGTCTGGGACGCGTGGATGCCCAAGGAGCATGCCCCCGCGCGCTCCTCCGGGCAGGGGCGGATGGCCCAGCCCGGCATGCTGGTCGAGCTGATCGTGACGGCGGCGGTCTGAGGGGAGAACATGGCGCGCAAATCCTTGTCCACGCAGGTCTGGGAAAGCCTGTCCGAGCGCATCAGTTCCGGCGCGCTGGCCCCGGGCGCGCAGCTGCCGACCGAGGCCGCGCTTTGCGACGAATACGGCGTCAGCCGCACCGTGGTGCGCGAGGCGGTGGCGCGGCTGCGCAGCGAGGGCCGGGTGATCCCCCAGCAGGGGCGCGGCATCTTCGTCAGCGAGGCCCCGGCCCAGCCCGGCTTCACCGTCAGCGAGGAGGCCTTGCAGACCCTCTCCGAAACCATCGCCCTGCTGGAACTGCGCCTGAGCGTCGAGGTGGAGGCGGCGGGCCTTTGCGCCGAGCGCCGCAGCGATGCGGAGGCCGCGGCCATTCGCGCGCTGATGGAGCAGATCGACGCCGCCCACGAGGACCCGTCGCGGGTTCAGATCCATTACGACTACGACTTTCACCTGCGCATCGCCCAGGCCTCCGGCAATGCCTTCATGCTGGCCTTCCTGGACTATCTGCGGCCCTGGATCGTGCCGCGCTTCCAGCTGGCCCATATCGTCGGCGAGGGCAGCAAGGAGGCCTATTACGCCCGCATCCATGCCGAGCACGAGCGCATCGTCGCCGCCATCGAATCCGGCAATGGCGCCGGCGCGCGCGAGGCGATGCGGACCCATCTGATGAACAGCCTCGGCCGGGTGCGGGCCCTTGCGGCCTCGACCGGGCTGGCGGCGGACAAGCTGGGCACGGTCGAGGCCGCCAAGGCCCTGTTCGCCGGCCGTCCGCAGGGCGTGGCGGGATGAGGCGGGTTCAGGAAAACTGCGCCTTTCCCGGGCACGGCCCAGCCGGGCAAACCGCTCGGCAGCCGGCATTTTCCCGGCCCTTGCTGGGCGGCAGGGCGCTGGCGCGCAAGCCGGTCACCGGGATGCCGGAAAGATATACTTTCCTGTTGGCGGAATTTCTTGGTTTCCCGCCGACCGGCCTGCGGGAATCCTGCGCATAGGGAAAAGGGGAGGGGGGAGAGACATGACGGTCGCATTGGTGACGGGCGCCTCCAGCGGCATCGGCCGGGCCATCGCCCGCGAACTGGCCGCGGGCGACCACGCGGTGCTGGCCGTCGCCCGCGACGCCGCCGCGCTGGCGGCGCTGGCCGCGGAAAGCCCCCGCATCACCCCATTGGCCTTCGACGTGACCGACCGCGCCGCCATGGCAACGGCGCTGTCGGGGCGCGAGATCGACGTGCTGGTCGCCAATGCCGGCATGATGCCGCCGCTGGGCGCGTTCCTCGACAGCGACCTTGCCAATGCCGACCGCGCCATCGCCGTCAACCTGGGCGCCGTGCTGGCGCTGGTGCGGCTGGTGGTGCCGGGCATGCGGGCGCGGGGACGCGGGCATGTGTTCTTCACCGGCTCGGCCTCGGCCCATGCCACCTTTGCCAACATGGCGGTCTATTCGGCCACCAAGGCCGCCATCGCCGGCTTTGCCGCCTGCCTGCGGCTGGAACTGTCGCCGCATGGGGTGCGGGTGACCGAGATCGTGCCGGGCCGGGTCGAGACCGATCTCTACAACGACATCCTCGACGCGGCGGCGCGCGACGCCATGTATTCGGTCACCCGGACCGTGCAGCCCGAGGACGTGGCCCGGATGGTGGGCGCCGTGCTGGCGCTGCCCGACTGGGCCGATGTCACGCGCTTCGACATCATGCCGACGCGCCCCACCACCCCCAGCAAGAGGTAAGGAAATGGACGGACTTTCCGTGGTGATCGTCGGTGGCGGCTCGGGCCTCGGGGCGCTGCTGGCCGAGATGGTGGTCGAGGCCGGCGCCACCGGCCTCGGCATCATCGACATCAACGAGGCGGCGGCCGAGGCGGCGCTGGCCGCAGCGCGGGGCCGGGGCCTGCCGGCGGTGGCCGCCAGAGGCGACATTTCCAGCGGTCCCGACGCCCATGCCGCCTTTGCGCGGATGGTGGCGGGGCTGGGCCGCGTCGATGTGCTGATCAACTGCGCCGCCATCTATCCGCGCCGCCCGATCCTGGAGATCACCGATGCCGAATGGGATCTGGAGAACGCCATCAACATCAAGGGCACCTATCACATGATGGTCGCCGCGGTGCGCCACATGCAGGCGCAGGAGCCGAAGGGCAAGGTGCGCGGGCGCATCGTCAACCTGACCTCGGTCGATGCCTTCAAGGCGCATCCGCAGAACGCCCATTACGCCGCCACCAAGGCCGCCGTGGTCAGCCTGACCCGCAGCTTTGCCGCCCATGTCGCCGGCGACGGCATCCTGGTGAACTCGGTCGCGCCGGCCGGCATGGCGACCGAGCGCGCCCGCGAGCTGGGCTTCCTGGGCGAGCTGGCCAAGGCCAGCCCGCTGGGCCGCGGTGCCGAGCCGCGCGAGATCGCGGAATGGGTGCTGATGACCGCCGGGCCGAAGAACAGCTTCATGACCGGCGAGCAGGTCATCGTCTCCGGCGGCTATATCTATGCCTGAGCCGGGCGCGATCAGCGGGGGGACGGGGCGGTGACCGACCGGTTGCGTCTGCCCTCGCTGAATGCGCTGAAGGCGTTTCACGCCGTCTCGCGGCACAAGAGCCTGCGCGCCGCCGCCGAGGAGCTGTTCGTCACCCCGCAGGCGGTGGGCCAGCAGATCCGTATCCTCGAGGAGGCGCTGCAGGTCACCCTGTTCGAGCGCCGCGGCCGGGTGATCGAGCCCACCGAGGCGGCGATCCTGCTGGCCCATTACGTCGAGGCCGGTTTCCGGGAATTCGCCGAGGGCGTGCGCCGCGTGACCCGCACCACCGCGCGCGAGCGCATCAACCTCAACACCAGCCCGTATTTCGCCACCAACCACCTGATGCCACGGCTGTCGCAACTGCGCGAGGTGCTGCCGGAGGTGGACCTGCGCCTGACCACGATGATCGACATGCCGGACTTTGCCCGCGACGACATCGACATGACCGTGCAATGGGGCTACGGCCGGTGGGAGGACCATGACTGCACGCTGCTGGTCCCCGATCCCAAGATCATCTGCTGCACCCCGGACATCGCCGCCCGCATCGCCGGGCCCGGCGACCTGACCCGCGCCACCCTGCTGGACACGGTGATGTCCAAGCATCTGTGGTCCGACATCCTGGCGCATCTGGGCATCGCCGGCGGCAGCCGCGACCGCAGCATCGGCTTCATCGGCTTTGACGACGCCGCCTCGATGCGGCGGGCGACGCTGCAGGGCATCGGCGTCGGGCTGCTTTCGGTCCATGACGCCGCCGCCGACCTGAACAGCGGCGCCCTGGTCGCGCCGCTGGGCCGCGACATCCTGTGCGACATGCCGCCGGCGCAGGTGCCGGGCTTCTACCTGATCGTGCCGCGCGGCCATCTGCGGGTGAAATCCGTGGCCGCGCTGCATCGCTGGCTGGTCCGGCAGGACTGGCAGGACGAGCTTGTCCGCGCCAGGGGGTCCGCCACCCCCGGCCCGTGACGGGAAACCGGCCGGCCGGCCGCTCGGACCGCCGCCCGGAAACGACAACGCGAATTCAATGGGGAGAGAACGACATGACCAAGACCATCCTGACCCTCGGCGCGCTGGCGCTGACCCTGGCCGGCGCCGGCATGGCCCAGGCCGGCAACGGCGACACGCTGAAGACGGTGAAGGAGCGCGGCAACCTGCTCTGCACCGGGCATGACGGCTCCTATCTCGGCTTTGCCGAGGTGGACGACAAGGGCAACTGGAAGGGCCTCGACATCGACCTGTGCCGGGCGGTGGGCACCGCGGTCTTCGGCGACCCGGCCAAGACCACCATCGTCCCGATCAGCTGGGCGCAGCGCTGGCCGGCCCTGCAATCGGGCGAGGTCGACCTGGTGGCCAAGGCTTCGGGCGCCACGCTGTCGCGCGATGCCGAACTGGGGCTGCAATTCTCGCTGTCCTATTACCTCGGCACCACCAAGATCATGGCCCACAAGGAGCTGGGGCTGGAATCGCTGAAGGACGCCGATGGCGGCACCGTCTGCATCCCGGCCGGCACCACCCAGCAGCAGCAGATCGCCTCCTATGCCGACAAGCTGGGCATCACGCTGGAGCCGGTGCTGATCGAGAAGACCGAGGAGCTGGAGGCCGCCTATTTCTCGGGCCGCTGCGACCTCTATACGCAATGGGGGCCGGTCCTAGCCATCGCCCGCGCCGCCAAGGGCAATGTCGAGGAGCATGACCTGCTGCCCGACGTGCTGGCGCTGGAGCCCGAGGTCATCATCATGCGCTCGGGCGACGACAACTGGGTGGACATCATCAACTGGACGCTGTCGGCGCTGTGGTTCGCCGAGCAGGAAGGCATCACCTCCGGGAATGTCGATGAGGTGAAGGCCAATCCCCCCAGCCCCGAGATCGCCAAGTTCCTCGGCGTCAATCCCGGCATGGGCGCGCCTTTGGGGCTGTCGGACGACTGGGCCTACAACGTCATCAAGCAGATGGGCAATTACGCCGAGATCTTCGACCGCAATCTCGGCGCCGGCTCCCCCTACAAGATGGAGCGCGAGATGACGGCGCTGTGGAAGGATGGCGGGGTCCTCTATCCCTACCTGATCGACTGAGCCGCGCGCCCCGGTCCCCCTCACGCGGGGCCCGGGCGATGTGGTTGTGCCGCGGGCCGGGTCCGGCGCGCATCGCGGCGGGTGCCGCTGTGTGCCGGCAGGCCTCCTGCGCAACGCGGCGCTGCGGGTTCGCAAGGGGGGAGGCACCCTGTGGGCGATGCGGCGCGGAATGCGGGGGGTGGTGCGATGGTTGTGGTGCCTCGGGCCGGGCGTGCATCGCGGTGGGTTCTGGTGCTTGTCGGCGCGCTTCCTGCGGAACGGGACGCTGCGGGTTCGGAGGAGGGAAGGCACCCTGTGAGTCATGCAGCGCGGAATGCGGGGGGTGGTGCGGTGGTTGTGGTGCCTCGGTCTGTTGCGCATCGCGGCGGGCTCTGGTGTGTGCGGCACGCCGCTGCGGAATGCGGCACTTCGGCGTCGCAAGGCGAAGATATCCTATGGGGGATGCGGCGCGGAATGGTGGGTGATGCGATGGTTGTGGTGCCTCCGGCCGGGCGTGCATCGCGGCGGTTTTTCGGGCGCGGGATGCGCGTCGCCGGGCATCCCGCCGCGCCACCGCTGACGGCCGGCAAGAAGGAGGGAGATCATGGCGATCCTGCGTAACCAGAAGACCCGCAACCGGCTGTTGCAGGCGCT
>JBEBVF010000025.1:0-28617 GCA_040392885.1 Paracoccus sp. (in: a-proteobacteria) | reverse complement strand
CTGCCGCATGGGCGGGCAGCAGCCGGGGCACCTCCGCTCCGCCGGCACCGGGAGCGGGATGCGGACCGGACCTCTCGCGGGCGGGGGCTGAGCCATGCCGCAGGACAGCGACATCGGCACCGTGGCGGCGCTGCTCAAGGCGCAGCACGACCGCTTTTACGGCAAATATCGCGGCGTGGTCATGGACAACAAGGACCCGCGCCGGCGCGGCCGGCTGCTGGTCATGGTGCCCTCGGTGCTGGGGCCGGATGTCCATAAATGGGCGCCGGGCCAGTTCCCGCTGGGCGGCAATGCCTCCGAGGCCGCGATCTTCGTGCCGGCCATCGGCAGCCAGGTGCTGGTGGAGTTCATCGAGGGCTCGCCCCAGGCCCCGGTCTGGAGCGGGGTCTATTACCCCGACGAGGCCGAGGATGGCGGCGATTTCGCCCCGCCCGCCGATTTCGACCGCGATTCCGGCACGCTGCACCTGATCCGCACCGAACAGGGCATCGCCATCCGGCTGGAGGACGACCGCAAGGCCCCCGACGATGGCGGCAGGCAGCGGCTGGTGCTGCGCCATCCCCGGGGCGGCGAGATCGTCATCGACCCCGATGGCGTCATCACCCTGACCGATCATGAGGGCGCCGTGCTGATGCTGGACCCCGACCAGAAGATCGTGCGGCTGACCGACCACGGCAAGGGCCGGCTGGAGATGACCGACAGCGCCGTCACCCTGGCGCTGGACGCCGTGAAGATCGAGCTGACCGCCTCGGGCGTGACCGTCACCGGCGGCACCATCGCGCTGGATGGCGACAGCGTGACGCTGGGCAAGGGCGCGGGCTCCTCGCTGCTGAATGCCGAGGCGTTCATCAATTCGGTGTTCATGTCGCATACGCATCCGACCGCGGTGGGACCGTCGGGAACGCCGGTGCCGCCCGGCGCGCCGGTGGCGGCGGTGGCGCTGAACAAGGTGAGGGGGGCCTAGGATGGAACACCAACGGCCCTGCGGATCACCCCGGCGTCCCGGCCACGCGCCGCGCGGCGCGACGGGGCACCTCGGCATGGGGATGCGGGCGGATGCGGGGGCGCAGCCCGGCGCGGAGAACCCGGGAAAGCGGCCGCGGGCGGCGGGAGGGCGCCGACGCCCCGCCTCCGCGCTCCATCCCGGCGCGGCAGCCGGGCCGCTCGGCCGGGCGGCGGGCCACGGGAAACAATGCCGGGCCGGGACGCTTCCCCGCCCGGGCAACGGGTGGGAAGGGGGCTGACATGGCCACGGAACGGCTGCGCGGATCGGCGCGCTATCTGAGCTTTCCCTTCCGCATGACCGGCGAGGGGGCGGCGCGCTCCGGCCGCATCGACCATGTGCGCGAGCAGATCGCCCAGATCCTGCTGACCCAACCCGGCGAGCGCGTGTTCCTGCCCGATTTCGGTATCGGCGCCCAGCAATTGCTGTTCCTGCCGATGTCGCCGCAACTCTGGGCGCGGGTGGAATCGGCGCTGGCCGCCGGCGTCGCCGAGGCGCTGCGCGGCGAGGCCGAACCGGGCTCGATCCTGGTCACCGTCGGGCCGCGCAGCGGGCAGCCGGAGGTGCTGGACATCCTGATCCGCTACCGGCTGGCGGCACTGAACCTGACCGAGGAGGTGACCTTCACCATCTCCAGCGGCGCGCTGATCCCGCCGGGCAGCCAGGGCCCGGGAGGCTAGCATGCCGGCAACCCTGTCCCAACGGCCCCTCCCGGCCCCGCGCCGCCCGTCCATCCCCGCCGGCAGGGGAGGCTAGCATGGCCGAACGCCCCGTCCCGGTGCTGGAATTCCTTGCCGATGGCTGCCCGGATTGCGGACGCCGGCGCATCGTGCCGCTGCGCGACCCGGTGCCGGTGCCCGACAATTTCGACTGGACCGCCCGCGATTTCGAGGGCTTCCGGCGGGTGATGCTGGAGGATCTGGCCGCCGCCGATCCCGAGCGGCTGCGCTGGACCGAGGCCGATCAGGAACTGGCCATCGTCGAGGTGCTGGCGGCGGGGCTGGACCGCGCCAGCCACGGCCTCGATGCGCTGTTCGCCGAGCGGTTCGTAGCGCTGGCCCGCATCCCGGCCTCGCTGGTGCGGCTGCTGACCATGATCGACGGCATCGACCCCGCCCATGCCGCGGTCCGCGCCGAGCTGACCCCGCCCGAGCGGCAGGCGCATGGCTTCGACGGCGGCGACCGCATCCGCCCGCTGGTCGCGGCGCTGACCGCGCGGCCGCAGCTGATGGACGTGGCCCGCGCCGCCGGGCTGGCCGGGCTGGGCGAGATCCGCTCGTTCATCACGCTGGAGGATCTGGCGGATTTCCTGGCCACCTGCCCGATCATCGCCCGCGCCGAGACCCGGCACCGCATGGCCGGGGGCTTCGGCATCTACGAGGCCGTCACCCTGCTGACCGAGACCGGGCTGCGCCTGCATGACCGCGTGGACGAGATCGGCCCGCACCGCGCCGCGTTCACCGAATGGATCATGGCGGTGCGCAGCCGCGCCATCCCGCCGGGGCAATCCGTGCACCCGCTGCTGCTGCTGACGCCGGCGGCGCTGGCCGGCTTCACCCTGCGCACCGCCATCGCCCGGGTGACCGCGCCGCTGCTGCCGCTGGGCACCGAATTGCGGCTGCTGGACGGGCGCCGGGTCGGGGTGTTCATCCGCCTCTGCGTCGAGGTGGCGGCCAGCTTCTACCGCTCGGAGGTCGAGGCCGAGGTGCGCGCGGTGCTGTCCGCCGCGCCCGGCCGCCTGTTCGACCCGGCGCATTTCGGCTTTGGCGACGTGCTTTACCTGTCGGATGTCGAGGAGGCGCTGATGGCCGTTCCCGGCGTCACCGGCGTGATCGTCAACCGCCTCCAGATCGCCGGGCGGCCGGGGACCGAGGCCACCGCCACCGGCGTGCTGCGCCCCGGCCGCGACGAGGCGCTGACGCTGGACCCGGTCAGCCCCAGCTCGGAGACCGGCTATGTGCTGCTCAGCCTGCAGGGGGGACAGGTGGGATGAGGATCGCCGGCACGCCGATCCCGGTCCGCGACCTGACGCGCTGGAACCGCGCCGGGCTGGAGCGTTTCCGCTATGTCGAGGGCGGCGCCGCCGAATGGCGCGAATATCTGCGCGTGGCGCATCTGCTGCTCTATGCCGGCAATCCCGGCGCCACCGCCTCGGATGACCCCGATATCTGGCGGCAGGGGTTCGAGGACGGCACCCTGCCCGGCGGCGTGCCGATCGGGACGGCAATGCGGGCGCTGGACAGCCGCTGGGCGCAGCCGGCGCCGCAGGCTTATGTGCGGGGCGCCGCCAGCTATGCGGCGGCGCTGCGGGCGCAATATGACGCGGTGCCGCTGGATCACGGCGCCCAGATCTCGCGCGCCTTCGTGCGGGCCTTCCACATCCTGACCGAGACCCTGAACGCCTATGCCAACGAGGGGTTCCTGGGCACCGCCACGCAGGAGCCGCATCTGCGCCGCCTGCTGGAGATGATCGCCTTCCGGCCCAGCCTGCCCTCCTCGGCGCAATTGCCGCTGGCGGTGCTGATGAAGCCGGAGGCGGCGCGGCAGGTGCTGCCGCGCGGCTTTGCCGCCGAGCATGTGCCCCGAGACGGCGGGCCGCTGCTGACCTTCGAATCGCTGGAGGATCTGACCGTGGACCCCGGCCTGAATGCGCTGCGGCCGCTGGGCTGGGATCAGCGGCTGGACCCGATCCCGGCCGGGGCGACGGCGCTGACCCTCAGCGCGCCGTCGATCCTGAACGCCGCCGGGGCCGGCAGCCTCGGCGTGCTGGCCGATGGCGCCGCGCTGGAGGGGGTAGAGGTCATCCGCACCAGCAAGGCCGAGGCGCGGGCCGAGCTGCGGCGCGGCGCCCGGCCGGTGAGCGGGCATTACCAGAGCGCGCGCCTGCATCTGGCGCCGGCGCTGACCGTGGTGCCGCGCCCGACCGGCTCCTACTGGTTGAACTTCGAGGCCGATACCAGATGCTATGTCGGGCAGGTGCTGGGCTTCAGCACCGACCCGGCGCTGGGCGACCGCTTCACCATCCTGCCGATGGTCATCACCGCCATCTACACGATCGGCACGGGCACGGGCACCGCCACGGCGGCGGCCGCGCCCGCGCCGTCGCCCTCCGGCTCGGGCACACCGCCGCCGCCCGTCTCGGGCACCGGGGTCACCGCGGTCGGCAGCGGCCTTGCCACCGTGGTATCGACGGTGAACTGGATCGGCTATCTGCCCGAGGGGCTGGCCGAGGTGGTCGAGGTCCGCGGCCGCGACGTGCGGGTGAGCCGTCCGAGGCCCGCCGGGCTGACCGCGGTCTTTCCCGCGCAGCGCAGCGTGGTGGTCAAGAACCCCGAGGGCCACCCGCCGGGCGCCCCCGACCGGCTGGTGCTGGGCGATTACGTGATCCCGGAAAGCGCCGAGCCGGTGGGGGAGTTGCAGAGCCTCGCCGCTGACTGGGTCTATCTGGCCGGTGCCCGGCCGGCGGGGGTGGCCGATGGCGCGGCGGTGGCAATGCGGCTGCGCGACGGCCGGCTGTGGGCGGCGCCGGCGCAGGGCGTGCAGGCGCATGGCAGCGGCTGGGCGATGCGGCTGGCGCTGCCGACCGGCGCCACGGTCAACGACATCGCCGCGCTGTCGCTGGGCTTTGCCGGCGACAGCGGGCTGGCGCATCTGCGGCGCTCGGATGCGCCGCTATTCGCGGCAGGCGAGGCGGCGGCGGTGCTGACCCTGCCGGCCCCGGCCAGCGGTGGCGACCTGCTGCGGCCGGGGCGCCGGCTGCTGCTGGCCGCCGACCCCGAGACGCTGGCCGCGGGGACGGCGCCGCTGGCCGCCGCCGTCACCGTGCGGACGGCCGCGAGCGATGCCGCCGGCAACCCGGTGCTGACCCTGGCCGAGGCGCCGTCGATCCTGCCGCCGTTCCGGCGCGGCCATGTGCTGGTGCATGGCAATGCCCTGCTGACCGGGCATGGCAAGTCCCTGCCCGAGCAGGTGCTGGGCTCGGGCGACGGGGCCATCGACGGGCAGGTGCTGGACCTGCCGCCCGGCCCGGTCGCGACCCGGCCCGACCCGGCCTTTCCCGGCGGCGTGGCCGCGGATCTGGAGCTGACCGCCCAGGGCCGGCTGCTGCGGCAGGTGGCCAGCGCCGAGGCGGCCGACCCGCTGCAACCCTCCTATGTCGTGCAGCTGACCGACCGCGGCGATGCGCAGATCCGGCTGCTGACGCGGGTGGCGACCGGCACCGACGACCTGCGCCTGACCCGCTATCGCAGCGGCGCCGGCAAGGCCGGCAATGCCGTGCCGCCGCTGTCGATCACCAAGCCCGTGCCCCGGCATCCGGCGGTGGCCGCGCTGCTGCAGCCGCTGGCGCCGCAATTCGGCGCCGACCTGGAAGGGGTGGCGGCGCTGCGCGCCAATGGCGGCAGCCAGTTCGCGCTGATGGACCGGGCGCTGGCACCCGAGGACTTCGCCCGGCTGGCCGCCGGCCATGCCGCGATCTGGCATGCCGGCGCCGAGCTGCGGCGCGAGGCCGGCTCGCTCGGCCGGCCGCTGGTGGTGCTGGCGGTGGTGCCGGCCGGCGGCGGCCCGGTGGCGCCGCTGCGGGCCGAACTGACCGCCTATCTGGCCGCCCGCGCCCTGCCCGGCACGCGATTGCAGATCGACGACTTCACCCCGGCCCCGGTCGGCGGCCGCGCCGTGGTCACGCTGAAGCCCGGCTATCCACGCAGCATGGAGACCGCGGACGAGATCCGGGCCATCCTGATGACCCGCTTCTCGCTGGAGGCCCGCACGCTGGGCCGCACCCTGTTCACCACCGAACTGACCGCCGCCATCGAGGCGCATCCCATGGTGGCGCATCTGGTGTTCACCCTGCAGCCGCGCTTTGCCGCCGGCAGCGGCCCGCGCCGCATCCTCGCCGCCTCCGGGGCGTTGCAGGCGCTGGTCCCCGACCGCCGCACCGCCGTGTTCATTGAGCAAGCCGGTCATGTCACCATCGACTGGGCCATGGAGGGCGCGCCATGAGCCATCCGCTTTTCCATTCCCGCGCCGGCCGCATCCTCTATCGCGAACTGCCCGAGGCGATGCGGCTGTTCGACAACCGCGACCCGGCCACGGGGCGGCTGGGCGATCTGGAGGCCTTCCTGTTCGGCTTCGGGCATCTGCTGGACCGGTTCGACGCCACGCTGATGCAGCTCTATGCCGACGGATTCCTCGATCCGGCCGGCCGGCCCGGCGACGAGGCGGAGATCCAGGGCTGGCTGCTGCCCTATGTGGCGCAGCTGTTCGGGGTCGAGCTGGTCGCCCCCGACCCGGCCAGCCGGCGGCGCGAGCTGTCGGCCTCGATCTGGGTGGCGCGGCGGCGGGGCACCCAGGTGGCGGTGGACGTGGCGGCCGAGATGCTGACCGGCACGCCGGTGGTGGTGGTGCCCGGCATGGCGCGGGTGCTGCGTCTGCCCGACCTGCGCCGCCCCCCGATGACCCAGCGCGAGATTTCCGGCCGCTGGCACCCCGCCGATGCCGCGATCCTGCAGGAGCCGCTGCCCGCCCCCGACCCGGCCACCCATGTCACCGGCTTTGCCGCCACCCGGCCCGGCGCGCATGAGGGGCTGGCGGTCGGCACCCCCGATTCGCGCCGTGCCATGCGGGCGGTGGCGGCGGGGATCGAGCGCCCGGAGGCCGAGACCCGGCCGCTGACCGGCAGCGGCGCCGCCGGCGATCTGGCCGGCTTTGTCGTCGCCCATCGCCGCGGCCGCCCCTGTTTTCCGCAAAGCTACGAGGACCGCAGCCTGCGCACCCCCGACATCCGCGGCCCGGCCCCGCACCGGCCGCGGCTGTCCTGCCTGGCGCGGCCCGATGCGGTGACGCTGTTCGTGCGCCCGCCCCAAGGCATGTTCACCGGGGCGGAGGTGCGGCTGGCGGCACCGAGGATCCTGGCCGGGCGGCCGGACCCGGACGACCTGCCCGAGGGCGTGGCGCGCGCCGGCGCCTTCCATGACAGCACGGCGGCGGTGACGCTGAGCCCGGCCAATGCCGACCCGGCCGGGCTGCATGTGATCGAGGGGCTGAAATTCGCCGGCACACTGCGCGTTGCCGGCGGCACCGATGTCACGCTGCGCAACTGCGCCATCCACCGGCTGGCCGGGCCGGCCGCGCCCGACGCCCTGCCCGCCCGCATCAGCGCCCGCAACTGCATCTTCGACAGCGTGGCGCTGACCAATCTGGCGGTGCCGGGGACCGTGGTGACGATGGAATACTGCACCATCCTCGGCGATGCCGTGCTGCCGGTGACGCGGGCCTCCGAGGTGATCTTTGCCGGCGCGCTGGCCGTGGCCGGGGACGGCACGCCGAAGCCGGGCTGCCTGCGCTATTGCCTGCTGCCGCCGGGTTTCATCCCCACCCATGTGCATTTGAGCGGCAGCATCTGGGGCCGGGCGCAGTTCCTGCGCCTGCCCTGCGCCACGCGCGGCGGCACCACGGTCCGCGACGCCGCCCCGATCCTCGGCGAGCCGGGCTATGGCGTGCTTTCCGACTGCAACCCGCCCGAGATTGCCCAAGGTGCCGAGGATGGCGGCGAGATGGGCGCCCTTCACGACGACTGGCCGCTGGCCCGGCTGGCGGCGGCGCTGCGCAAGGCGCGCTTTTATCTGCCCGCCGGCCAGCATGTCTTCGGCCATTACGACACCCGGTTGCTGGCGCCCCTGCCGGCGGCCCCGGGCTGAGCCGCAGGAGGAGACCCCGATGAGCGGAAATGCCAGCAGATACTCGCATCAGCCGGGGCGGCGCTATTCCCAGCTGGTGCTGCCGCAAAGCGCGATGGTGACCGATGCCGACCAGCGCGAAAGCATGGCGATCCAGTTGCGCAACACCACGAACCTGGGCGATACCGCCATCCGCACCGGCGTGCCGCGGACCGGCGGCGTGCTGGCGGTTGCCACGCATGACAGCCCCTCGGCGCATCGCCACGCCACCGCCCTGCGCCCCGGCAAGGTGGTGGCGGACGGCCATGTCGCCGAGCTGCGGCTGGAGGGGTCCGCACCCCTGACCCATCCCGCCGGCCTCGACCTGCTGCATCGGCAGGCGGACCTGGCCGGGCTGGCGGCCTTTACCGACACCGCCGGCGCCTATGCCCTCTATGCCGACCTGCTGCACCTGCATGTCGGGCCGGCGGTGGACGGGCGGCTGGTCGACCCGGCCTTCCTGTCGGCCGAAACCAGCACCCGCACCGAGGCGCTGGCGCAGCTGAAGATCGCCCGGCTGACCGGCGCACCGGCCACGGATGCCGAGTATCGCGCCCGCATCGAGACCGGGCTGCCCCCGCATGGCGAGTTCCGCCTGACCGCCGCAGCCTTCGACTCCGAGGTGGTGGCCCCCGACATCTGCGACCCCTGCGCCACGGCGCTGGCCGACCCCCATCTGGATGCCGGCAACCACCTGTTCCGGCTGGAGGTCCATGCCTCGCCGCTCAACCGCCCGGTGCTGGACGCCGCCCCGGTGCGGCCGCGTCCGCCGGCGGCGATGAAACTGGTGCTGAAATGGTCGCGCGACAATGGCAGCGTCGAGCTGCCTGCCGGCCAGGCCGCGGCGCTGCTGGCCGACAGCGCCTTCGACACCGCCGTGTTCGAACTGACCGACCCGGTGGCCGAGCAGCGCATCGGCCTGTGGACCGAGCCGATGACCGAGCGCCGCGCCAGCCTGCACAACCGCGCCACGGTCGAGGCCGCGCTGGCCGCCGCCCCCGCCGGCGCCTTCCTGCGGGTCTGGGACGGGGCGGCGGAAATCGACCTCGGCGTGGCGGCGCTGGCGCCGGTGCCGGTCGGCACCCGCTCGCTTTCCGGCACCATCGCCCAGGCCGGCGGCCGCTGGCACCTGCATCTGGTGCTGGGCGGGCTGGCGCTGGATCTGGAGACTGCGGCACTGGCCGGGGCGCCCTTCGTGCTGCCCGGCGACGCCTGGTCGGTGGAGATTCGCGAATATGCCAACGACGCCGGCGACAAGCTGATCTGGCGTCCCGAGCCGGTCGAGACCGCGCATCACTATGCCTATCTGGGCGTGATCCAGGCCAATGCGCTGCGCAATGCCGAGATGCCGGATCTGCGCGCCCGCGCCTTCCCGGCCCTGACCGAACTGGAGGCGCTGGACATCGCCTATGACAATGCCCGCTCGGGCGAGCCGGCGGTGACGGTGCAGGGGGCGCTGGACCTGCTATTCGCGCGGCCCATAGGCGGCGGCGGCGATTGCCAATGCACCCTCCTCGTCGATCCCGACCGGCCGCTGACCGAACAGCTCGACGAGTTGCGCAAGCGGCTGCAGGAGCAGCCCGACCTGAATGCGCTGGTCTGCCTGCCGGCCGGGTTCTGGACGCTGGAGCGGCCGATCCTGCTGGAGGGCACCGGCAATCTGGTGCTGCGCGGTGCCGGGCGCGGGGTCAGCCTGATCGAGGCCGCCGCCGAACTGCGCGACCGCACCGGCCTGCTGGGCTTTCTGGGCTTCGCCTCGGTCCGCATCGAGGCGCTGGGCATCGACGCCATGCTGAAGATCGGCGACAAGGCGGCGCCCCAGCAGCTGCTGGCGATGCTGGGCATCGGCCGCGTCTCGGCCGAAAGGCTGGACCTGCGGCTGCGCACCACCACGCCCACCTTTGCCCAGGCGATCATGGTGGCGCCGCAGAAGGGCATCGAGGGCCGGCCCGAGATCGGCCTGCGCGACTGCCTGTTCCGGCTGGACGAGGGCGGCTGCGGGCTGGCGGTGCTGGAGGAGGGCCGATTGCTGCGCGTCGAAGGCTGCGAGTTCCGCGCCGACGGGTTGCAGAGCCACGGGCTGAAGGACCGCTTCAGGCTGGCCGGGCGGCTGGCCGCGCAGGTCGGCGCCGTGCGCCGCACCCCGGCGCGCGAGGCCCGCATCGCCGAGGGGCTCTATGCCCCCTATCCCGGCAATGCCGAGCTGCTGCTGGATCTGGGCGCGGTGGCCCCGGCCGAGCGCCCGGCCGCCGCCCGCTTCTGGCAGGCGGCGCTGCCGCTGGTCGCCGGCGGCGAGGCGCCCCGCGGCCTCGACAGCTTTGCCGAGGTCCGGCAGAGCGTGATGCAGTTGAACGAGGCCAGCCAGGTGCTGGCCGAGGCCGAGATGACGGCGATCCTCGCGCAAACCGGCGGCACCCCGGCGCTGAACGGGCGCGGCGGCCTGCGCGATCTGGCCCGGCAGGGCGACTATCCGGCGCTGACCGCGCTGCTGACCCCGCGCGGCGAGAGCCGGATCACCCCGGTCCGCGGCCTCGGCACCGGACAGGTGCAGGCGATCCTCGATGCCGGCGGCGGCACCAGCCATCCGGTCGACGGGCCGGAGCCGCCGCCGCGCCAGCCCGACATTCCCGACCTGCCCGGCCGAGGGCTGCCGCCGCCGCGGCCGGCGCAACTGCTGCTGGACGCGCGCAACAGGCTGGTCCGAGGCCGCGGGCTGGAGGATTTCGTCGGTGCCGTCGGCCCGGCGCTGCGCGACGAGCCGGAGGCGGCGCCGCAGGGCCTGCCCACGACCGGGGTGCTGGTCTGGACCTACCGGACGCTGCCGATCTGGATCGAGGGCAATGCCTTCTTCGACATCGACACCGCCATCGACCAGTTCGCCCGCAACACCCCCGGCAAGCAGTTCTGCACCCCCAGCCCGGCCAGATCGGTGATCCGCGCCAACAGCATCCTGCGCCGCTTTCTGAACCAGCCGGTAAAGGCGCCGCCCTTCGACAATTTCGCCGATGCGGCCGAACTGCCGCGCTCGCCGATCACCCTGGGCGGCTGCGACGACCTGTCGGTGCTGGACAACGACATCGCCCAGCTGGCCCCCGAGGACGACCCCGAACGGGCGCGCGACATCCTGCAGGGCAACGGCAAGCCCGACTATCCGCATTTCGCCGCCATCCTGCTGCAGGGCATCTGCGGGCCGAAGCTGCGGGTGGAGGGCAATTCCGCCTTCCTGTTCCGCCATTGCCTGAGCCTGCGCAGCCTGCCGCTGCGCATGATCGCGCAGGAGGACGAGCGCTTCCGCCAGGGCCATTGGGTGTTTCTGACCAACAGCGTGTTTCCGGCCAGCGACAAGACCGAGGGCAAGGCGCCGCTCTGCCCGGCGGTGCATCTGCCGGAGACCGAGGCCGACCGGCTGAGGCAATGGGTGCGGCTGTCGGGGCATCTGAACCACCCGCCGAACCCGCAGATCGACCGTTTCTAGGGAGGCCGCCATGAGCCGAAGCGCCACCGAGACCGACCGCAAGAAGCGCCAGCTGCCGGCCACGAAACCGGCAAGGCCCGCCGCTCCGCAACTGGCCGGCGAGCGTCAGGATCTGGGCGCCCTGCTGCGCCCGCCCGCCGGCAGCATCGCCGTCGGCGCCAGGACCGACCGGGCCGAGGTCGAGGCCGATCGCGTGGCCGAGGCGGTGCTGAAGGACAGCCCGCGCGAGCGCCGCGACAAGACCAAGCCGGAGGGCGAGCGCAAGGAAGGCGATGAGCCCGACCTGCCGGCCGCGCAGGCCCGCGGCCCGCCCTGGCCGGTGCTGGCGGTGGACAATGACAGGCCGCAGGGGGCGGCGCCCGGCATGGGCCACGACTTGCCGCCCGACGCGGCGGTGTCCGGCTTGCAACGGGCGACGGCGGCGCATGTGCAGCCGTTTTGCGTGCAGCGCACGACCCCCTTTTGCGTGCAGCGCACGACCGCGCAGGGCGGCCAGCCGAATACCGACAGCCTCGCCGCCGTCCCTGCCCTGCCCGGCAACCAGTCCGAGGTCAGCGTCTCCGGCAAGGAGGAAAGCGATCTGGACGAATTCGCCGCCGGCGATTTCCAGGCGCTGGCCGAGGGGCAGGCGGTGCAACCGAAATTCCTGCCCGGCCATGGCGCCGGATTTGCGCTGGCCGCGCCGCTGGCCGCCCGCATCCGCGGCGCCCGCGGCGGCGGCGCCCTGCCCGCCCCCCTGCGGGCGCGGCTGGAGGCGCGGCTGGGCGTCGATCTCTCCGGCCTGCGGCTGCATCAGGGTGCCGAGGCCACAGCCCTGTGCCAGGCCATCGGGGCGCGGGCCTTTGCCTATGGCGCCGGCATCTGGCTGCGCAGCCCCGCCGACCGCGCCGACCCACGCCTGCTGGCGCATGAGGTGGTGCATACCATCCAGCAGCGCGCCGTGCCGCGCCGGGTCCGGCGCGGCGATCCCGGCCGCCCGTCCCGGCCTGCCGACCGTCAGCCTGCCGACCGTCGCCGCCCCGAGCTGCTGCCCCGGCAGCCGCGCGGCCCGCCGGTGCCGGCGCCGGTTGCCGCCCATACCCCCGCGCTGCGCCGGCTGGCCGACGACCAGGCCGATACCGGCATGCTGGCGCGCGGGGCCGAGCAGCTGGCCGACCGCCTCGACAGCTATCAGGTGATGAAGGTGGTCACCGGCCGCCGCCTGTTCACGCGCGAGACGGTGACCGCCAGCGCCGCCGATTATGTCGGCGCCTTCATGCGCTTCATCGGTGCGCAGGATACCTTCGAGCAGATGAAGCAGTCCGGCGCCCTGGAGCGCGGCTTTGCCGAGATCAGGGCCGGCCTGATCCGCCACGACATCACCTGGGAGCGCGTGCGCACCACCTTTGCCCGCGCCGCCGACGAATTCGACTGGCTGTCGCCGGTCGCCAGCTTCCGCGCCATCTTCCTGCCGTTCTTCAACGACCTGCTCGCCTTCGGCGGCACGGTGCTGCGGGTCATCGCCGAACTGGTCGCCGAGGGCTTCGTGATCGGCTTCGGCCCGATGGGGCGGCAGGTCTGGGAGAAGATCAGGGGCATCGGCGACACCATCCAGCTGATCGTCGCCGACCCGATGCGCTTTGCCCAGAACCTGATCCGCGCCGTGGCGCGCGGCATCCAGGGTTTCGGCGAGCGCATCTGGAAGCATATCAAGGCCGGGCTGCTGGCCTGGGTGCTGGGCCCGCTCACCGAGATGGGCGTGCAGCTGCCGGCGAGGCTGGACCTGAAGGGGGTGATCTCGGTCATCCTTCAGGTCATGGGCCTGACCTATCCGCAATTGCGGCCGCGCATCGTCCGCGCGCTGGACCCTCATGGCGAGGTCAAGGTCGGCGTGGTCGAGCGCCTGATCGAGGCCGTCGCCATCCTGCGCAGCGAGGGCCTGGCCGGGCTGTGGCGCAAGCTGCTGGATTACGTCCAGAACCTGCAGATGACCGTGCTCAACGGCATCCGCGACTGGGTGGTGCGCGCCGCCGTACAGGCCGGCATCCGCAAGCTGGTGGCCTGGTCGAACCCGGCCGGGGCGCTGATCGACATCCTGCTGACCATCTACAACCTGATCGTGTTCTTCGTCGAACGCTTCCAGCAGATCCTGGATTTCGCCGCCTCGGTCTTCGATTCGCTGGGCAAGATCGCGCGCGGCCAGCTGTCGGATGCCGCCAATGCCGTCGAGGCATCGATGGCGCGCACCATTCCGATCATCATCTCGTTCCTGGTGCGGCTGCTGGGGCTGCCCGATATCGGCGGCACCATCCGCCGCATCATCACCAACCTGCGCGCCCGGGTGCATGCCGCCTTCGACCGGTTGCTGAACTGGGTGGTCTCCAAGGTGAAGAAGCTGATCGCCCGGCTGGTCGAGCGGTTCCGCCGCGGCAACCCGCCCCGGCGCGCCGCATTCGCCATGGACGGCCGCCCGCACCAGCTCTGGGCCGAGGATGCCGGCGGCCGCATCGCGGTGATGATGGCCAGCGACAACCCGCAGCCGCTGCGACGCGAGGATGCCGCGCAGAGCGCCCGCGAATTCGAGGCCAGCGCCGATCACAGCCTGGCCGAGAGCGGCGCCGGCATCGCCCGCGTCGCCCCCGCCGCCGATGCGCTGCTGGACGAGCAGGACCGGCTGAACCGGCTGGGCGAGCCGAACCGGGCCACCCCCGCCGCCCGCGCCGGGCTGGAGCAGAAGGCCACGGCGCTGGGCACAGCACTGGGCGAGGCTGCGCGCCGTCCTCATGCCGCCGCCGAGGTCGACGACCACTCCCCCGAGCAGGTCGACGCCCCGCGCGGCGAGGCGGCGCTGGACCGCACCGCCTATCCCATGCGCCGCCGCATCCGCACCACCATCAAGGTCGAGGGCGCCGCCGGCGACTGGGCGGCGATGAGCGAGGTCTATAACCGGGCCAAGGCCGAGGCCCCCGACCCCGCCGATGTCTATGCCAATCTGGAACGCGACCACATCGCCGAGTTCGCCCTGCTCGCACGGGTGTCGCGGATCGCGGTGCCGGGGGTGATGCGGGCCGGCGCAGCCGGCCGGAGCTGGCTGTTCCCGCAGCTGCGCGAGGCGGTGCGCAACCCCTCGACGGATGCCAAGCCCGCGAACCCGCTGCTGCCGGTGCTGATCGTGCGGCGCCGGATCAACAACCAGGTCGGCGCCAGCTCGGCGAAATTCGCCGACTGGGCCGCGGGCTTCCGCCAGGACGGCGAGGCCTGGCTGCCGAAACGCTTCGACGCGCCGATGGACGATCCGCAGCGGCAGGCGGCCATGGCCGAGTTGCAGGCCGGCTATGGCGCGCAGGCGCTGATCGAGGACATGCAGTCGCATCTCGACGCGGTGACCCGCGCCTATGCCGGTCTGCCGCAGGGCACCATCGAGGCCGATCTGGTCGATCACGTCAACACCCGCGCCACCCCGATCCTGCAACAGATCCTGCGCAGCATCTTTGGCGGCACCGCCGGGCCGCCGCCGCAGGCCGAGGGCGCGCAGGCTGGCATCAACCTGCCCTATGACGACGAGCTGGCGGAAAACGAGCTGGAAATGGCCCCTTATGCCACACTGGCCCAGTCCAGACCCGTCGGCGCCCATATGGAGCGCCACCACCTGCTGGAGAAGAACATCGTCCAGAAGCTGCGCGACCGGGCCGAAGGGCTGACGCTGGGCGGGCTGCTGGGCGCGGACGGGATCGAGCAGCTGGTCGCAGCACGCATGCAGGCGGCCGAGGCCGGGCTGGGGGCCGAGGCCAAGATCGCGCTGGCCGGCGACCCGGCGCGGCAGGCGGCCCTGGCCGGGGTGCGGCAGGCGCTTTCCGGGGCGTTCGACGGGCTGGCGCTGTCCTGCGGGATGAAGACCGGCCAGGGCGTGCAGGACAACGGCATCGCCATCAACGTGCTGTCCAGCATCAACCGGCAGGCGGCGACACAGCCCGACAGCAATGTGGATGCGGCGCTGCAGGCCGTGCCCGCGGCGCTGCGCGGCATGGCCGAGCCGCTGCTCGTCCGCGCCACGGCGGCGCCGCTGGGCGAGGCCGTCCGTCGGCTGGCCGAGGGCGGCAACCCCGATCCCGGCGGCCTCGGCGGGCAACTGGCCGCGGCCGCGCAGCAGCAGGCCGGCACGCTGAACACCACGCTCGGGCGCAGCTGGCGCACGGCCTTCGCCGACCTGACCGGCAATGCCTATGCCACATTCAAGGGCCTGCAGGACGCCTCGATCGCGGAATTGCAGGCCAGCGGCGACCCCCCGGCGATCCGCCGCGCCGCCGGGATGCAGGCCCGCCACGGCGCGCTGACCCGGCAGCGGCTGACCGAGGCCAATCTGGCGGCCTGGTTCCAGGCGCCGTGACGCGAACAGGCCCCGGACATGCCGGGGCCCGCCATGGCCGGTTTCCCCCGCCTCAGTTCAGAGGCCGGCGGCCAGCTCGTCCAGGCTGCGGCCGATGATGCCGACCATCTCGTCCACCTCGGCCCGGGTGATGATCAGCGGCGGGCACAGCGCCATCGCATCCACCACATTGCGCGAGAACAGCCCGTTCTCGGTCAGGATACGGGTCATCCGCGTGCCCAGCGCACCGGCCTGGAACTCGACCTCGCGGCCCTCGGGCGCCACAAGCTCGACCGCGGCGATCAGCGCCTTGCCGCGAACCTCGCCGACCAGCGGGTGATCGCGCAGCTCGCCCAGCCGGGCCAGCATGTAGGCGCCGGTCTCGGCCGAATTGGCGACCAGGTCGCGCTCCTCGATGATACGGATATTCTCCAGCGCCACGGCGGCGCCGACCGGATGCGCGGCGCCGGTGAAACCGTGGCCCAGCACGCCGATGCGGTTGCTCTCGTCCGCGATCGGCTCATAGACCCGCTCGTTCAGCATGAAGGCCGAGAACGGGAAATAGGACGAGGTGATCTGCTTGGACATGGTGAGGAAGTCGGGGCGGATGCCATAGGTCTCCGACGCGAACATCCGGCCGGTACGGCCGAAGCCGCAGATGACCTCGTCGGCGATCAGCAGCACGTCGTAACGGTCCAGCACCGCCTGGATCTTCTGCCAATAGCCGGCGGGCGGCACCACCACGCCGCCGGCGCCCATGATCGGCTCGCCGATGAAGGCGGCGACGGTCTCGGGCCCCTCGGCGAGGATCATCTTCTCCAGCTCGTCGGCGCAGCGGGTGGCGAAGGCCTCCTCGCTCTCGCCCTCCAGCCCTTCCTTCCAGTAATGCGGGCACATGGTGTGCAGGATGCCCGGCAGCGGCAGGTCGAAGGACTTGTGGTTGTTCGGCAGCCCGGTCAGCGAGGCCGACAGCGCAGTGACCCCGTGATAGCCGCGCAGGCGCGAGATGATCTTCTTCTTCTCCGGCTTGCCCATCGCGTTCGAGCGGTACCAGATCAGCTTGACGATGGTGTCATTGGCCTCGGAACCGGAATTGGTGAAGAACACCTTGCTCATCGGCACCGGCGCCATGGCGATCAGCTTTTCGGCCAGGTCGATCACCGGCCCATGCGCCTTCTGGGCGAAATTGTGGTAATAGGGCAGCTTGCGCATCTGCGCATAGGCGGCGTCGGCCAGCCGCTTCTCGTCAAAGCCGACGGCCACCGACCACAGCCCGGCCATGGCCTCGATATAGGACTTGCCGGTATTGTCGAAGACCCGGATGCCCTCGCCGCGCTCGATCACCATCGGCCCGGCCTGTTCCAGCGCCCGGGCGTTGGTATAGCTGTGCATGTGATAGGCGACATCGCGCGCCTCGACCGAGTTCGGAATCAGATCCTTCATGCCCTTGACCTCTTGGCAGGACGCCCGCAAGCGAGGCTTCGGCGGCCGCGGCCCCGAAGCGGCCGGAGGCGTCAGACCGGCCATGGCCACCCTTGGGGCAGCCGCGCGCGGTGTCAAGGGCGGGCGCCCCGGCTAGGGCCGCCCCTGCGCGCGGTCCCATGCCGCACTGGCCGCCGTCAGCGCCTCCATGTCGGCGGAACAGATCACGGCCCGGAGTGCGGTGAACTTCTCCTCCGGCCAGCGATAGATCGCCAGCGCCAGCAGGTTCTCAATGGTCGCCTGGTCGAACCGCCGGCGCAGCTCCACCGCGGGATTGCCGCCGACGATGGCATAGGGCGCGACATCGCGGGTGACGATGGCGCCGGAGGCGATCACCGCGCCCTCGCCGATCACCACGCCCGGCATGATCATGGCGCGCATGCCGATCCAGGCGCCGTCATGGATATGGGTATCGCCCTTGCCGGCATAGGCATCGG
The DNA here is from genome assembly GCA_040392885.1 of Paracoccus sp. (in: a-proteobacteria). Lineage (GTDB taxonomy): Bacteria > Pseudomonadota > Alphaproteobacteria > Rhodobacterales > Rhodobacteraceae > Paracoccus. The sequence goes on along the minus strand of JBEBVF010000025.1, from coordinate 11,159 downwards.
CGATGACCTCGGGGAAGGGATAGAGGCTGAACCAGTCCATCCGGTGCGTGTGGTTGCCGCCCATCAGGATGACCGCCTCGGCCCCGATGCAGACATAATCGCCGATATGCAGCTGATCGACCGGCCATTGCGAGACCCAGGCGCTGCGGCTGTAGGCGTCGCCATAGAGATAGCGGACCACGCTGTCCTCGAAACTGCCGGTCCAGGCGCCGCTGTAATAGCTGTGCGTGCCGCGCAGGTGGATGTTCGGGTTGGAGACGGTCTCGTGCAGGTATTCGACCTGCGACCAGTGCTCGATCATCATCGCTCTCCGTGGCCGGCCTTGCGGGCGCTGTCCTTGCCGTGCCGCGCGCCTGCCGACCGCATCCCGCCGCACGCGCGTCAACCCGCGGTAAGGCGGCCCGGTTCCGGGGCCTTCCGGGCGGGCTTCGATCCGGGCTGGTTGTCGGGGCGTCGGGGTGATGCCGACAAAAGTGGGCGGTAAGGCACGCCATCGCCGGCCCTGCGGGATGGCATTTGCTCAAATCGCTACTGGAAAGCTATGGGCGCGAAGGGTTGCCCGCCGCGGGGGGCGAACGTCTCGCCCATCACCCACCATCCATCGCGGGGCCGAACCCACGATGGATGGCCGGGGTCATTCATCCCCTCCCGGCAGGGTGCGCCGCCCACCCGGTCCGGCGGGGCGCGGTCACTCCCACTCGATGGTGCCGGGGGGTTTCGAGGTGATGTCGTAGGTCACCCGGTTGATGCCGCGCACCTCGTTGATGATGCGGGTCGCGGTCTCGCCCAGAAAGTCGTGGCTGAACGGATAGTAATCCGCCGTCATCCCGTCGACCGAGGTCACCGCCCGCAGCGCGCAGGCATAGTCATAGGTGCGCCCGTCGCCCATCACCCCCACCGTGCGCACCGGCAGGATCGCCACGAAGGCCTGCCAGATCGCATCATAGAGGCCGTGACGGCGGATCTGGTCGATATAGACCGCATCGGCCTTGCGCAGGATCTCCAGCTTCTCGCGGGTGATCTCGCCGGGGCAGCGGATGGCGAGGCCCGGGCCGGGGAAGGGATGGCGGCCGATGAAGGCCTCGGGCAGGCCCAGCTCGCGGCCCAGCGCCCGCACCTCGTCCTTGAACAGCTCGCGCAGCGGCTCGACCAGCTTGAGGCCCATCTTTTCTGGCAGGCCGCCGACATTGTGGTGCGACTTGATCGTCACCGAGGGCCCGCCGCTGAACGACACGCTCTCGATCACGTCGGGATAGAGGGTGCCCTGGGCCAGGAATTCGGCCCCCTTGATATCATTGGCGTATTTCTGGAACACGTCGATGAACAGCCGGCCGATGGTCTTGCGCTTGGTCTCCGGGTCGGAGACCCCTTCCAGCGCGCCGAGGAACAGTTCCGACTCGTCGGCATGGATCAGCGGGATGTTGAAGTTGTCGCGGAACATGGTCACGACTTCCTCGGCCTCGTTCAGCCGCATCAGCCCGTGATCGACGAAGACGCAGGTCAGCTGGTCGCCGATGGCCTCGTGGATCAGCACCGCCGCCACCGAGCTGTCCACCCCGCCCGACAGGCCGCAGATCACCCGCTTGTCGCCGACCTGCTCGCGGATCTTGCGGATGGCCTCGTCCTTGTAGCTGGCCATGGTCCAGTCGCCGGTGAACCCGGCCAGCCGCACGAAATTCTCCAGCATCTGGCGGCCGTTGGGGGTGTGGTGGACCTCGGGGTGGAACTGCACCGCGAACAGCCGCCGCGCCGGGTCGGCGACCATGGCATAGGGGGCGTTGGGCGAGGTGCCGACCACCTCGAAACCGGGGGCCAGCCGGGTCACGCGGTCGCCATGGCTCATCCAGACCTGCTCGCGGCCCTCGGCGAACAGCGAGGCGAAGATCGGGTCGGCGGCATGGCCGGCAGCCGGGGTGACGAAGGCGCGCCCGAACTCGGCATGGTGGCCGGATTCGACCTGCCCGCCCAGTTGCTGGATCATCACCTGCTGGCCATAGCAGATGCCCAGCACCGGCACGCCCAGCGCAAACACGCGGTCCGGGGCGCGCGGGCTGTCCGGGTCGTTGACCGAGGCCGGCCCGCCCGACAGGATCACCGCCTGCGGGGCGAAGCGCGACAGGAACTCGTCGTCCACCGTATTGAAGGGATGGATTTCGCAATAGACGTTCAGCTCGCGCAGGCGGCGCGCGATAAGCTGCGTCACCTGGCTGCCGAAGTCGATGATGAGAAGGCGCTGATGCTGGGTCATGGCCGGGCTTTATGCTTGCGAAAGGCGCAGGGCAAGGGCCGATTGCGGCCCCCGCTATTCCTCGGGCAGCAGCCCGCACGGGGCAAAGCGCAGCACCAGCAGCAGCAGCACCCCCATGGCGATGAAGCGCATGTGCGGGGCCGCGGTCAGCAGATGCTCGCGCAGCGGGCCGGCCGGCAGCGGCTGGGTCATCCAGGCCATCAGATGCGGCCCCCAGACCTCGACCTTGATCCAGAAGAACCAGATCAGCAGCGCGCCCAGCACCGAGCCCCAGTTGTTGCCCGAGCCGCCGACCACCACCATCACCCAGATCAGGAAGGTGTAGCGCAGCGGGTTGTAGCTGGTGGGCGACATCAGCCCATCCTGGGTGATCATCATCGCGCCCCCGAGGCCGATCACCGCCGAGCCGATGACGAAGACCTGAAGATGTCGGCGGGTGACGTTCTTGCCCATGGCACGGGCGGCGGTCTCGTTGTCGCGGATGGCGCGCATCATCCGGCCCCAGGGCGATTTCAGCGCCAGTTCCGACAGCAGGATCAGCGCCAGCAGCACGGCAACGAACAGCGAGGTATAGCCCAGCTTGACCCAGATCCCCGAGGCCTCGTTGACGGAGAACCCCCAGTCCTGCGCAAAGCCCTGGAAGGCCGGGTTGCGCTGCAACTCCAGCTCGTAGGGGACCGGGCGCGGCAGGCCGGAGACGTTCTTGACGCCGCGGGCCAGCCAGTCCTCGTTCTTCAGCACGGCGACGATGATCTCGCCGATGCCCAGCGTGGCGATGGCCAGATAGTCCGAGCGCAGCCCCAGCGCCACCTTGCCCACGCCCCAGGCCAGCACGGCGGCGAACAGTGCCCCCACCGGCCAGGAGACCAGGATCGGCAGGCCGAGGCCGCCGACATAGCCCAGCGCCGCCGGGTTGTTGGCCTCGATGGCATCGGTGGCCGGGTCGAGGATCATGCGATAGGCCAGATAGCCGGCGCCGGTGATCGCCACGATGGCCAGGGTGCGCCACCAGCGGCCGGCCAGCCGGCGATAGGCGATGCCGGCGACGCCGATCACCACCAAGCCGAAGACCAGCGCGATCAGCAGCCGCGGGCCGCCGGCCGCCCAGGCGCCCGGTGCCGGCGGCATGGCGACCAGCACCGGGGCCAGGCCGCCGATAGCCAGAAAGCCGACGACACCGACGTTGAACAGCCCGGCATAGCCCCATTGCATGTTCACGCCCAGCGCGACCACGGCCGAGATCAGCCCCAGGTTCAGGATCGACAGCGCCGTGTTCCACGAGCCGGAAAACAGCGCATTGCGCGTCGAGCCCTCCAGCACGAACAGCAGCGCCAGCACTGCGAACAGCACGGGCGCGCGCCAGGGGCTGGCGGCATTGGCGTGACGGGTGACGGATGACATGGGCGGCCTCCCCTCAATAGGCCTTGCCGCGGAACAGGCCGGTGGGCCTGAACAGCAGCACGACGATCAGGATGACGAAGCTGACGGCGAACTTGTATTCCGTGGACAGCAGTTGCAGCAGCCCGTCGCTCTCGTAGCCCAGATAGGCGACGACCTTCTTCCACGGATAGGTGACCGCGATCTCCGAAAAGGCGACGATGAAGCCGCCGGCGATGGCGCCCAGCGGGCTGCCAAGCCCGCCGACGATGGCGGCGGCAAAGACCGGCAGCAGAATCTGGAAATAGTTGAAGGCCTTGAACGCCTTGTCGAGACCGTAAAGCGTGCCGGCGATTACCGCGAGGCCGGAGGCGATGATCCAGGTCAGCCGCACCACGCGCTCCGGGTCGATGCCCGAGAGCAGCGCCAAGTCCTCGTTGTCCGAGAAGGCCCGCATCGCCTTGCCCGAGCGGGTCTTGCCCAGGAACCAGAACAGCCAGGCCACGACGATGACCGCCGTCACCAGCGTCAGCACCTGGGTGCCGCGCAGCGCCAGCCCCTCCTCCAGCCCGGTCCAGTCGCGGAAGTCGCGCACCGCGATGATGAAGCGCACGCCATCGTCGAACCGGATCTCGTCGACGCCGATCAGCAGGCGGGTCAGCCCGTTCATCACGAACATCACGCCCACCGAGACCATCACGATGACGATGGATTTGACCCGCAGCCGCCGGTAATGGCGATAGACCAGCCGGTCGGTGGCCAGCACCACCAGCGCGGTCAGCGCGATCGCCACCGGCAGCGCCAGCAGCGCCGTGGGCAGCGGCCCGAGGCCGACGCCCAGCGCCTGCAAGCCCCAGGTCAGCAGGATGCAGATGGCGGTGCCGAAGGCCATGGTGTCGCCATGCGCAAAGTTGGAAAAGCGCAGGATGCCGTAGATCAGCGTCACCCCCAGCGCCCCCAGCGCCAGTTGCGAGCCATAGGCCAGCGCCGGCACGACGACGAAGTTCAGGATGGCGACCAGCGCGTTGAGGATATCCATCATTGCACCTCGCAGCGGCCGGTGGCCGTATAGGTCGCGCCGTCCAGGCGGCGCTGGTAGACGAAACTGCCGTCGCCGCGGCTCCAGGCCAGGCTCTCCTCGCCGCCGGCGCGGTTGCGGCCCTGCCATTCCACGGTGGCGCCATCGCGCAGGGCGCGCATCGCCACGTCCTCGCCATCGGCGCGCAGCACGGGCGCGGCGCTGTCGGCGCCGGTCAGCCGGACCGAGGCTTCCTCGCTGGCCGAGGCGCTGCACCGATCGGCCTTGCAGGTCCGGTCGGGCATGCACCACAGGTCGGCGGCGGCGGCCGGTCCGGCGGCCAGGGTCAGCGCCAGGATCATCGGGATTCGCTCCATGGTCTCAGCCCCCCAGGAAGGTGCGCCGCACCACCGGATCGGCCAGCAGGGCGGCGCCGGTATCAGTATAGCGGTTGGCGCCCTGCACCAGCACATAGCCGATATCGGCGATCTCCAGCGCCTGGCGGGCGTTCTGCTCGACCATCAGGATCGAGATGCCGGTGCGCGCCACCTCGATGATGCGGTCGAACAGCTCATCCATGACGATCGGCGACACGCCGGCGGTGGGCTCGTCCAGCATCAAGAGCCGCGGCCGGGTCATCAGCGCCCGCCCCACCGCCACCTGCTGGCGCTGGCCGCCCGACAGCTCGCCCGCCGCCTGCCGGCGCTTTTCGGCCACGGCCGGGAACAGGTGATAGACCTGTTCCATGGTCTCGCGGATGCCGGCGGCGTCGTCGCGAATGAAGGCGCCCATCTCCAGGTTTTCCTCAACGGTCATCGAGGGGAAGATGTTGTCGGTCTGCGGCACAAAGCCCATGCCGATGCGCACCCGCTCCTGCGGGCTGAGATGGGTGATGTCCTGCCCGCCCAGCAGCACCGCGCCCTCGCGCAGCGGCAACATGCCGAACACCGCCTTCATCGCCGTGGACTTGCCGGCGCCATTCGGCCCGACGATCACCGCGATCTGGCCGAGGCCGACGGTGAGAGTAACGCCGTGCAGGATGTCGGCCTTGCCATAGCCGCCGCGCATGTCGCGGGCGACCAGATAGGGCTGCGGCTCGGGCGCGCTCATGCCGGCACCCCGGCGGACGGGGCGGCGGCGGCGGCGCGGACCTTGTTCTTCAGGCCGGTGCCCAGATAGGCCTCGATCACCGCCTCGTTCTGCATGATGTCCTCGGCCGAGCCCTCGGCCAGCACCCTGCCGCCGGCCATGACGATCACCGGATCGCAGAGCTTGCCGATGAAATCCATGTCATGCTCGATGACGCAGAAGGTATAGCCGCGCTCCTTGTTCAGGCGGACGATGGCCTCGCCGATGGTGCCCAGCAGGGTGCGGTTCACCCCGGCGCCGACCTCGTCCAGGAACACGATCTTGGCGTCGACCATCATGGTGCGGCCCAGTTCCAGCAGCTTCTTCTGCCCGCCGGAGAGGTTGCCGGCTTTTTCATGGGCGAGATGGGAAATGGTCAGGAAATCAAGCACCTCGTCGGCGCGGGCGCGCAGCGCGCGCTCCTCCTCGGCGATGCGGCGGCGGCCGAACCAGGTGTTCCACAGCATCTCGCCCGACTGGCCGGCGGGGACCATCATCAGGTTCTCGCGCACGGTCAGCGAATGGAACTCATGCGCCAGCTGGAAGGTGCGCAGCAGGCCCTTGTGGAACAGCTGGTGCGGCGGCAGGCCGGTAATGTCCTCGCCATCCATCGTCACCCGACCCGAGGTCGGCGCATGCACCCCGGCGATGACGTTGAACAGCGTCGACTTGCCGGCGCCGTTGGGGCCGATCAGTCCGGTGATCGAGCCGGTGGCGATGGTCAGGCTGGCGTCGTCCACGGCGCGGAAGCCGCCGAAATTCTTGGTCAGGTTCTCGACCCGGATCATGGAGTCCTCTTGCCATCTTCTTGGCCGGTCGGCACAGATGCGCAGCCGCCCCGCACGGGCCGGCCGGCCCATGCGAGGCGCCGCATCCCGGCGGGTTCAGCGATAGCGGACGACATTCAGCTTGCCATCGGGGAAATCGACTTCGCGATAGCTGCCGGCGGGGTCGCCATGCTCGTCGAATTCGACCGCGGTGGCACCGACATAGTCGATGTCCTGCCCGTCCTTCAGCAGCTGCAGCGCCTTGGCCAGCTCGCCCGGCAGGATCGGCTCGCCCGGCGCATTGGTCACGTCGAGGATCTTGTCCTTGTAGACCGAGGGATCGCTGCTGCCCGCCGCCTGCATGGCCAGCAGCATCAGCGCCGCCGCGTCATAGGATTCGGCCGAGAACGGCCCCGAGCCGTCGAAACCCGCCGCCTTCGCCAGTTCCACGAAACTGTCATGCCCGGCGCCATCGGAGGACGGGTTCTCGCCGAAGGAGTTTTCCAGCTCGGTGCCGAAACGGTCGATCAGCGACTGCGCCACCATGGACGAGCCGAAGACGAAAGTGTCGAAGGCGCCGGCATCCAGCGCCGCGCGCACCACGCCGGCACCGCCCTGGTCGACATAGCCCGCCACCATCAGCGCATCGCCGCCGGCGGCATCCAGCGCCGCGACCTCGGCCGAATAGTCGGCCTTGCCGTCCTCATGCGCGGCGCTGACGGTGACGGTGCCGCCCAGCTCCTCGAAGGCGTGCTGGAAGGTGTCGGCCAGCCCCTTGCCGAAATCGTTGTTGGTGAAGGTGACGGCGACATTGTCGATGCCCCGCTCGCGCACGATCTCGGCCATGACCCGGCCCTCGCGCGAATCCGAGGGGTGGGTGCGGAAGAACAGCCCCTCGTCCTCGATCGTGGTCAGCGCCGGCGAACTGGCCGAGGGCGAGATCATGACGATGCCGTTGGGCAGCGCAACCTGTTGCAGGGTGGCGATGGTCTCGCCCGAGCACATGCCGCCGACGATGCCCTTGACGCCCGCGGCGACCAGGTTGCCGGCGGCGGTGACCGCGGCGGCGGCATCGGTGCAGGTGCTGTCGGAATGCACGCTGCCGACGGTGGCGCCGTCCAGCAGCAGGCCCGAATCCGTGACCTCCTTCATCGCCAGTTCCGCGCCCTTGGCCGCATCCGGCGCCGTCGATTCCAGCGCGCCGGTAAAGCCCAGCGAGATGCCCAGCTTGATGTCCTCGCCGCCCAGCGAGGCGCCGGCGGTCAGGGCCATCACCGCGCTGGCCGTCAGAAGCTTTCTCATTCTCCCCTCCCCAATCTTCCTGTCTGTGGTCTTTTTTCCTTGCCGATGCCGCTACGCGCTGCGGCGACGATACCCGCGATCACGCAAAAGTAAACTTTGACGCAGGGTCGGCGATTGCCGCCCCGCGACACCGGCCCGGCCGGTCCTGCGCTGGATCGGGAACCGGCCGGTCGGGCCGGCCGGTCCCGCGGGTCGTGCGGTGCCTCAGCGGTAGCCGACGACCTTCAGGGTGCCGTCGGGGAACTCGACCTCGCGATAGGTGCCGGCCGATTCACCCGGCTCGACCAACTCGACCGCGGTGGCGCCCACATAGTCGATGTCCTGCCCGTCCTTCAGCAGCTGCAGGGCCTTGGCCAGTTCACCCGGCAGGATCGGCTCGCCCGGCGCATTGGCGACCTCCATGACCTTGTCCTTGTAGGTCTTGGGATCGCTGCTGCCCGCGGCCTGCATGGCCAGCAGCATCAGCGCCGCCGCGTCATAGGACTCGGCCGAGAAGGTGCTGGAGCCGTCAAAACCCGCCGCCTTGGCCAGCTCGATATACTTGTCGCGACCCTCGCCCTCGGCGGCCGGGTTCTGGCCGAAGGACTTGGCCAGTTCGGTGCCGAAGCGGTCGACCAGCGACTGCGAGACCATGCCGTCGGGGAACACGAAGGTATCAAAGGCACCCGCATCCAGCGAGCCGCGCACGATGCCGGCGCCGCCCTGGTCGATATAGCCGACCACCACCAGCGCATCGCCGCCGGCGGCATCCAGCGCCGCGACCTCGGCCGAATAGTCGGCCTTGCCGTCCTCATGGGCGCTGTTGACGGTCACGGTGCCGCCCTTGGCCTTGAAGGCGGCATCGAAGCTGTCGGCCAGGCCCTTGCCGTAATCGTTGTTGGTATAGGTCACCGCGACGGTGTCGATGCCGCGCCCCAGCACGATATCGGCCATCACCTCGCCCTGCCGCGCATCCGACGGCGAGGTGCGGAAGAAGAAGCCGCCATCGTCGATGGTGGTCAGCGCCGGCGAGGTCGCCGAGGGCGAGATCATGACGATGCCGTTCGGCACCCCGACCTTTTCCAGCGTGGCGATGGTCTCGCCCGAGCACATGCCGCCGACGATGCCCTTGACCTCATCGGTCACCAGCCGCTCCACCGCGCTGACCGCGGCGGCGGCGTCGATGCAGGTGCTGTCGGCCTTGACGCTGCTGACGGTGGCGCCGTCCAGCAGCAGGCCGGAATCCGTGACCTCCTTCATCGCCAGCTCGGCGCCGCGGGCCATGTCGGGCGCCAGCGTCTCCAGCGGCCCGGTATAGCCGAGCGACATCCCCATCTTGATGTCCTCGCCGGCAAGCCCGGCGCCGGCGGTCAAGGCGATGGTGGCGGTGGCGGCCAAAAGTTTTTTCATTTTCAACTCCCTGTTCAGGATCTCGGGGAATCCTGCGTGAACGATACCGGCGGCCAGCGCCGAAAGTAAAGCACGATCGCCGCCCCGCCCCCAGCAAAACCGGGCGGAAACCGGGCCGCGGCGGTGGTGCCGGCAACCGCTGCGACGCAGCGTCCCCTTCCCCTCGCCCGCCCGCGCGCCTATAGAGGATGGATGATTTTCTCAGGAGGGGCTGTCATGTCCACGACCAACCGCATTGAATCCGGCGCCACGACCTGGACGCGGAGCGGCTGGCGCACCTATCCGCGCATCCAGATGCCGGATTATCCTGACGTTGCGGCATTGAACGCGGTCGAGGCGCAGCTGGCGCGCTTTCCGGTTCTGGTCTTTGCCGGCGAGGCCCGCCGCCTCAAGGCCCAGCTGGGCGAGGTCGCCCGCGGCGAGCGGTTCCTGCTGCAGGGCGGCGACTGTGCCGAGAGCTTTGCCGAATTCAGCAGCGACACCATCCGCGACACCTTCAAGGCGATGTTGCAGATGGCCATCGTCCTGACCTGGGGCGCGCAGATGCCGGTGGTCAAGGTCGGCCGCATGGCCGGCCAGTTCGCCAAGCCGCGCAGCGCCGGCACCGAGACCATCGGCGGGGTCGAGCTGCCCTCCTATCGCGGCGACATCATCAACGGCTTCGACTTCACCGCCGAGGCGCGGGTGCCCGATCCCCGGCGCATGCTGATGGCCTATACCCAGGCCGCGGCGACGCTCAACCTGCTGCGCGCCTTCTCGACCGGCGGCTATGCCGACATGCACCGGGTGCAAAGCTGGATCGCCGATTTCACCGATGGTGCCGAGGCCGCCCGCTACCGCGAGGTGGCCAACCGCATCAGCGATGCCATGGCTTTCATGGCCGCCGCCGGGGTGACCTCAGCCACGGCGCATGACCTCGGCACCGTGGATTTCTACACCAGCCACGAGGCGCTGCTGCTGGAATACGAGGAGGCGCTGTGCCGCATCGACTCGACCAGCGGCCTGCCGCTGGCCGGGTCCGGGCATATGCTGTGGATCGGCGACCGCACCCGCCAGATCGACGGCGCCCATGTCGAGTTCTGCCGCGGCGTGCAGAACCCGATCGGGCTGAAATGCGGCCCCTCGATTTCCGAGGACGACCTCAAGGCGCTGATCTGGAAGCTGAACCCGGAGAACGAGCCCGGCCGGCTGACCCTGATCGCCCGGTTCGGCGCCGGCAAGGTGGGCGACCACCTGCCGCGGCTGATCCGCACCGTTCAGGCCGAGGGCGCGTCGGTGGTGTGGTCCTGCGACCCGATGCACGGCAACACCATCAAGTCGGAATCGGGCTTCAAGACCCGCCCCTTCGATTCCGTGCTGCGCGAGGTGCGCGAGTTCTTTGCCGTGCATGCGGCCGAGGGCACCATTCCCGGCGGCGTGCATTTCGAGATGACCGGCCAGGACGTGACCGAATGCACCGGCGGCGTGCGGGCGGTGACCGATGGCGACCTGTCCTCGCGCTACCACACCGCCTGCGACCCGCGGCTCAATGCCAGCCAGGCGCTGGAACTGGCCTTCCTGGTCGCCGAGGAACTGCGCAGCCGCCGCACCGGCGCCCACCCCGACGCCAGCGCCGCCCGCCGCGCGGGCTGAGGCCGCCGCTCGGCACCGGCTTGCGGGGTCGCCTTCGGGCGGCCCCGTTTTTCGTCCGGGGCACCCGAAGCGACCAGGCGCAGCGGCAAACACCGTCCGCGCCCGGAGATTCCCGGGAGTCGGGGGGCAAGTCGGGCAGCCACCTCTGGATGCGCGGGGGCACGGCGCCCCGCCTCAGCCGTTGTCGATCACCAGCCGGGGCTGCCACGGCGCCACGCCCTCGCCGGGCTTGCCGGCCGGCGCCTCCCCGCCTTGACCCTCGCTGCCGAAGCCGCGAAAGCGGCGGCGGCGGGGGCCG